>JARDZW010000001.1 GCA_029240655.1 Chloroflexota bacterium
GCTGCTCCGGCTCAAGCCGAAGCTCGTCGCGTTCACGCACGTCAGCAATACGCTCGGCACGATCAACCCGGTCCGCGAGCTGACCGAGATGGCGCACGCCGCGGGGGCGCTGGTCCTCGTGGATGGGGCACAGGCCGTGCCGCACGTGCCGGTCGACGTCCAGGAGATCGGCTGCGACTTCTACGCGTTCTCCGGCCACAAGATGCTCGGACCCATGGGTTCCGGAGCGCTGTGGGCGCGACGCGAGCTGCTCGAGGCGATGCCACCGTTCCTCGCCGGTGGCGAGATGATCCGCGAGGTCCATCTGCGCCGGAGCGAGTTCAACGAGATCCCCTGGAAGTTCGAGGCGGGGACCCCGGCCGTCGGCGATGCCATCGGACTCGGCGTGGCCGCGGAATACCTCATGGACCTCGGGATGGACGCGGTCCGGGCGCACGAGCGCGAGCTCGTGACCTACGCGCTCGACGTCCTCCCTCGGCAGATCTCCGACATCGAGCTGTACGGCCCGCTGGACCCCGACCTGCGGGGCGGCGTCGTCCCGTTCAACCTGCCCGGCGTCCACCCGCACGACGTGGCCCAGGTGCTGGACCGTTCCGGCATCGCGGTCCGGGCCGGCCACCACTGCACGATGCCGCTCCACGAGCGCCTCGACCTGGCGGCGACCGCACGCGCGTCATTCAGCGTCTACACGACGAAGAGCGACATCGACGCCCTGGTCACGGGCCTCAAGGAAGTCCAGCGCGTGTTCAACGGCTGACGGGCTGCGCTGCGGCTCGCGGGGCGGCAAGATCGACATCCCGAGACGCTTACGGCCGGTGTCGCCGCGATTCCTGGCAAAACCGACGTGGCCAGACGGTTGTGTCGCGTTTCGCGCTCGATCCGGCCATTTCGGGCCACGCGACCTGCCATAACCGTCCCCGGATGACGATCTGGCCAACCGGTACCTCTGGCCAACCGGTGCCTCTGGCCGCTGCCCGCTCAGCCCGGGGCCATCAAGCGCCCGCGCTCAGCCCGGGGCGAGCGACCGCCACAGGTCCAGCGCCCATTGCCAGTCGGTCGGGTCGTCGAAGACGATGCGGATCGCGGCGCCAGAGCCGTTGACCGCCGAGTAGCCGTCGAGCACGCCCACGGCCACCCCGGACGACTCGTCGCTGTGGATCCGGGCCCGGCCCACGACCGCGCCGGCCTGATGTGTGAGCGCCTCGGCCCCGAGATCGCCGGCGACCTGGGCCAGGAAGGCCTGCGCGGCCATCGACCCCGTGTCGGTCGCGGCCAGGGTGACGCTTCGCCCGGCGCCGCCGCCCCACCACTCCTCCTCGGTCCGGCGCTCGGCGAATTCACCTGGGATCTCCAGCGCCCAGCCTTCGTGGCTGATCGACACCGGATCTCGCCGGTAGCCGATCGGCGTCTCGGGCGGTTCGATCTTCGTGCGGGAATGCACCTGCCGGGTCATCCCGTCCTCGAATCCCGCGAACGAGATGAGCTCCGCCCATGCGTGCCACGGGTACGGCAAGCCGGGCTCGAGCGGGAAGGACTTCGACAACAGGCGATGGACATCCTCGAGGCACTGCGCCTCGCCCTCGACAGCCGGCTTGCGCCAGCGCACCTCGAGCCACATCAACGCCAGCGCCCGATTCAGCAGATATCGCCCGTCGGTCGCGTCCAGCCACCACGGCGTGATCTCGATCGCGACCCGCGGATCGGCGACGGCGGACTCCAGCCACGCGTCGTCGCGAGGGCCCAGGGACGTGGCGATCGCGCCCTCGAACGTGTAGCGCGTGCCCGGTGGCGTCCCCACCTGGACGCCGGCACTGCTCCGCTGGCGCGCATGGCGCACCGCCGCCAGGGTCGGGCCGAGCCAGCCGAGGTAGGCGCGTTCGACGTCCGGACGTTCCGCGAACGTGATCCCCGCGGTGGCTTCGTCCCAGGCGATGGAGAGCTCCCGGCCAAGGCGCTCCAGGACGCGCCCGACGAATCGGTGGTAGCCGGGTCCGCCGGCAACCGTCTCCGCGACGGCACGGACGTTGCCGGAATCGCCGGCCGAGAGGTACAGCGCGGGCGTCGCCGGGTGCAGCCCGACGTGCAGTTCTGCCTCGCCCGATGGGTTCGTCCGCTGACGAGTCGACCGAACCTGGTCGGGGTACTCCGCCCGCAGCCACGCCGCGGCGTCCGCGAGCAGGCGCTCGCCGTCGGGCATCCGCGGGATGAGCCCACGCTTGGATGCCTGACCTTCGAGCCGGATCTCGAGTGTCGAGAGAAGGATGCTGACCACCGAGCTCCGACGATACCCGCAGGTGGCTGGTGCAGGCGCCAGCGGTTGGTACCGCACGAGCACGACAGGAGTACCGAACGAGCGTGGGATCAATCCTGACCCCGCTGGTCGGGATTGCCGTCTCGCGCTACACTCGGATGAGCATGGACGACCTCTACCGCGACTACATCCTCGAGCACTACCGGCGGCCCCACAACTTCGGGATCGTCGAGGACGCCGACGCCTCATACGAAGGCGCCAACCCGCTGTGTGGCGACCGGATCACGCTGATGCTCGGCGTGAAGGACGGGATCGTGGATCGCGTCGGCTTCACCGGGCGTGGCTGCGCGATCAGTCAGGCCAGCGCGAGCCTCCTGACCGACGAGATCAAGGGCAAGCCACTGACGGAGGTCGCATCGATCCGCGCGGACGACCTGCTCGACCTCCTGGGGATCGACATCAGCCCGGCCCGCCTCAAGTGCGCGATGTTGAGCCACGAGAGCCTGCAGCACGTGTTGGGCGATCTCGGCGCCGCGGATCCCGGGAACACGAGCGACCCGGCGAGCGCGCCCGCGCCCGAGCGAGCGGGGGCATGACCAGGATCGAGCGCCGCTGCAGGTGTAGCGAGCCGGCCTGACCGCCGGCGGCCGCGCCCGGCCAACCTCGCCCCGTCCGACTCTCCCTGACCGCCCATCCCGCCCTGGCCGCCACGAACGAGCCAGCCTGTCGACCATCGGAGTCCCGATCAACCATGCCGAAGTCCTACGCCGATCTCCTTCGGGAGGCTCGCGCCCAGATCGCTGAAGTCACGCCCCAGGAGGTGGCCGACCTCCCCGCGGGCGCGGCCACGATCGTCGACGTCCGCGAGGCGTCCGAATGGGAGCAGGGCTACATCCCGGGTGCCCAGCACATCTCCAAGTCCTACATCGAGCAGCAGATCGAGGCCGCCGCGCCGGACCGCGACGCCCCGGTGATCCTCTATTGCGCGGGCGGCGTCCGGTCGCTCTTCGCGGCCCAGACCCTCGCCGACATGGGCTACACCGATGTGAAGTCGATGAAGACCGGCTTCGGGGGCTGGAAGAGCGCGGGCCTCGACTTCGAGACGCCCGTCGTCCTGTCCGCGGAGCAGAAGCAGCGCTACAGCCGCCACTTGCTGATCCCGGAAGTCGGTTCAGCGGGCCAGGCGAAGCTCCTCGCGTCCAAGGCGCTGCTGATCGGCGCAGGTGGGCTCGGTTCCCCGGCCGCCCTGTACCTCGCGGCGGCGGGCGTCGGCACCATCGGGCTCGTCGACTTCGACGTCGTCGATCTCAGCAACCTCCAGCGGCAGATCGTCCACACGACCGAGCGGATCGGCGACCGCAAGGTCGAGTCCGCGCGCATCGCGATCAATGCCCTGAACCCGGACGTGAAGGTCATCGAGCACGAAGAGATGCTCGTCGCCACGAACGTCGAGCGGATCATCGACGGCTACGACGTCATCCTCGATGGCACGGACACGTTCGAGACCCGCTACATCCTCAACGACGCGGCGGTCGCGGCCGGCATCCCGGTCATCCACGCCAGCGTCTTCCGGTTCGAGGGGCAGCTCACCACGTTCGTCCCCTTCGAGGGTCCGTGCTATCGCTGCCTGTATCCGACCCCGCCGCCGCCCGAGCTCGCGCCCGGCTGCTCCGTGGCCGGGGTCCTTGGCGTCGTGCCGGGCATCTTCGGCCTCCTCCAGACGAACGAAGCGCTCAAGGTCCTGCTGGGGATCGGCACGACGCTGGCCGGCCGCCTCGTCCTGTTCGATGCGCTCGAGACCGAGTTCACGGAGCTGCAGCTGCGGCGTGACCCGAACTGCCCGGTCTGCTCCGACGCGGCCGTCGAGGCTCGCAAGGCCGGTCGTCCCTTGGCCACGGCCGGTGTGGGCGAGGATGCTCCGTTCCTGATGACGACGACCGGTCTCGCCGGCACGATCTCGCCCGAGGCCCGCGGGTGAGCACGGTCTTCATCCCGTCCGTGCTGCGGGCGAACGTCGGCGGCGTCAAGTCGCTCGAGATCGGGGGCGACTCGATCCGCGGCGTCGTCGACGCGCTCGTGGCGCAGCATCCGGCGCTCAAGACGCAGTTGCTGACCGACGATGGCGAGCTGAACCGGTTCGTCAACGTCTACGTCAACGGCCAGGACGTGCGCTATCTCGCGGGCCTCGACACGCCGGTCGCCCCGGCCGACGAGGTGCGCTTGCTGCCGGCGATGGCTGGCGGTTGACCGTGGCCATCCCGTGGCGGCTCGACGCCGATCACGACCACACGCACGCGCACGAGGGGCTGGCTCGCCACGGCGGGCGGTACGCGGACATCCTCGACGCCATCGGGCACACGCCCCTCGTCGAGATCCCACGCATGAGTCCCAACCCGAACGTCCGCATCTTCGCGAAGCTCGAGATGCTCAATCCGACGGGCTCGGTCAAGGATCGGGTCGCGAAGTACCTGATCGAGGACCTCGAACGGCGCGGTCTGCTCAACGAGGACTCGATCATCCTCGAGCCCACGTCGGGCAACACCGGCATCGCGCTCGCGATGATCGGCCGGCGCAAGGGCTACCGCGTCGCGCTCGTGATGCCCGACAACGTCACGAACGAGCGTCGCCAGATGGCCGCGCTGTTCGGCGCCGAGGTCATCGACTCGCCCGGCGCGCAGGGCTCCAACGGCGCGATCGCGCTGGCCAAGCACCTCGTCGGCAAGGACGAGCGGTTCGTGATGCCCTACCAGTACGGCAACGAGGCGAATCCCCTGGCCCACTACGAGACGACGGGGCCGGAGGTCCTGGCCGATTGCCCGGAGATCGACGTCTTCGTGGCGGGTCTCGGGACCGGCGGGACGCTGATGGGCGTGTCGCGCTACCTGCGAGAACACAAGCCGGGCGTGCGGATCGTCGCGGCCGAGCCGCTGCCGGGCGAGAAGGTGCAGGGGCTGCGCTCGCTCGATGAGGGCTTCATCCCCGAGATCCTCGATCCCGACCTGATCGACGCGAAGTACCTCGTCTCGAACCGCGACGCGATCGCGGCGCTGCGCGAGCTGGTGTTTCGGGAGGGGATCTTCGCGGGACCGTCGTGCGGAGCCGTCCTGGTCGCAGCCGCCCGCGAAGCGGAGTCGATGGACGGCGGGACGATCGTCGCGGTCCTTCCCGACGGCGGCTGGAAGTACCTGTCGGCGGGCACGTTCACGACGGACTTCGACGAAATGGAGGATGCCCTCGAGGGTGGCGTCAACTGGTGGTGAACGCGCACCATCCGGGACCGGTCACGGCGTCGCTGCCGGCGGACTTGCTGCAGGCGATGATCGACGACGCCCGCGGCGCGTACCCGAATGAGTCGTGCGGGCTGATCCTGGGGGACACGCCGGCCGCGGACGGCGGGCGGGCGTTGCGCTTCGAGGCGACGCGCAACGCGGCCGAGTCGCCGTATCGGTACGAGATCCATCCCGACGACCTGTACCGGCTGTCCGTCGCGGCTGACGAGGCCGACGAGGTGTTCTGGGGCATCGTGCACTCCCATACGCATACCCAGGCGGTGCCGTCGCCGACGGACATCGGGCTGGCGCTGTACCCGGACGCGCTCTACCTGCTCGTGTCGCTCAGCGACGACGACGCCCACCCGATGACGGGCACGCCGAGCGTTCGCGCGTGGCGCATCGTCGACGGGGTCACGCACGAGGTCGTGCTCGAGATCGTCGCGGGATGAGCGACCCGGGATGAGCGGAGCGGCCGCCGACCGCCCGCGGCTCGGTGCGGTGGTGGCGCTCGCGCTGGGCGCGCTCGCCGTCGTCGGCGCGACGGTCGTGGGCTGGAACGAGGGCCTGCTCGATGCCCTGGTCACGCCCCCGCCACTGCTGCGGGCGGCGCTCGTGGGCGGTTCCGTGGCGCTCGGGTTCGTGCTGCTGGCGCGATCCATGGCGCAACTGGCGGAAGGCTCGGAGCGGGACGTCCCGCGGCTCATCCGGGCGGTCCGCCTCGCGTTCCTTGCCGTGGCCGCCTTCACGGCCGCCGCCGGCTGGGCCATCGGGCATCCGCTGCCCCTCATCATCGCGGCGGTCATCGCCGGGATCGACGTCATCGAGACGTCGTTCCTGCTCCTCGTCGTCGGGCGGCGCTGACCCGCCGTACGGTCAGCCCCGTGCGGCGAGGGCCTCGACGAGCGCGGTCTCGGTCGGGGTCGAGCCCAGGGCGAGTCGCGCCCCGACGCGGGCCGCGTACGGCGGCTCGAGATACGACGAGGCAAGGACCGGCCAAGCCGGTTCGGCGAACACCTCGGCGGGGGGACCATCGAGCAGGATCCGGCCGCCGCCCATGACCACGATGCGCGAGAACGACCCGGCGACGAAGCGCATGTCGTGGCTGATCGCGATCACCGTGCGGCCATCGGCGACAAGACCCGCGAGGACCTGCTGGACACGCGCGACGCCGCGGGCATCCTGGCCGGTCGTCGGCTCGTCCAGCACGACGACCGGGGTACCCATCGCGAGCACGGATGCGATGGTGAGCAGCTTCCGCCGCGAGTAGCCCAGGTCATACGGGTTTGCGTCGGCCGCGTCGGACAAGCCGACCGCGGCCAGGGCATCGCGGGTCGCCGCCTCGATGTCGGTGGCGCTTCGACCGAGGGTCTTGGGGCCGAAGGCGACCTCGGTTCGAACCTTGCCCGCGAAGATCTGGCGGTCCGGGTTCTGGAAGACGATCCCGACCCGCGCCGCAAGCGCCGCGGTCCGGACATCGGCCACGTCCTCGCCGTCGTGCAGGATGCGGCCATCGGTCGGTCGCAGCAGCCCGTTGAAATGGCGAACGAGCGTGGACTTGCCGCTCCCGTTCTGGCCGACGATCGCGACCGACTCGCCCGCCCCGATGGTGAGGTCCACGCCGTCGAGCGCGCGCGTGCCATCGGGATACACGAACCCGACGCCCTCGAGATCCAGGCGCGTCATGCCAGCACCGCTGCGGGATCGAGGCCACGCGACACGAGCGCGCTCGCGACCCGGACGCGGCTCGGCAGGTCGACGCCGAGTGCGACGAGCCGCTCGTCCTCGAGGACGGTTCCCGCCGGCCCATCAAAGGCGATACGCCCGTCATCCAACGCGATGACCCGGTGGCAGAGGTCGTCCAGGAGATCGGTCTTGTGCTCCGCGATGAGCATGGCCGTGCCGCTCGCGGCGAGCTTCCGCAGCGCCTCGCCGACCAGTCGCGTCCCCTCGGGATCCAGTTGGGCCGTCGGCTCGTCGAGCACGAGATGCGGCGGACGCATCGCCAGCAGCGATGCGATGACCACGAGCTGGCCCTGACCGCCCGACAGGCGGCGCGGCTCACGGTCCCAGAGTTCGTCGATGCCCAGGGTTGCGAGGGCAGCCTTCGTACGCTCGACGGTCTCCGGCTGCGTGAGTCCCAGGTTCATCGGCCCCAGAGCCACCTCCTCGAACACGGAGCCGGTGACGCCGGACAGCTGGGTCGCCGGGTTCTGAAACCCGATCCCGACCCTCGTCGAGAACTCGTGGAGCGGCTTGTCCGCCATCGCCTCGCCGTCGATCGACAGGCCGCCGCCCGTCAGCGCGCCACCGATCGAACCTGGAGCCAGCCCCGAGGCCACCAGGCAGAGCGTCGACTTGCCGGACTCATTGGCACCGACCACCCCGACGATCTCCCCGTCGGCGAGCCTCAGGTCGATGTCGTGGAGCACGGGCCTGGCGTAGCCCGCGTAGCGGTACGAGACCCCCGAGAGGACGAGCATGCGCCGTCAGATCCGGCCGGTCAGGCGCGCGACCGCCGCCCCGACGAGCAGGACGAACAGGACCCAGCGCAGCACCCGCTCCCAGCCCTCGTCGGGCATCGCCCAGAGGAGATGACGGCGGCCCGGGCGGCTGAACGCCCGCGACTCGAGCGCGAGGCTGCGCTCCTCGACGTCGGTGAGCGACCCGATGATCACCGGGCCGACGATCGGCAGCAGGCCACGTACCCGGGTCAGGAAGCTTCCCTCGGTATCGAGTCCGCGGGCGCGCTGGCTCTCGCTGATCATGGTGGCCCGTTCCACGAGCGTCGGGACCGCCTCGATCGTGGCGACGGCGATGAACGCGGCCCGCGGTGGCACGCCCCGCCGTTCGAGGTCGAAGACGAACGCTCGCGGCTCGGTGGTCATGATGAAGAGCCCGATCGACAGCGAGATCGCGAACAGCCGGACGAGCGTCTGGAGCGCGAAGTCGACGCCCTCCGCGGTGGCGTCGAACGGTCCGATCTGGAAGAGGACGGTCGTGCCGGCACGGGTGAACACGCTGACGAGCACGACCGAGATGGCGATCGGGAGCGTGAGCAGCAGCGACACGCGCGCGAGGCGGGCCAGCACGCCCGCACGCCAGGCGAGCAGGAGCATGATCACCATGATCGCGATGGGTCCGACATACCCGCCGAGGACGAACGCGCCGATGGAGCCGACCGTCGCGATGACCGCCTTCGTGAGCGGGTTGAGTCGGTGATACGGGCTGGGCGTTACCGGCACGAGCCGGGTGATCCGGGCAGCGTCGTCCGGATCGAGGTCGGTCGCCCGGACGATCCGGGCCGACCAGGCTGGATCTATGCCGCTTCCTCCAGGCCGATGGCCTTCTCACCCTCTGGGAAGCGAGCCACGAAGCGACGCGACAGCGTTTGCACGAGGACGAACACGATGAGGAACTCGAGGGTCTTGTCGATCGGGTCCTGGAGCAGGCCTTGCTGCAGCACCGCGGTCTGGAGATCGGACCCGGCCTGTTGGAACGCGGCCACGAGGAGATCGGACCCGGAGCCGGTCACGCCGCCGAACACGACGGCAGAGATCGGGGCCGAGATGAGCGCCGAGATGATGCCGACGATCAGCCCTGCGATGGCGACGTAGGCGACCCCGACGTCGCGACGGACGAAGAGCAGCACGAGCAGCCCGATGATCGAGGCGATGATCCCGATCGCGATCACGTAGCCGAGAGCGACGAAGAACGGCGACGCCGTGGACGTATCGCCGAAGAACGTGAAGTCCGCGCCGGCATAGAACGGGAGGAAGCCGTAGTAGCCGATCCCGCCAAGGACGACGACCACCAGCAGGGCGGCCAGGGCGATCCGTCCCCAACTGGCGTTCGGCCGGCTGCGGAAGAAGCCGATCTGTGCGAAAACGCCGGACAGGAACCCGATCTCGGCCGCCACGATGGCGAACGGCGCGGCGTAGGCCGACTGCAGCGGTGGTGGCAGCACGTAGGTCCAGATCAGGTTGGTGAGCAGCCCGGTGACGAGCCCCGGGATCGGGCCACCGAGCACGCCGACGAGGATGGTCCCGATGGAATCGAGGTAGATCGGGATCTTGAGCACGCTCCCGACGGTCTGGCCCAGGACGATGTTGATGGCGATGGCGATCGGGATGAGGACGATCGTCCTCGTATCGAACCTGCCCCAGCTGAAGCCCATGGTGTGTGTGCCTCCACTCCCTCGCATGTGGACCCCGCGATGGGTCGCGCTACCCTCCGCGCCTAGCGTGCCACGTTCACACGGTCCGCCGCCAGCCCTCCGAGAAGTTCGATGAGCCGGTCCAGGAACGTCGCGACGTCCGCGCTCCTCGCCACGTCGAGGTTCGCGGCCCGGCCGGTGAGCCTCCGGCGGTCTGCGACGGTCATGCCGGTCGTGATCTCGCCGCGGGTCTCGACGTCGACGAACAGTGCCTCCGTTTCGACGAGCGAGCGGTCCAGGGTGGCCGCCACGGCCAGGGGATCGTGGATGAACGCGCCGTAGAACCCGTCGTAGCGCTGGTGGAACTCGAAATAGAAGCGCAGTGCGTCGGCCACGTAGCGGACGATCGGATCGGATGCCACGGAACGTTGTGGCGCCATCGGGTCGTCGCCGCCCTCCAGGGCCATCGACTCGTCTGGCGTGCTGCCGGACCGGCGCGCCAGAAGGACGATGTGCGCTGGCTCGATACGGGCCTGCTCGGTGACATCCAGCCCGAGAGCCAGCGGCCTCGGGATCGATGGATCCTCGTCCATGGCATCCGCCCAGGCACGGAACACGATCTTGGCTGCCTCCGGGTCGCAATGGATGTTCCACTCGGTCGTCGGGGTCGTGTTGCCTGACGTTCCGAACGCCCCGCCCATCAGCGCGTAGCCCTTGAGGAGCCTGGGCAGGGCCGGCTCGCGCAGGACCGCCAGCGCAAGGTTGGTGAGCGGACCGAGCGTCACGAGCGTGATCTCGCCGGGCCGTCGCCTCGCCTCGTCGAGGATGAGGTCCACGGCATGACGGTCGCTCAGAGGCTGGCTCGGCGAGGGAAGCTGTGCGTGGCCCAATCCCTGCGGGCCGTGGGTCTCGGGCGTGGTCTCGAGCGGCCGGACGAGCGGGATCTGGCGACCCATGGCCACTTCGACGTCCGTTCGGCCGGCGAGCTCCAGGACCGCACGCGTGTTGATCCCGACCTGCTCCGCATCGATGTTGCCCGAGACGCACGTCGCCGCGATGAGATCGGCGTCCGGCGAGGCCGCGGCGTAGAGCAGTGCAAGGCTGTCGTCGATACCCGTGTCGACATCCAGGATGAGGGGAAGGGGCGTGGGCACGCGGCGATGCTAGCGGACGGCGTCGGCGTGCGTACGGATGGCCTCGACGAGCTCCGCCGGCGGATTCGTGGCGTCAACCCTGAGGTCGGCGACCTCACGCAGGGCCGGGGTACGCTCGACCGCCTGTCGCTCGAGTACCTCGGCCATGTCCGGGCCGATGGCCGGCCGGTGGTCGTCCGGTTTCAGGCGCGCGGCGAGGGCGGCGGGACTCGCATCGAGCCACACAACGAGGTGCCGCGGGTCGCGCAGGGCAGACCGGCTCGCCGGGTCGTCGAGGGTGCTCGCCGCGGGGCTGATGACGGTCGTGCCGGGCTGCGCGAGCGCCTCTTGCAGGTGGCGGGCCTCCAGCGCGTGCAGGGCGTCGATGCCGTCGCGCGCAGCGTGCTGGCGGCCGGTCAACCCGGTCTCGCGTTCGATGTCGGTGTCGGAGTCGCGATGCGGCACGCCGAGCGCGGCGGCGAGCTCGGCTCCGACCGTGGTCTTGCCGCTTCCCATCAGCCCGACCAGCACGATGTGGCCCATGCGATGAGTGTGCACCTTCGGCTACGGCCGGCACAGCTCGAGGCGCCAGACCGATCGGGCGCCTCCGGCCGCGCCGAGGCGCCGTGCCCAGGAGGAACGGGACGCCGCGACCTCACCGCTAGTGGCGCGGCGCATCGACACGAGATCGATGCCGGCCGTCGCCCACGCGTCGCAGATGACCGGCTCCCAGCTCGCATCGAGCGACGAGATGCCCTCGATCCGGTCCGCGGGCATGACGGACGCGAGGACTTCGATCCGGCCGCCGCGCGCGGGGAGCGCCGCGATACCGGCCAGGGCGCACGCGTCCAGGCCGAGCACGCCACGGAGCAGCGAACCCCAGGGGAACGCGACGGTGACCAGGTCCATCTGGCCGGCGAGCGGCGTGTCCGCGAGCGTCTCGGCGCCGGCGGCGAGGAAGATGGCGTTCGCCGGACCACGCCGCGCCGCGCGCCCGGATGCCTCGGCCATCGCGGTCGTGGCCGCGTCCACGCCGAGAACCAGGGAGCCAGGCTCGGTGCGTGCCCGGGCGAGGGCCGCGCGGCCGTCACCGGTACCGATATCGGCGACCACCCGGTCGGACCGGGCGATCAGGTTGGAGACTTAGCCGACGTCCACTTCCGTGACGCGCCGGCCGATGACCTGTCGCATGGGCGGCAGTCTACACTCGGGCCGTGAGCCTGCCATCGATCGCCCCGCCCGCGACGATCGGTATCCTGGGGGGCGGACAGCTGGGCCGGATGCTGGCCATCGCCGCACGGTCGATGGGCTACCGGATCGCGGTGATGGACCCCGACCCGGACTGCCCTACGGCCGCCCTCGCCGACCGCCAGGTCGTCGCCGGATACGACGACGTCGGCGGTGCCCTGCGCCTGGCCGCATCGAGTGACGTCGTGACGTACGAGCTGGAGCACGTGGCGGTCGCCATCGTGGATGCGTTGGAGGGCGTCGTCCCGGTTCGGCCGGGTCGGCTGCCGCTGCTCGTGACCCAGGATCGCATCGCCGAGCGCCGCTTCGTGGAGGAGGCGGGGGCGACGGTCGCGCCCTGGCGCGAGGTCCGGACGACGGACGACCTGCGGCAGGCGGCCGGGGAGCTCGGGCTGCCATTGCGCGTCAAGGCCACCACCGGTGGGTACGACGGCCGGAGCCAGATCAGGGTCGGTGCCGCCGCTGACATCGATGGCGCGCTCGAGCGGCTCGGCCGCCCACCCGGCGACCTCCTCCTCGCCGAGGCCGAGATGGCATTCGACCTGGAGGTGTCGATCATCGTGGCCCGCGGCGTGGACGGCCGGTCGGCGGCCTACCCGCTGGCGCGCAACACCCACGACGCGGGGATCCTGGCGGAGTCGGTGGCGCCCGCACCGGTCCCTGCCGAGGCTGCCGAGCGCGCCGCCGACCTGGGGGAGCGACTGGCGGTCGCGATGGGCATGGTCGGCACGCTCACGGCCGAGCTGTTCCTGATGCCGGACGGCCAGCTCGTGGTCAACGAGCTCGCGCCGCGAGTCCATAACAGCGGCCACTGGACGATCGAGGGTGCCGCGACATCGCAGTTCGAGCAGCACATCCGCGCGATCTGCGCGTTACCACTCGGTTCGACGGCAGCCCTGGCCCCGACGGCGATGGTCAACCTGCTCGGCACGGGTCGGCGGCGCGTCGCGCGCATGGAGGTCGGCGAGATCGGCGCCGCGCTCGCGGATGCGGCCGTCCACCTCCACCTCTACGACAAGCGGGGCGTCTTCGAACGTCGCAAGATGGGGCACCTGACGGCGGTCGGCTCGTCGGTCGAGGACGCGCTCGCGCGGGCACGGGCCGCAGCTGTGCACGTGTGCTGGGCGGACGACACGGTCGATGTCGGAAAGGAGGGCCAAGGGTGAGCTGGGACGTCGCGGGACCCCCACAGGTCGGGGTCGTCGGCGGTAGCCGTTCGGACTTCCCCGTCCTCGAGCAGGCCTGCGCGGTCCTGATGGAGCTCGAGGTCGGGTCCGAGCTGCGCGTCGTGTCGGCCCATCGAACGCCCGACGAGCTGTTCCGATACGCAGACGAGGCCGCGGGTCGGGGGATCCGCGTCATCGTGGCCGGCGCGGGCGGGGCGGCCCACCTGCCCGGGATGCTCGCCGCGAAGACGATCCTGCCGGTGATCGGGGTACCGATCCCGACGCAACACCTGGGCGGGATGGATTCGTTGCTGTCGATCGTGCAGATGCCGCGTGGCATCCCGGTCGCGACCGTGGCCATCGGCAACGCGACGAACGCCGGGCTCCTTGCGGCCGCGATCCTCGCGCTGTCGGACGAGGCGCTGGCAGCCCGGCTGGCCGCCTGGCGCGCGGCGCAGACCCAGGGCGTCCTGGACGACCCCTCGAACGCCGGGAGCTGAGCGGGCACTGCGGGAGCTGAACCCCGCGCCCCTCGCGCTCCGCGAGTCAGGCGGACGCGACCGTCCCCGGCGGTGCAGACCGGCTGCGATGCTCGGCCAGGTGGAACGCGATGTCCATCAACGTCTTGAGCACGACGAGGATCGCCAGGGCCGCGGCGGGCGCCCCCGTGAAGGCGATGGCCATCCCCCCGACGATGATCGTGATGTGCAGAACGACCAGCCGGCCGTACGGCACGAACATCTGGCCCGCCGGCGAGGTCCGCCGGTACTCGCCACGACCGAGGTAGTTGAACCAGTACGACAGGCCGTGGCTGATCGCGAGGGCGATGACAGCCAGCAGGATCGCGCCAGGCTCGAACCCGCTGGTCATGTCCATGCGCGCCGTCGGAAACGGCGCGAAGACTCCATCGACGGATTCACCATCAAGCGGTCCAAAGGGCTCGACGGTATCGAAGCCATCCCCGATGCCCGCGAACAGGGGCAGCGTCAGCACGAAGATCCCGTGGACGAACCAGAAGATGCCGTAATGGATCACGAAGAATCCGGCGATCCCGGCGCGGCCAACGGCGGCCATCGGCTTGCCGTTCATCCGCCAGTCGCTCGTCGGGTCCGCGGGGCCCTCGGCGCGCAGGATCTTGAGGACGTTGAAGAAGCCGACGACCCCGTTCTCGAGCCAGTACACGATCAGGATCATCCACACGTTCCAGCCGAAGAAGATCGCGCCGACCAGCGGGATGGCGTTCGCGACGATCAGCGCGACGACGGCTCCGGTGGAAGAAGCGACGCGGTACCAGCCCACGATCCGATCCACGGGCGCGATGCTACCTCAGCCGACAACGAGCCCTGGCGGGGCCGGGCAGGCGATGGTCATGCGTCCCCGGGCGTTCGCTCCGACTTGTCGCCGGCCGCGGGCGCATCAACCCTGACGGTCCGCTCCTCGGCTCCGCGCACGACCCCGACCTCGAACGGCGGCTCGAGCCCACCGAGCGCGTCGAACAGGTCGTCGGCATCGCGAATCGGCTTGCCACCCGCGGACACGATCAGGTCGCCACCCTCGATACCGGCGGCCTCGGCGAGCGAGCCCTCCTCGACCCCGCGCACGAGGATCCCCTCGCGCTCGGGCAGCCCGACCGAACGCCGCAGCCGGCGCGCCACGTGCGACGGTGCGATCGCGACGCCCAGCCGCAGCCGCTTCGCCGATTCCCCACGGCCCAGCGCATCCACGCGCGTTCGGAGCGCACCATCGGCGGGCAGGGCCAGGTAGAAGCCCTCGCCGATCCGGTTCGTATTCAGCCCGAGGAACTTCCCGGCCGCATCCACGATCGCGCCACCGGAGGAGCCGGGCGCCAACGGCGCCGTGTGCTCGACGCTTCCGGCGATCCGCCGGCCGCCCGGGCCGCGGAACGAGCGCGACACGGACGACACGAGCCCGAACGTGACACGTACGTCGCCGCCGAACGTGGCCGCGACCCCGAACACGGGCGCCCCGACCGCGAGCCCGTCGCCGGCCCCCCAGTCGATCGCGCGCGCGCCGGCCGTGTCGACCGCCACGACCGCCAGGTCGCCGTCCGGGTCGACGCCGGTCACGGTCCCTCGCGTGGAGCGGCCGTCGGCGAACGTGACGGTGACCTCGCCACCGCGCAGGTTATGGGCATTGGTCAGGACCTGGCCGTCAGCGATGACGACGCCGGACCCGCGGGCATTGCGGCCGATGGTGACGATGGACGGACCGGCCGCGGCGGCGACGGTCGCGACCGCCGAACCGATCTCTTCGATAGCGCTCATTCGGAAGGACTCCTATGGTGCCGGGGAAGGTGGTAACTTGTAACTTGCAAGTTACTACTGACATGACGGCATGACAAGTCCCCGGCTCCGATTACCATCGACGCGCATGACCGACAGTCCACCTCTTCCGCTCGAAGCCGCGCTAGATCGTGTCGGCGACCGCTGGAGCCTGCTCATGGTGGAGGCGCTGCTCGACGGTCCACGTCGCTTCGGCGAGCTCACCGAGACCCTTCCCGGCATCGCCCCGAATATCCTGACCGACCGCCTGCGGCGGCTCGAACGCGCGGGCATCGTCCGATCGAGCCCGTACCAGGAGCGCCCTACTCGCCTCGCCTACGACCTGACCGCCGATGGCCGCGACCTCGCCTCTGCCCTGCGCCTGCTCGCCGATTGGGGCAGTCGCGGCGGGAGCGACGCGGAACCGCTGCGCCACCTCACCTGTGGCACCGCCCTCGAAGCCCGCTGGTTCTGCCCGACATGCGAGGCCGCCGTGGACTCCACCGAAGCGCCGGGAGACCGGCTGCTCTGATCGATCTGACCGGGACGAAGGGGCACCCATCACCGGTACGGATTTCGTGGGGGCGGCGGCCGCAACCGGCCTAGGATCAACCGGTGCCTGTCCCGGGCGAGGCCGTTGCCGTGGTCATCATCGGCCTGGCCGCCTTGCTGACGCTCCGCCTCCTGATCGCCGTCCCCGGCTGGGTTCGCCATGCGCGCACGCCTGAGACGCGTGCGATCCGGGTCGTTGGTGTCGGTGGCGGCGGAAGCAACGCGGTCGATCGCATGGTCGACGCGCAGATCGGGACGGCAAGCTTCGTGGTCTGTAACACCGATGCCCAGGCGCTGCGCCGGTCACGCGCCGGCACGAAGATCCGCATCGGCGAGGCGATCACCGGTGGCCTCGGGTCCGGAGGCAACCCCGAGATCGGCCGGCGCGCTGCCGAGGAGGACGAGGCGAAGATCGCCCATGCTGTCGCCGGCGCAGACCTCGTCTTCGTCACCGCCGGTCTTGGCGGCGGCACCGGATCGGGCGCTGCACCGATCGTCGCGGCCAACGCCAGGGACCAGGGTGCCTTGACGATCGCGGTCGTGACCAAGCCCTTCGGATTCGAGGGCACGCATCGGCTGCGGGTCGCCGAGGCCGCCGCGGCGGAGCTCGCGGCGAACGTCGATGCCTTGATCGTCGTCCCGAACGACCGAGTCGCGGACGTCCTTGCCGAGGACGCCTCGATGATCGACGCATTCGGCGTCGTCGATGACGTGCTGCATCAGGCCGTCCAGGGGATCATCGACCTCATCACCGCGCCCGGCCTGATCAATCTCGACTTTGCCGATGTCCGGTCGGTGATGCAGGACGCCGGTCCAGCGCTCATCGGCCTGGGTCGCGGGACTGGAGAACACCGCGCCACGGATGCGGCGCGTCAGGCCATCGCCAGTCCGCTGCTGGAGGCCAGCATCGACGGTGCCCGGGGCATCCTGTTCAACGTCTCCGGCCCGCCAGACCTCCGATTGCGCGAGGTCCGTCAGGCCGCCGAGGTGATCCGCGAGCAGGCCGACCCGGAGGCAAACGTGATCTTCGGGGCGAGCTTCAGCGAGTCGCTCGAGGGGGACGTCCTCGTCACGCTGATCGCCACGGGACTGGCAACGCCGGTGCCGAGCGCGATCACGTCCGTCAAGGCCGCGTCGCCCAAGGACACTCCGGCCGAGGATCTCTCCCCGGTCGAGGAGCCTCATCCGGCCGAGGACCGTCCCGTCCCGGCATCACCGGCGATCCCGCCGTCACCGGCCATCCCGGTGATGGCAACCCCGAAGCGTCCGGCTCGAACGGCCACCATCCCATCGCGGGACGTCGCCGCCGCCCCGAGGCAGCACATCCAACCGCGCTCCGCCGGTGGCCCCGAACTCCCGGAGCAGGCCCCCGCACGATCGGCGAACGCACCAAGCGACGACCTCGACGTCCCGAGCTTCCTGCGCCGAGGCGGACGGCCGACCAGCCAGGCCTGACCGCCAGCCCAACCGCGCCGCCGTTGCCCGCGACGTGGCTACACTCGGACCGTGACGATGGACGATGAACGCTGGGAACCCGGCATGCCGGCCCTTGACCGCCAGGCGGTCCGCGCACCGACAACGCTGCCACCCAGCCTGCAGGGTTTGCCCCCGCGCTCCGTGCCCGAGGTCGCCCCGACGCCGCTCCAGAAGCAGTACATCAACCTGTCGGTGGTCGTGCTCATCTGTGGCGCGATCGCGATCACGGCGCTGAATCTCGGGGCGAGGCTCGGCGATCCGCTCATCAAGCTGTGCGTCATCGTGGCCGCGCCGTTGCTCGTCGTCACGACCGCCGACGCGATCGTCCGTATCTGGCGCTCGGCCTGGGCGTGGATGGGCGTCGATCGTGGCAAGGGCCTGTTCCGGCTCGCCTGGGTGGTCGTCAGCCTGATCGGGCTCGGAGCCCTCGTCGTGGCGGCGGTCGCCGTGCTGCTCGCCTGACGCACGACGGGCGCATGGACGAATTCGATCGGGGACGCGACGGCCGCTCCACGGATCTCCCGTCCGGCGGCGGCGTGCCGTCATGGATGGCCCAGTTCCTCAACTTCTGCTCGAACTGCGGCACGTCCCTCCGCTTCGGCCAGATCGCGGGAGAGGACCGCGACCGGCTGTCGTGCCCGGAATGCGGCCACATCGTCTACGTCAATCCGCGACTCGTCGTCACGGTCTTCCCGATCACCGAGGACGGCGAGGTCGTGCTGCTGCGGCGCGGCATCGAGCCCGGTCGCGGCCAGTGGGCCCAGCCCGGCGGCTTCCTCGAGATCGACGAGACCGTCAACCAGGCCGCGATCCGCGAGACCTGGGAGGAGACCGGTCTGCTCGTGGAGCCCGGAGAGATCATCGGGCTGTACACGCGCCTCGAGGCGGCCGTCGTGACGATCGCGTTCGCCGCCCGGATCGTGGGTGGCACGGCCGCGCCCACGGCCGAGGCCCTCGAGATCCGGACGTTCCCGCCGGAGGAGATCCCGTGGTCCGGGCTCGCGTTCCGGACGACGATGTGGGCACTGCGTGACTGGCTGGAGACGCACCGGCCGGACATCTCGTGGCCGGCCGGCGAGGTGGGCCGCTAGCCGGCTGGACCGGGACGCATCAGCAACCTGGGCCGGCGAGGTCGATCCGCCGCTGCCCGCGAACGACGTCGGGCAGGTGGCAGCGCCTCATGAGTCCGGTCTCGGCGCCGGACGCCGGATCGAGGACGGCCCCGATCCGGATGGGACGCAACACGACGTCCCGGGCCCGGCCGCTCGTGTCGTACACGACGACCTGGACGACCACCGGCCCCGAGGGGCGCGGATCCGGCAGCGGCAACGTCACGATGAAGGTCCGTCCCGGGCTGCGGTCGCGGTCACCTGGCCTTGTCATCGGCCCGCCCGTCCGCACGACGATGGGCTCGGTGCTGTGGTATTGCAGCACGACCTGGACCCGCCACGATGATTCGCGGACGTGACCGCGAACGACGAGGTCGCTGGTCCTGATGACCTGGCCGGCCCGAGCAGGCCACGTGACGACGACGTCGGCCCAGGCGGGGTCGAGTGATGGGACGGCCGCAGACGGTGCGACCACGACCGAAGATCCGGCGCTGGGCACCGCCGCGGCCACGTCGGCCCTGGCTTCGTCGCCGGCAGCGCCACCGGCCAGGGCCACGCCCACGACCGTCACGAGCCCGAGTCCCCACACCGCGATCGCGAATCTCCCGGGGCGGCGCCCACCGGCCCCGCCCGGCCCGCCGACCGAGCCCCGGAACCGTGTCTCAGCTGATGTCGATGAAGACGTTCTTGGTCTCCGTATAGAGGTCGAGCGCGCTCATTCCTAGCTCCCGGCCGATGCCGGACATCTTGTAGCCGCCGAACGGTGCCTCGGTGTGGACCGAGCTGTTCGAGTTCACGCTGATCACCCCGGCCTGGAGCGCCTTCGCCGCGCGCAGCGCCTTGCCGATGTCGCGGCTCCAGATCGAGCCGCTGAGGCCGTACGGCGTCGAATTGGCCAGCTGCAGCGCCTCTTCCTCCGTGTCGAACGGGATGATGGACACCACCGGCCCGAAGATCTCCTCCTTCGCGATCCGCATGTCGTTCGACACGCCATCGAAGACCGTCGGGAGGAGATACGCGCCATCGGCCAGGGCCGGATCGTCGGGTTCGGTCCCGCCGACCACGATCGTGGCCCCTTCGCCGAGTCCGATCTCGATGTAGTCCTTCACCCTGTCGCGCTGCTTGGCGCTGACGAGCGTCCCGACCTCGGTCGCGTCGTCTGCCGGATCGCCGACCTTGACGTTGCGCGTCGCCTCGACGAACAGCTCGAGCACGCGCTCGTGCGCCGATCGCTCGACGAGGATGCGGCTCCGCGCGCAGCAGTCCTGGCCGGCGTTGTCGAAGACGCTGTACGGCGCCTCCTTCGCGAACTTCTCGAGATCGGCGTCGGCGAAGACGATGTTCGGGCTCTTGCCACCGAGCTCGAGCGAGATCTTCTTCACGTTGCCGGACGCGAGCCGCATGATCTCCTGGCCGGTCGTGGTCTCGCCGGTGAACGCGACCTTGCCGATGCCGTCGTGGGCCGCGATCGACGCGCCCGCCGTGCCGCCAGGGCCGGTCACGATGTTGAGGACACCGGCCGGGATGCCGGCCTCGAGGGCCAGCTCGCCGAGGCGGATCGCCGTCATCGGGGTGTACGACGCGGGCTTGAGGATCGCGGTGTTGCCGGCCGCGAGGGCCGGCGCGACCTTCCAGGAAGCCATGAGGATCGGGAAATTCCACGGCACGATGAGCCCGACGACGCCGATGGGCTCGCGCAGCGTCAGGTCCAGGCCGGGCTTGCTCACGGGGATCGTCTGGCCGTAGAGCTTGTTCGCCGCACCCGCGTAGTAGTCGAAGACGAGGCTCGCGCCGATGACCTCGCCGCGCGAGCCGGTGATGGGCTTGCCGACGTTGTGGCTCTCGAGCGACGCCAGTTCCTCGCTGTTCTTCTTGATGAGGTCGGCGAGCTTGGAGAGGCTCCGGCCGCGCTTGCCGGCGGCCCAGGTGGCCCAGCCCTTGCGGTCGGCGAAGGCTTTGCGGGCAGCCTCCACCGCGCGGTCCACGTCCTCGCGCCCGCCGAGCGGTGCCGTGGCGATCGTGCGCCCCGTGGCCGGGTTGACGACGTCGAAGGTCTGGCCGTCGGCCGCGTCGACCGACTCGCCGCCGATGATCATGCGGGCCGTGATGGCGGCCTCGTCCGTAGCGGGAGTGGGCTTCGACTCGGTCGTCATCGCGAGGCCTCCGGGTTCGGGCGGGCAGGTCGGGAAGGAGCCCGATGATACGCCCGTTCCCCGGCTCGACCTTCCGGTCCGGATCAGGTCGCCGCCGCAAGCCTCGGGCTGCGGCTCGGTCGGTCACGCGGACTTGGGGCCGTGATGGTCCCGCCAAGGAGCATGGCCTCGAAGGCGGCGGCCGCCATGGGGCGGGCGAACAGGTAGCCCTGCCCATACAGGCAGCCCAGGCGGCGCAGGCGCTCGAGCTGCGATGCCGTCTCGATGCCCTCGGCGATGGACCACATGCCAAGGGACCGGCAGAGACCAAGGATCCCTTCGAGCAGGGCCTCGACCCGGGCATCGTCCTCCATCGCCACCACGAACGAGCGGTCGATCTTGATGATGTCGAACGGCAGCTCGGCGAGGTGGCTCAGCGCCGAGTAGCCGGTCCCGAAGTCGTCGAGGGCGAGGAGCACGCCGAGCTCGCGCAGCCCGAGCAGCGCCCGGCGCGCGGCATCGACATCGGTCAGTGCCGACTCCGTGACCTCGATGACGAGCCGGTTCGCCTCCAGGCCGGTCTCGCGCAGGATCTCGGCCACCTCGTCGACGATGTGCGGC
The DNA here is from genome assembly GCA_029240655.1 of Chloroflexota bacterium. Classification (GTDB taxonomy): domain Bacteria; phylum Chloroflexota; class Limnocylindria; order Limnocylindrales; family CSP1-4; genus SPCO01. The sequence goes on from JARDZW010000001.1 coordinate 21,396, forward strand.
TGCAGGAGCTGGCTGGGCGCCAGGTTCACGCTGACGAGGAGGCCCTGCCCGCCCGGGGCGGCCGGCCACGCGGCGGCGGTCGTGCACGCCTCGCGCAGGATCCAGCTGCCGAGCGGGTGGATGAGGCCACAGGACTCGGCGATCGGGATGAACTCGAGCGGTCCGATGACGCCCCGTTCGGGGTGGCGCCAGCGGACCAGGGCCTCGGCGCCGATGGTGGTGCCGGGGTCGATCTCGATCCCGGGCTGGTATTCGAGGAAGAACGCGCCGGATGTGATCGCCGCTGCGAGCTCCGTCCGCAGCTCGTACCCGCGAACGATGGACTCGTGCATGGCCGGCTCGTGGATCTCGACCTTGTCCTTGCCCTGGGACTTGGCCTGGTACATGGCGACGTCCGCGTCACGCATGAGGTCCATCCCCGTGGACGCGGGACGGCCGAGCGCGATGCCCGCGCTGGCACGGGCCGTCAGCCGGCGTCCGCCGAGGGCGACGGGTGCCCGGATCGAGGAGAGGACGCGCTCCGCCACGGACTGGGCGACCGTCTCGTCCGGGCAGTGTTCGATGAGGACGCCGAACTCGTCGCCACCCAGTCGGGCGGCCAGGCCGTCGCTCCGCAATTCGCGCTGGATCCGCGCCGCGACCGTCCGGAGCAGCTCGTCGCCGGTGCCGTGGCCCAGGGTGTCGTTGATGGTCTTGAAGTCGTCGAGATCGAGGAAGATCAGCGCAGTACGGCCCGGGTCGATCGCGATGGCGGCATCGAGCCGTTCCTCGAACAGCGTCCGGTTGGCCAGCCGGGTCAGCGGGTCGTGCGTGGCCTGGTAGGCGAGGTCGTCTTGTAGCCGGCGTCGATGGAGCAGCGACACGCCGAGCTCGTCCACGGTCGTTGCCAGGCGGATCAGCACGAGCCCGAACAGGATGGTCCACGACAGGACGAGGCCGATGAGCAGATCCGGTTGGATCGCGTTCGAGTGGAAGAGGAGGATCCCGGGAGCGAGCATGGCCGCGATGGCCAGCAGCGCGAGCCGCGACCGGCTCAGATGCGCGTCCGCGACGGCGGACGGGATCACCTTTGCATTGACGGAGGGATGCAACCCTGCGACGGCCATGATCAGCACGCCGGTGATCCAGCCGGCATCGACCGGATGTCCGTCCGCGTACGTCCCGTCGAGCAGCGCCATCGCGTAGACGATGTCGGCGACGAAATAGATCGCGATGCCGACCAGGAGCAGCTGGAGATACCGCGGCTGGGAACCGCCACCCAGCAGCGCCCGCAGGCCGATGGTCAGCAGCATGAGGTCCATGCACGGGTACGCGAGCGACACGAAGATCGAGAGGGGATCGGTCGCACCGGAGATGTTCGGGGCCATGATGACGACCCAGAACACGGCACTGGCCCCGGCCGCGAGGATCGCGGCGTCGATCAGCGGCGTTCGATCATTGCCGTTGGATCGTCCGCGAACCAGGACGATCGCGCCCGAGACGAGGGCGGCGTATCCGACGAGGTAGGGGACATCGGCCAGCGACGGGTAGGGGATCTCCGGATTGAAAAAGTAGTCCACGCTGTAGGTGATGTCGCCCACCGACAGGAACGCGAGGCCGGCCGCGATCAGCCACCACGCACCGCGTTGTGCCGGATGGTGGCGCTGGACCGCGACGAGGATGACCACGGTCGCAACGAGCCCGTAGAGCGGGTACATGACCGTCCGGCTCAGGCCCGTGATCGGCTGCAGGAGATAGAGGGCGGTCAGGACGGGGATCGCGCAAAGCAGGACCACCCATGTGCCGGGCAGCCTGCTGGTCGCGCGCGGCGAGGCGTCGGGCACGGCTGGGGGAGCGGCGGTGGCGGGCATCGGGTGCGGGGGCATCGTCTTCCCGGGAGGGCGGCGTGGACCGCATCAATGTCCCTGTTGCCGCGTGGCCCCGCCATCGCACGTTCGGACTGTCTTGTCTGCGGCGAAGGGGGTATTAGTACTACGCCCCATGACGTACGCCCGGGTCAGTCGCCCCTCGGCCCTTCGGGCCCGTCGCTCCCGCGCAGGTCGTCGAATGTCGTCGCGGCGTCCGCAAGTCCTTCGGCCGCCACGATCGCCGCGCCGACGATGCCAGCGTCATTGCGCAGCTCAGCCGCGACGACCGGCGTTCGCGTCGTCAGGCGGGGGATGAACCGGTCGGCGTTCTTGCTGACGCCGCCACCCAGGATGAACAGCGTCGGCCACATCAGATCCTCGATGCGCTGCAGATGCTCGTCGAGGTCCATCGCCCAAGCCTTCCAGGACAGGCCCCTGCGCACCCGGGAGGCCGCCGCGGAACGACGCTCCGCCGGGCGGCCCCGGATCTCCATCTGGCCGAATTCGGTGTTCGGGACGAGCATGCCGTCGACGAACACCCCGGACCCGACACCCGTCCCGAGCGTCAAGAAGATCACGACACCGCGTTTGGCGGCGCCGACGCCGAAGCGCATCTCCGCGATCCCGGCCGCATCCGCGTCGTTGACGATGCTGACTGGTCGCTTGAGCGCCTTCGAGAGCTTGTCCGCGATCGGGTAGTCGACCCAGGCTGGGTCGATGTTGGCCGCCGTGACGAGCCGCCCACCGATGGTGACGCCAGGCAGGCCGACGCCCACCGACACGTCCGCCGGGAGGTTCGTCCCCTTGGCAAGGCGCCGGACAAGTCGCCCGATCGCGGCACTCACCCGGTCGGGCGTCGACGGGTTGGGTGTCGGGATGCGCAGTCGCTCCGATAGGAGCTCACCGGTATCGGTATTCACGACCGCGGCCTTGATGCCGCTGCCGCCGACATCGACGCCCATGGCGAGCGATCGGTCAGTCACGTCCCTCCTCAGAAATAGTTGACGGTGATGCCGCCGTCGACGACGAGCGACGCGCCGTTCGTCCAGCGGGACTCGTCGGACGCGAGGTAGATGGCCATGTGGACGATCTCCTCTGGCTTGCCGAAGCGGCCGGTCGGGTTCCGCGCCAGGCGCAGCTGTTTCGCGGCCTCGTCCTTGACCAGCCAGTCCATGAGCAGCGGCGTCTCGACGGGGCCGGGACAGATCGCGTTCGCGCGGATGCCCTTCGGGCCGTATTGGACGGCGAGGCTGCGGGTCAGGCTCAGGACCGCGCCCTTCGACGCCGTGTACGCGTCCTGCGGCACGGAACAGCCGACGAGCGCCACGAAGCTCGCGATGTTGATGATCGACCCGCCGCCGGCGGCCTCCATCGCCGGGATCCCGTACTTGCAGCCCAGGAACACGCCGCGTACGTTGACGGCCATGACCTGGTCCCACACGTCGACCGCGGTGTCCGTCACCGAGTGATCCGCCTCGGGCATGACGCCGGCGTTGTTGTAGAGGCAGTCGAGACGGCCGTACGTCGCGACGGCGTGGTCGACCATCGCCTGGGCATCCCCCTCCTTCGAAACGTCGGCCTTGACGAAGGTCGCGTCGCCGCCGTCCGCGCGGATGAGGTCAACGGTCTCCTGGCCTGCGGCCTCGCTGTATTCCGCGACGACGACCTTGGCGCCTTCCTTCGCGAACATCGTTGCCGCGACGCGGCCCATGCCGCCGCCGGCGCCCGTGATGATCGTGACCTTGTCGGCGAGTCGCATCGATGTCACTCGATCCTCAGGATGGGTGTAAGCGAGCCGACGGCCTGCGTGCGTCGTGCGCCGCATCGTACCCGGCCACGTCGGGCCGGCGTCACGCGATCCGCGCGTTTGTGCGGCGGGCGGGCGAGGTCGCGGAGTACTCTCGCGCCATGCCCATCGCACAGGATTTCGTGACGGCCGTCGACGCCGGAGACACGGGTCGCGTGCAGGAGATGCTCGCGGATGATCCGTCGCTCGCGAGCGGGCGGGGCGACGACGGCGTCTCGGTCCTGCTGCACGCCCGCTACCGCTTCGATCGTGCGACCCTCGATCTGCTGCTCACCTCCGACCCCGAGATGGACGTGTTCGACAGCGCGGCACTGGGGCATATCGATCGTCTGCGGCAGCGGCTCGACGACGATCCCGATAGCGCCGGGGCTTTCTCGGCGGACGGCTTCACGGCCCTCCACCTGGCGGCCTTCTTCGGCAAGCTGGAGGCGGCACGGCTCCTGCTCGAAGCCGGCGCCTCTCCGCACGCCTACAGCACCAACGACTTCGCCAATCAGCCCTTGCATGCGGCCGCGGCAGGGCGGCATGTCGAGGTCTGTCGCTCGCTCCTGGCCGCGGGCGCGGATGTGAACGCGACGCAGCACGGTGGCTATACGCCACTCCACGAGGTCGCGGCGAGCGGAGACGTGGAGCTCGTGGAACTGTTCCTGTCGGCGGGTGCGGACGTGGGGGCGCGCACATCCGCCGGCCGGACGCCGGTCGAGGTCGCGGAGGGGGCCGGTCATGTGGACCTCGCGCGCCGGCTTCGCGAAGTCGACGCCGCGACCTGAGGGGCGTCCGGCGCCCGTGGGCGTCAGCGCGCTGCGCGAGCCGCCAGGAGCGCCGCTCGTGCGTCGGCGAAGGCCCGATCGCAGTCCGCCACCCGTTCGAGCGCGTCCGGTACGTCTCCGGTCCGCGCGGCCGCCTCGAGGACCCGGCAGATGTCGGTGAGGGCCATCGCTCCGACGTTGGCGCTGCTCGATTTGAGCGAATGGGCCGGCCGGACCAGTGCCGCGGCGTCTCCGGACGAGGCTGCGACCTGCATCGCCTCGAGCTGGAGAGACGCGTCGGCGAGGTAGGTGTCGATGAGTTCGTCGACGAACCCCAGATCGTTGCCGGTGATCTCCAGGAGGTGGTCGAACGCTGCCTGGTCGAGGGTCGGCAGGGTCATGTGCCCACCTCGGCGATCGCCATGCCGGATACGGCGTACACCTCGACCGGCCGGCTGAAGCCCTTCAACTGTCGCTCGCCCGCCGCCGCGGCTGTGATCGCATCCTCGGCCGCGGCATACGTCCGCGGCGCGATGAGGATCTCCGCCGGGCCAGCCTCGCTGCTGAGGCGTGCCGCCAGGATGATGGCCTGGCCGATGGCCCCATAGTCGTAGCGGCCCTCGAACCCGATCCGACCGAGCGTTGCGTAGCCGGTCGCGATCCCGATGCCGATCTCGAGAACGTGCCCGCGTTTTCGCCAGTCGCTGGCGATCTCGGCGAATCGTTCGCGCATCGCCACAGCGAGCCCGACCGCCCGGGCGGCGTGGTCGGGCTGGAGCACAGGATCGTTGAAGAACGTCATGAAGCCATCGCCGGCGAAGTGTTCGAGTGTCCCCTCGTGCTCGACGATGAGCTGGCCCATGGCCGCGTGATAGGCGCGCAGGAATCCCAGGACCTCTTCTGGTTCAGCGGTCTCGGAGAAGGACGTGAAGTTGCGCAGGTCGCAGAACATCGTGGTGATCTCGCGCCGATGACCCGCCAGCATGGCCTCACCGTCCTCGCTGGAGACCAGCGCCGCCACCTGCGGCGACAGGAATCGGGAGAGCTCGGATCGTTGGCGATCGATCGTCGCCAGGAGGCGTCGCTGTTCGTCGACCGTGGCGCGTTCGAGGTCGCGGAACCGCTTCTGGCTCATCGACGCCTCGATCCTCGCTCGGAGGATCTCGGGTGCGACGGTCTTGGGCAGGTAGTCGGCTGCCCCCATCTGGATGCAGCGCACGACGCTGTCGAGCTCATCGACCCCTGAGATCACGATGACCGGCAGGTCGCGGAGCGCGTCATCGGCCTTGAGGGTTGCCAGCGTTTCGTAGCCGTCCATCACCGGCATGACGATGTCGAGCAGGACTACGTCGACCGGCTCCGCCCGGTCGTCGCGCAGCATCGTGAGCGCCTCGCGACCGTCCGCCGCTTCGACGGTGGAATGCCCGATGTCGGCCAGCAGCCGGATGAGCAGTCGCCGGTTGAACGGCGTGTCGTCGACGACGAGGACGCGGCCGCCGTTCATGGGACGCCCCCAGCCTGTGGCGTCAAGCTCAGTGCTGCCGCCGTGAGGGCGGCGGCGAGTGCCTCCGGCCTGATGGGCTTGGAGATGTAGTCATCCATGCCTGCGGCGATGCAGGCCTCGCGGTCGCCCTCCATGGCGTTCGCGGTCATCGCCACGATCCGGGGGCCGCTGCCGTCGGGCCACCGCCGTCGGATCTGCCGAGTCGCCTCGAGACCGTCGAGCTCCGGCATCTGGATGTCCATGAGGACCACGTCATAGCGGGCACCCTCCAGGGCGGCGATCGCCTCGAGCCCGTTGCCGGCGACATCGGCGGCGTAGCCCATCCGATCGAGGAGCCGCAGCGCGATCTTGCGGTTCACCGGATTGTCCTCGGCCAGCAGGATGCGCAGGGGATGGCGCGCACCCAGGTCGTGATCGATCCCGGTCGTCGCGACGCGGACCGGCACGGCGCTCGCCTGACCGGCCAGCACCGTCGCAAGCGCGTCGTGGAGCGCAGACGGCTTGACCGGCTTGACGAGGTACGCGGCGACCGCGTCGTTCGTGCGGTCGTGCACTCCCAGCGAGGAGAGGATCAGGATCGGCGTATCCGCGCCCGCATCCGACGACCGGATGGCGGTCGCCAGGCTCAGGCCATCGAGCTCGGGCATGTGGAGGTCGAGGAGCGCGACATCGAACCGCCGGCCGGCCATCACCCATCCGAGCGCCTCGGGTGGGGACGCGGTGGCTTCGGAGGTCATCCCCCAACGCCCGAGAAGGGTCACGAGGATCCGGCGGTTGGCTGCATTGTCGTCGACGACGAGCACGTGACGACCGCTGAGGTCGTAGTCGATCGCCGGCCCTGGTGCCGGGGTCGACTCGTCCGCGTCGGCCGCGAACGCCAGCCGGAACGTGCTGCCCTGTCCGGCCACGCCGGCGCTCTGCGCCGTGATCGAGCCGTCCATCAGTTCCGCGAGTCGGCGGCTGATGGCCAGACCGAGGCCCGTCCCACCGTAACGACGGCTGATGGACGCATCGGCCTGGCTGAACGACTGGAAGAGCTGCCCGACCCGGTCTGCCGGGATCCCGATGCCCGTGTCCCGGACCTCCACCGTGAACCGCCAGCGCGCATCCGTCGCAGCGGGATCGAGCGGCTGCCCGGTGACCGCGAGCTCGACCTCCCCCGCCTCCGTGAACTTCACCGCGTTCGATAGCAGGTTGAGCACGATCTGGCGGAGCCGTCCTTCATCGCCCAGGATCACCCGCGGCAGACCCTCGGCGATGGTGTAGACGAGCTCGAGATGCTTCGCTGCTGCGGTCGGCGCGAGCACGTCGATCGCGCCCTCGATGCACGGAGCGAGGGCGAAGGGACGGTGGTCGAGCTCGACCTTGCCGGCCTCGATCTTCGAGAAGTCGAGGATGTCGTTGATGATCGTCAGCAGTGCGTCGCCCGATGTGCGGATCGTCTCGGCGTAGTCGCGCTGCTCGTCATCGAGCGTGGTGTCGAGCAGCAGGCCGCTCATCCCGATGACCGCGTTCATCGGCGTACGGATCTCGTGGCTCATTGCGGCGAGGAACGTGCTCTTGGCGCGATCGGCGTCCTCGGCCGCTTCGCGGGCTGCCTCGCCCTCGCGGAACAGGCGGGCATTGTCGATGGCGATCGCGGCCTGCTGGGACATCCCCACAAGCAGCTCGAGGTCGTTTTCCGTGAACTTCCTGCTCGGCATGGTCCGCCAGGCGGCGAACACGCCCACGACCTGGTCACGGGCGATCAACGAGGCGACCATCAGCCGTTCCTCGACTTCGGGATCGGTGCCCGGGATCTCCACGCTGCGGCCGTCGCCCTTGACGTCGTTGATGACTTCGGCATCGCGCCGCAGGACGATGTCGCCGATGATTCCCTCGCCGATCCGGATCGAGTCGTTGAGAACGGGTTCGGCGAGCGCGCCGATCGCAACGATCGCCTTGAGTGTCTCGCCATCGGGCTGGGCCAGGAACAGGGCAGTCGAATCCACGCCGAGCAGCGATTGCGCAAGTTCGACGATCTGCTGCAGGACCGCCGTCAGGTCCAGGTTCGCGGAGATCTCGCGACCAACCTCGGCGAGCGCGGCCATCTCGCGCGCGCGCCGGCGGGTCTCCTCATACAGCCGGGCGTTCGAGATAGCGGACCCGACGTTCGCGGCGAGCGTCGAGAGCAGCCGGACGTCTTCATCGCCGAAGCGGCCCTCCTGCGTGGTGCTCTGGACGCTGATGACGCCGATCGCTTCCTCGCCCTGGAGGATCGGCACGCCGAGGTAGGTCATCGCCTGGGTCCCGACCCCGCGGTCGCCGAGGGCCTCCCATTCCGCGGGGTGGCGCAGGAGCAGTGGTGTCCGCTCGCGCACGATCCGCGACGTGAGGCCAGTGCCGAAGGGGAGGGCCGGCTGGTCCTGGGAGTGGCCGCCCTCGGAGTAGTAGGGGAACTGGATCTCTCCGGCATCCGCATCGAGCAGCGCGACATAGACGATGTCGGCCGCGAACGTCTCGCGCATCTGCTCGCCCACGAGCTCGATCAGGGCGTCGAGGTCGAGCTGCGCACTCAACGCCTGGCCGATGCGGTTGACGATCGCCAGCTCTGCCGCCTGCCGCCGGGTCTCCCCGAACAACCGCGCATTCTCGAGCGCGACGCTGAGGCTGGCGGCCACCGTGGTCAGCAGGCGGACGTCGGCGTCGCTGAAGGCGAACTCGCGGTCGAGGTTCTGCAGCGAGATGACACCTCGCGCCTCGTCGCCGATGACCATGGGTGCCCAGAGCGTCGATTTGGCCTCCTCTCCCTGGATCGCGCCCGCCTGGCCGAGGGACTCGGCCACCTCGGCGGCGTTCTCCTGGATCAGGAGCGGCTGGCGTGTCGCCATGACGTGGCCGCGGATCCCGATAAGCGGGATCGGTTGGTCGGGGAAGCGCTGCCCGCGTTCGATGGTGTAGGGGAAGTGGATGAGCTGGGTTGCCTTGTCGAATACGCCGATGTCCACGACCTGGGCATCGAAGATCTCCTGGAGCTTGTCCCCGACGAGGTCGTACATCGCCTGCATCTCGAGTTGTGATGCAAGACCCTCCTGGACGCCGTTGATGATCGCGAGCTCCGCGGCTCGCTCGTCCGTCTCGACCAGCAGTCGCTTCGTCTCGCCGAGCAGGCGGGCGTTGTCGAGCGCGACGCCCATGCTCGATGCCAGCGTGGCCAGGAGGCGTTCGTCCGCCTCGCTGTAGGCGTGGGCTTCGACGTTCTCGAGGCCCACGACGCCGATCACTCGGTCGCCCGCCGGGATCGGCACGCCCAGCCACGACATCGTGTGCGTGCCACCGACGTCGATCGCGCCGGCGGCGAACTGCTCCTCCGCCGTCGATAGTCGCAGCGGCCGGCCCGTCCGCAGGACCTTCGACGTCAGGCCGGGGCCGACGGGGAAGACCCCGCGCTCGAAGCGCTCGCCTTCGTCCATGTCATAGGGGAAGGACATCGTGTCGGTCGCCGGGTCGTGCAGCGCGATGAACATCGATGCGGCGTTGAAGATCGCCCGGACCCGCTCGCCGACGAGATCGATGATCGCCCCGAACTCGAGCTGCTGGGCCAGCGCCTCGCCGATCTCATTGATGAGGGCGAGCTCCGCGTTTCGCTGGCGGGTCTCCTCGATCGCTCGTGCGCGGCTGAGCGCCGAACCGATGTGCTGCCCGACGAACGCGAGGAGGTCGAGGTCGGCATCCGTGTGCAGGCGGTCGTCAGCGTAGCTCTGGACGGCGATCACCCCGAGGACACGGCCGTCGGCCGTCAGCGGAGCACCCAGCCAATCGCCCGGCCCGCGCACACCGACAAGCGTGATCTCGCCGCGGCGCTCGAGGTCGACATGCTTGTCGGCGTCCAGTCGAACGGGTCGTCCCGTGCGCAGGACGAAGGCCGTGGTGCCGCGCGCATTCCCGACACCGAACGGTTCCCAGACGGCCGGGTCTGGGATGTCGGTCTCGACGGAGTCGACGTAGTACGGGAAGTTGATGGCCTGGCGCTGGTCGTCGTAGAGGGCGATGTAGAAGTTCTCGGCGTCCATCAGCTCGCCGACGATCGTGTGGATCCGCTGGTAGAAGTCCTGCAGGTCGGCGGTGCCGCTGGCCGCGTCGGCGATGCGGTACAGAGCCGCCTGCACCGCCTCGGAACGCGCCCGGTCAGCGTCACGCGCTTCGAGCTCGGCGACGCGTGCCTCGAGGGCGGCCGCATCCTGGGCGCGGGTGGCGGGCGGCGACTCCGGTTCAGGCGACGTGTGGCGGGCCACTGGCATCCCTGGGCGGCGCGCCGATCATGGTCGTCGCGCGTTCGTAGCCCCGAGGATAGCCGCGCGGCGCCACCGCGCGTCCGTCAACCGCGTTCGAGGTAGCGCTCGCGGTCCCAGGGGTGGACCATCGAGTCGTACGTCTCCTGCTCCACCCGAGCGGCATTGAGGTAGTGCTCCACGACGTCCGCGCCGAAGATCTCGCGGGCAGCGTCGGAGCGTTCCAGCTCCCCGATGGCCTCGTACAGGGCGCGCGGCATGCGCGGATGCCCGGTGGCCAGGTAGCCGTTGCCCTTGAACTCTGGCTCGAGCTTGAGCCCGCGCTCGATGCCGTACAGGCCGGCGCCGATCATCGCGGCGTACGTGAGATAGGCGTTCATGTCCCCGCCCGGGAAGCGATTCTCGACGTGGAGCGCCGGGCCTCGACCGACGAGCCGGAAGCCGGTGGTCCGGTTGTCACGACCCCACACCACGTTGACCGGGGCCCATGACAACGACGCGTAGCGTTTGTACGAGTTGATGAACGGCGCGACGAACACGGCGAGCTCGCGCGACAGGGTCATCATCCCGGCCATGAACTGCTGGCCGACCTTCGAGAGGCCGTAGGGACCCGCCTTCTCGCGGCCGGTCGCGTGCATCAGCGGCACGTCCTTCACGACGTCCCAGACGCTCATGTGGAGGTGGCCGGACGAGCCGGTCCAGTGATGGTCGGGCTTCGCCATGAACGTGATGCCCCAGCCGTTGAGGTAGGCGATCTCCTTGGCCCCGTGCTTGAAGACGACGCTCCGGTCGGCCGACTCCAGGACGTGGTCGTAGCGGATGTTGACCTCGTGCTGGCCGTTGGCCGCCTCGCCCTTGCTGAACTCGATGGGGACGTTCGCTTCCGTCATCTGATTGCGGAGCAGTCGATGGAGCGGCTCCGCCTTCGTCGCCTGGAGCAGGTGGTAGTCCTCGTTGTAATGGCCGAAGGGCCGCGGGACGGGCCAGCCGCGCTCCGCGAGGTCCTCCCACGAGTCCTTGAGGACGTAGAACTCGAACTCCGAGCCGGCCTTGATCGCGTACCCGGCGTCCGCAGCGCGGGCGACCTGGCGCTTGAGGATGGTGCGCGGGGAGACCGGGATCTCGTCGCCGGTCTCCTCGTCGATCGTGTCGGCGAGGACCATGGCCGTCCCCGGCAGCCAGGGGAGGATCCGGAGCTGATCCCAGATCGGCTCGGCGATCCAGTCTCCGTAGCCGGTCTCCCAGTTCATGAGCTTGAAGCCGTCGGGTGTGCTCATCTCCATGTCCGTACCGAGCAGGTACGTGCAGAAGTGAGCGCCGTGCGAGATGACCCCGTCGAGGAACGCCTGGCCCTGGACGCGCTTGCCCATGAGCCGGCCCTGCATATCGGTGAAGGCCACGACGATCGTGTCGATCCGCCCGTCGCGGACCATGCCCTCGAGCTCCGCCAGGCGCGGGTGCTTGGTCGCGTGGCCGTGGTCGGTCATCGGAGACTCCGCTGGGTGGTGGGTCGACCCGGCCGGCGGGACCGGCCGGGTCATTTCAGCATGATCGATCGTCGAGACGTCAGGCGGTCGTGAGCTTCTCGGCTTCGTGCGAGAACTCCCGTTCGATCTCGGTGAGCGCCTCGCTGTCGCCCATCGAGCGCGGGCCCTTGAACGTCCGCCGCGCGGACGCGAAGTAGTAGACGAGCAGGAACAGGACCGTCACCACCATGAACGGCCAGCTGATGTTGCCCGATGTCGGGAAGCTGAACAGGACCATGAGCACGAGCACCCAGGCCACGGCGATCCAGGCGATCGGCCGGGACCAGCGACCCAGGCTCCAGACGCGCTCCTTCATCCATTCATCGGTCGTCGCGCCCAGGTAGATGCAGATCCCGTACGCCGCGTACAGGAAGATCGTGCTGATGGCCGTGACGATCACGATGGCGGTCCCGGTCCCCACGATGAACGCAGCGACGGTGAACAGCCACGCGATCACGACGATCGCGATCAGCGAGTTCGCCGGCGTTCGATACGTGTGAGACACCTTCTTGAGCCAGCCGGAGCCGGGCAGGCCATCGTCGCGGCTGAAGGCGTACAGCATCCGGCCCGCCGATGCGACCGACGAGAGGCCGCAGAACGCCATCGCGATGGCGATCCCGGCGCTCAGGACGTCGCCCATCTGGCCGAGGTTGTAGCGCAGGATCTCGATGACGGCGACGCCGCCGCCGAAGTAGTACTGGCTGTAGGTCGCGGGGTCGTCGAGCGATGGCGGGAAGAGCGCGGACATGTCCGGCAGGTGCGTGGACAGCGCGAGCAGGAAGATGAACCCGACGACCGCACTGACCGCGACCGACAGGAAGAGACCCCACGCGCTCGCGACCCGGGCGCCGACGGTCTCCTCGGCCACGTGCGCCGAGGCGTCATAGCCCGTGTAGGTCCAGTTCGCCTGGAGGAGCGAGAAGAAGAAGGCCAGGATGATCGGGTACGAGACCGCCGGCCCGTAGGTCAGGTGGACGACGCCGAGGTTGTTGTCCCAGCTTCCGGCCGTATCCAAGGGCTGGATCGCGAACGTTTCCAGGCCCGACTGATCTGGCTTGCCAGTCAGGAAGATGAGAAGGACCACGGCCGCGACGATGACGATGTGCCACCACACGCTGACCTGGTTGAGCATGGAGACGAGGTTGATGCCCCGAATGTTCATCACCAGCTGGATGAGCATGAGGATGCCCATCGTCACGAGTTGGCCGTTGAGGATGCCCGGGATGATCTCTGTCGTGTTCGTGAAGGTCGGGGCCGTCAGGCGCTCGATGATCGTGGCGTTGATGAAGCCGGCGGCCGCGTAATTGATGCCGGCAACGATCGCGAACTGGCCGATCAGATTCAGCCACGCCGTCCACCAGCCCCAGTCCTTGTTCTTCATCCGGCTGGCCCAGTAGTACAGGCCGCCGGCCGTGGGGTAGGCAGATGCGATCTCCGCCATGGCCGCGGCGATCGCCAGCACGAAGATCGTGATGAGCGGCCAGCCTAGGGTCACGGCGGCCTTGCCCGCCCAGGCGAGCCCGTAGTCGTAGAGGATGACCGCGCCGGTCAGGATGCTGATGATCGAGAAGCTGATGGCGAAGTTGCTGAAGCCGCCCATCGAGCGGAACAGCTCCTGCGCGTAGCCGAGCTTGTGCAGATCGGCGACATCCTGCTGGATGACGTCGTCGCGCGAACGTGCCTGGGTCATCGAGAACCTCCCTCACAACGGCAGGACCGTCGGTCGGGTGGCCGACGGGCGCCTTGGGTCCGACGTGCTTCGATGCCGAACCGTGCGCGGCAGCAGCCCTGGGCGGGGCGCCGCGCGGACGCGGGGATCGCGTGGATGACGCGAGACGGGGAGCGGCATGGCCGCGGATGGCGCCGTGGGGCCGACGGGTCGACGGCGCGGGGTCGCTCGCTGGCCCTCCTTCCCGCGTGTCCTCGGCGTCCGCTGAACGCCCCGGATCGGTCGCCCGACCCTGACACGATGGCCGGACTATACGCGCCACTCCACGGCGCGGAAAGACCGTCCCGTCAGTAGAGCATCGTCGTCCCGGTGGGGAAGACGAAGTCGAAAGCGGCCGGTGGCAGGGGCGCGTCCGGGCCGATGTCGGTCACCTCGGCGTCTCGGTTCGCCCCCCCGCCGATCGTCTCGACCAGACGCAGGATCACGCCCAGCTGTCGATCGACCGCGACCGAGATCTTGAAATCGGGCCGGTCCGCGGCGACCTCGATGGCGCGCGGATGGTCGCATTCGAGGAGGATCGCCTCCCGCCCCGCGACAAGGTCCGTGCCCGTGACCGTGCAGCGGCCGGTCGCGAGCACGTTCTGGCAGTAGCCGCCGGGATGGACGAACGTATCAGGCAGGGTCTCCATCGGCAGCGCCGTGACGGGCACGTACACGCGAGACATGCCCGGGAAGTCCGGGTCACCCAGACCGCGGGGCCGGTTTCGCATCGGGCGCTGGGTGCCGAGCTTGTGAGCGGCCGCGTACGTCCGAACGAGGTCTCCGTCCGAGATCCAGACCTCGTAGTCGTGTCCCAGCACCTGGCCCGGCCGGCTGGTCGTTACCTTCGCGTGCGCCGGATGGCGGAGCAGGACGTCCATCTGGACGGCGTCCTCTCCGCGAGCCGTGGTCGTCCGCTCGACGATGCGCATCCGCAGGGTCGCGAAGCGCAGCTCGGCATCGCGCATGAAGTCGAACAGCTCGGTCGGTGTCGGGAGTGTCGCGGGCAGGGCCGCGACCGCCGGAACCCGTCGCTCGCCGGTCTGGACGGTCAGGGCCGCGCGGTCCCAGATGCGCGTGTCGGTCATCGCGCCGGATTGTACCGGTCGGCAGGGCTCCGGCAACTCCGGCTTGACGCGCGCGGCAGCCCAGGCGTATATATCGCGTGACGATATAACGCGTCACGCTATACGAGGATGAGAACGCGATGAGCGACGGCGTGTCCGACCTCGGGCGGTTCGCGGAACCGTCCCTGCACATCCTCGTGTCCCTCAGCGAGGGGCCGAAGCACGGCTACGCGATCATGACCGACGTCGAGGCGATCACCGGGACGCCGATGGGCCCGGGGACGCTGTACGGCGCGCTGGCTCGTCTCGAGCGGCGGGGCCTGATCGAAGCTCTCGAACCGGTCGACCGGCGGCGGCCATACAAGCTCACGGGCACGGGCGAAGCCACCGTCCGCGCCCAGCTCGAGCGGCTCCAGGGCCTCGCCCGGACCGGGTTGGAGCGACTCAGCGACTCGACATCCTGAGATGGCCGGGACCGCACGCGACGATGGCCTGCAGCCCATCTCGGGGCCGGTCCTTCGTGCCGCCCGAGAGACCCAGACGGCAGGACTGTCTCGGCGCCAGCTGATGCGGCGAGCCGTCGGCGCGGGAGTCGGGCTGTGGTTCCTGGAGGTCACCGCGGGCACGCTGGGATTCCTGTGGTCCGCGGCCGCGCAGGCGACCGCAAAGGTCCGCATCGGCACGTTCGACGAGCTGCTACTAGCCAATGGTGACCTGCCCGTTGCGGACGGATTCCCCGCGTACGTGGCTGCCGCTCGGGCGTTCGTGACCATCGTCGATCCGGATCGGCGGGGCTGGGACTCGGGTCGCGATGAGACCGGCGAGGGCACGGCCCTCAACGTCCGGGCGTTGTCGCAGCGCTGCCCGCACCTGGGTTGTCGACCGAACCCCTGCCTTGAGGACTTCTGGTTCCAGTGCCCCTGTCACCAGTCGCGGTACGACCGCCTCGGGATCAAGGCCGCGGGCGAGCTCTTCGGCCCGGCGCCGCGCGGGCTCGACCGGTATGCGATCGAGGTGGACGCCTCCGGCGTACTGTTCGTCGATACGGGGCGGATCACGCTCGGACCATTGCCCGTGGCGCTCGGGCAGCCGGGCCTGATCCCGCCGCTGGTTCCGCGGGGATGCGTCTGATGGCATCGAGGTTGACGGCTCGCGCGTCGGGGACGGGCTTGCTGCGCCTGTATCCCTCGTGGTGGCGCGAGCGGTACGGAGAGGAGATGGCGGCGCTCCTCGAAGCTCGACCGCCGGATGCACGAGCCCGACTCGACCTCCTACGGGGCGCGCTCGATGCGCACGTGCGCAGCCCCGATCCGGACCGCGGATCGCGACTGACGATCGCCGCTGCGCTCGTCGCGGGCGCGGCCTGGACCGTCGCCGGTGTGGCGTCCGTCGGCGGGCCCGTGCCACCGGACTGGCCCGGCTACCTGGATTCGACCCTGCCCGTGGCCGCCATCGGCGTTGTCGCGATCCTGATCGCGAGCCTCGGGGTCGCGCGTTTGGCGTGGTCCTCGAGCGGTCCGATCCTCGAGCTTGTCGTCCTCGCCACCGTCGCCGGCCACCTCGCTTGGGCCGTCGCGCTCGTTGTCGCGGCGCTCGGCGGACCCTATGGGGCCGTGACGGCGATCGCCCAGACAACCGCGGCCATCGCCACGATCGGCCTCGGCCTGACGCTCATCCGCGCGAACGCCCACCCGATCGGTGAGGCCGTGGTCGTGGCCGGGACCGTGTTGCTCCTGCCGACACCCGCGGCCTGGCTCGCGGTCGGCGCCATCTGGACGGGCATCGGCCTGTGGCAATTGGTGCATGCGCGACCGGGCGACTCGCCGCGCCGGATGCTGCGATAGGCCGCGGCATCAGCCGCCGGCGGGACCGCTGTCGAGTCCCGGCTCGGTCATGGCGGCCGGATCCAGCAGCCGGTCGAGGTCCTCGGAACTCATGCCGCGCTCCAGCGCCAGCTCGCGGATCGTGCGCCCGGACTTGAACGCTTCCTTGGCCAGCGTGGCCGCCTCGTCATAGCCGATCACGGGCGCCAGCGCCGTCGCGAGCATCAACCCTTGTTCGACCAGCTGCGGGCCGCGCTCCGTGGCCGTCAGCCCGGTCACCGTCCGGTCGCTGAAGTTGCGCGCGGCGGCGGCCAGCAGGGCGATCGATTCGAGCATCGCGGCTGCGGTGACGGGCAGCATCACGTTGAGTTCCAGCAGGGACCCGGTCTGCGCGAACGCGACGGTCGCGTCGTTTCCGACGACCCGTGCCACGACCATCGTCAGCGACTCCACGATGACCGGGTTCACCTTGCCCGGCATGATGCTCGAGCCCGGCTGGGTTTCCGGGAGCGACAGCTCCGCGAGTCCGGCCCGCGGGCCCATGCCCATGAGCCGCACATCCGAGGCGATCTTCCACAGGCCCAGCGCGATCGTGCGGATCCCACCGTGCGCCGCGATCGCGGCGTCGAGCGAGGCCTGGGCGTGGAAGTGGTTGCGCGTCTCGCGGACGGGGAGTCCGGTCAGCTCGGCCAGGCGCTGGCAGGCTCGTGCCGCGAACTCGGGATGGGCGTTGATGCCGGTCCCGACCGCCGTGCCCCCGAGCGGCACGGACAGCAGCTCGGCCTGGGCGGCGAGCGCGCGCCGAACCGCTTCCTCGACCTGTCCGGCGTAGCCCCGGAACTCCTGGCCCAGCCGGATCGGCGTCGCATCCTGGAGATGGGTGCGCCCGGTCTTGACCACCGGCCAGAACTCGTCGGCTTTGGCGGCCAGCGCGGTCTGCAACTCGATGAGCGCGGGCAGCAGGGCTTCTTCGATCGCCATCGCTGCCGAGAGTTGGAGCGCGGTCGGGATCACGTCATTGGAGCTCTGGCAGCGATTGACGTGGTCGTTCGGGTGGATGTTGCGGCTTTCACCCAGCCGCTTCGAGGCGAGGTGCGCCACGACTTCGTTCATGTTCGTGTTGGTCGAGGTTCCCGATCCCGTCTGGTAGATATCGATCGGGAACTGCGTGTCGTGGTCGCCGTCCGCCACCGCCGCAGCGGCGGCGGCGATCGCCCGCGCGACGGCCGGTTCGAGGAGACCGAGCTCGCCGTTCGTCTCGGCGGCCGCGAGCTTGACCAGCGCGAGGGCGCGGATGAACCCGCGCGCGAAGGGCCGCCCCGAGATCGGGAAGTTCAGGACCGCGCGCTGGGTCGACGCGCCGTAGAGCGCATCGGCGGGGACCGGCATCTCGCCCATCGAGTCGCGTTCGAGGCGCGTGCCGGGCTCGGGGTCGCTCATGGACTCGATTGTAGGTCCGGGCCGTGGCTCGGTGGGTCGTACCCCGTGCGGACGTCGTAGCATCGCCGGTGATGCCCACGATCGACGCCAACGGCCTGACCATCGGGTACGACGTCGCCGGTGCCGGCCCGCCGCTGATCCTCTTGCACGGCGCGACCTCCGAAGCCGCCCGAGATTTCCGCGGTCAGCTGCCGACGCTCACGGAGGCCTTTCGCTGCTACACGCCGGATGCGCGCGGGCATGGACGGACGCGCTGGGACACGGCGAGCGGCGGATTCTCTGCCGACTGGCTCGCCGACGACCTGCTGGCGTTCGCGGACGGCTTGGGCCTCGAGACGTTCCACCTGCTCGGGTTCTCGCTGGGCGCCATGACCGCCTTGCGCGTCGCCGTGCGGGTGCCCGAACGGTTGCGCACGCTCGTCGTCGTCGGCATCACGACCGACCGTGAGCCGCGCGCCAGCGTCGCCCGACGGCTGATGGACCCGATCCGGATCGACCGCGACGATCCCACCTGGGCGGCCGACCTCGCACGTCGGCACGATCCCGGGCAGGGCGCGGGCGCGTGGCGGGCACTGCTCCCGGCCATCGCCCGCGACGTCGCGACGCAATCGCTGTTGACGCCGCGCGAGATCCGGACGATCGACCCGCCGACGCTGGTGGCGGCCGGCGACCGCGATCCGTTCGTCCCGGTCGATGATGCCTGGCGACTCTCGCGCTCCGTACTCGACGGCCGCCTGCTCGTCCTGCCCGATGCCGGCCACGAGGCGTTCTCGGAACGGCCGGCGATCGCCACGGAAGCGCTCGGCGAGTTCTATCGATCGACGGAGGCCGTCGCGCGCCAGCGCGCCGGCACGACCGCGACGACCACTGAGGAGGTGACCGCATGACCACGCTACTCGTCCTGTACCGGCGCCCCGACGGCGGGCCCGACGCACTGGCCGAATTCGAGCGACGCTACGCGGCGGAACACCTGCCGCTCGTCGCCGAGACGCCGGGTTTACGCTCGACCAAGGTGCAGCGGGTCTCCGAGGCTCTCGGTGGTGAGACCGACCTCGTGATGGTCACGGCGATGGAGTTCGAGGATCGCGCGGCGATGGACGCCGGTCTCGCCTCGGACGCGATGCGCGCGGCGGGGCGGAATCTGCGCGAGATCGCACCCGGCATCGCCACGTTCCTCGTCCTGGAAGACGCGGATGACCTAAGGGGAGATCACGGCGTCTGACACTTGAGTGACCACTCTGCGGCCTATCCTGCCACCATGCCGGACGCAGAAGACGCGCCATCGAGCGCAGGCGAAATCGCCATCAACCTAACCTTCGATGAAGCTCTGGTCCTCGACGGCCTCTTGAGCCGAAGCGAGCCGGGCAGAGGTGACTGCTTCACGATCGAGCATCAGGCGGAGCTCCGCGTCCTTTGGAACATCGGGGCAATGCTCGAGTCCCGCCTGCCAGTTGTGAACAACCCCGACTATGAGCGGCTCCTGGCTTCTGCGCGTGAACGGGTCCGCGACAATTCCTAGACCCGGACGGCCGCGCGAAGCCCACTAACTCGACGGGCCAATCCACCGACTGCCATTGACGCACGCTTTGCGACCAGGACCGCTGTGTCTTGACCCGGACCCCGCCGCGGGTCAGGCCCCGTCCTCGCCGGAGAGGTCCTTGTCCTCCATCTCCCACGCGTGGTCGAGCGTGTGGAAAGCCGAATGCCGGATGAGGAACGGCAGGGTCCATGACCGCATGCGCCGACCCTCCCCGGCGTTGTAGGCGCGCATCGCCTCGATGTACGCCTCTCGATACTCCCGCAACCCATCCGGGGTCATCGCCCCTTCCTCGGGGATCTTCAACCCGACGCGCGTCGCGAAGCTCTCGCTCTCCTGGCGAAGGGTGTGGCTGATGATCCGATCGCGGTCGCGTCCCCCGCCGCGCGGGCCCTTGCGCATCTCCGGCGAGACCCGCGCCGCGACGCCATCGAAGAACGCCCAGCAGGCGCGCAGCTTCGTGATCGCGAGGTCGAACTCCGCCTCGGTCATCGGTCCATGCTCGGTCGAAGATGCCGCGAACGAGATGCCCCAGAAATCGGTCGAGCCGGTGCCGACCCTGTCCTCCACGATCTCGAGCGACCCGGCGGCGTCGAACTCCGGCAACATGCCGGCAAGGTCCGCGATCGGCCGATATCGGTCCCGATACGACTCGAGCGTCGCCAGGGCGACCTCGGGGGTCTTCGCACCGCGGCTCCACCCCAGCCATTCGAGGCTGAAGGCCACGGCCCGCTTCCCCTTGGGTCCGCGTTCGATGACGGTGCGGACAGGCATGGCCTGAGTATGCACTCGCACGGCATTCGCGAGCCCAACGTCAGTCGCCCATCCCTTCACTAGATTACGCACTCTAGTGACCAACAACGACCGAGACTGCCACTGAGGGCCATCCATGGACTGGTTGCTGCTGTGAGCGACGTGAGCGTCAAGGCAACCCGCGTCGCGGCCGTGTTGTACATGGTCTTCGGCGTCGGATTCGGCGTGGGTTCGGCACTCACGTTGTCGCATCTCGATCGCCACGGCGAACTGCCGATGACACCGTTCGGGTTCCGATCGATGGCCGGTGGTCCGTTCGAGCAGGCCGAGCCGGAGCGGTTCAAGATGCTGGGCTGGGCGCTGGTCGTCACGTCGGCGCTGGACGTCGTCGCGGGCATCTGGCTGTGGCAGGGGCGGCGCCGAGGCGCACAGCTCGGCCTCGCGACGAGCCCGGTGACGCTCGCTCTTGGGGCGGGATTCGCGCTGCCATTCCTGCTGCTGGCTGCCCCGATCCGGGCAGGCTTGGTACTCATCGGTCGCCGAACCCTCAGGTGATCGGCGACTCACGCTGGTCCGGCCCCGATCCGCGGGGTTCCAGACCGGGTCGAAACCTCGATGTATGACCGGAATGGGTCGTACGAGGGTCCCCGGGCCTGACAGGATGAGCACGTGGAAACCACGGCTGCCCAGTTCCAGGTGAAGCTCGAGGCCCTTCGGACCCCCGGCGGCGACATCGGGATGGGCCAGATCTTCGCCCTCGCCAAGGCGTGCATGGACATGCCGCCGGAGGAGATCGAGACGCTGCTCGAGAGCCCGGTCCATGAAGTCCGGGTCGGGGCGGTCAGCATCATGGACTGGCAGGCGCGCGACAGGAAGACTTCGGTCGACCGCCGACGGGCGCTGTTCGACCTCTACCTGAGGCGCCACGATCGGATCGACACGTGGGATCTCGTCGACCGGAGCGCGATCTGGGTCGTCGGCGAGTGGCTCGCCGACAAGCCACGCGACGTCCTCTATACCCTGACGGCCTCGGCGGCGCCGATGGAACGTCGCACGGCCATCCTGAGCACGATGGCGTTCATGCGGCGCGGCGAACTAGACGACACGTATCGGATCGCCGAGCGGCTGCTGGGCGATGACCAGGACCTCGTGCACAAGGCCGTCGGATGGATGCTGCGCGAGGCGGGCAAACGTGACGAGCCCCGACTCCTGGCGTTCCTCGATGCACACGCGGCCGCGATGCCGCGGGTCATGCTCCGGTACGCGATCGAGAAGCTCGACAAGGGCGTCCGGGATCGGTATCTGGCCCTGGGCAGGAGACCGGGGGCGCGGCTGCAGTGACGATCCGGGATCTTCGATCGGTCGCGCGCCGGCACGCCCCTTGCGTCGTGTTCGATCACGCGGACGGCGCGACCGAGAGCGAGACGAGTCTTCGGTGGTCGCGCGAGGCCCGGAACGTGGATACTTGACCCGACGACCAGCGAGGAGCCCGTGACCGACGTCGAGCCGACCACCCGCTTGATCCGTGTCGATGCCCCCGTCCCCGGGCATGACGGCGTCGCGCTCGTCACCATCGATCGACCCGAGGCGCGCAACGCGCTCAGCTTCGCGCTACTGGCCGAGCTGGCCGATCAACTCGAAGCGCTCGACGACGACGAACGCATGCGAGTCGTCGTCCTGACCGGCGCCGGCGACCGGGCCTTCGCGGCCGGTGCCGACATCGTGGAGCTCGCCGACCAGACCCCCGAGCGCCTGCACGCCGAGGGCAAGTTCTCGGCCTGGGACCGCATCGGCTCGATCGGCTTGCCGCTGATCGCGGCGGTCCGGGGCTTCGCCCTGGGTGGCGGCTGCGAGCTGGCCATGACGTGCGATCTCATCGTCGCCGGCGACGACGCCCAGTTCGGTCAGCCGGAGATCCGGATCGGGGTCATGCCCGGGGCAGGCGGCACGCAGCGGCTCACCAGGGCCGTCGGCGCGGCGCTGGCGATGGAGCTCATCCTGACCGGGCGGGCGATGCCGGCCGAAGAGGCGAAGGCCGCCGGACTCGTCACGAAGATCGTTCCGAGCGCCCAGACCGTCGATGCGGCTCTGGAGCTCGCCGACACGATCGCCGGCATGCCGCCGCTGGCGGTCCGTGCCGCCAAACGTTCCGTGCTCGCCGCTGCGGACCTGTCCCTGACCGCCGGCCTGCGAGCCGAGCGGGCGGCATTCTTCGAGCTCTTCGCCACCGAGGACCAACGCGAGGGGATGCGTGCCTTCATGGAGAAGCGCCCGCCGACCTGGACCGGCCGATGACCACACGAGGAGGAACGGATGGAGCGTGACCCGTACGAAGGCGGGAGCGACGTCGGGCGCGACCTGGCCAGGGACCTCGGTGACGAGCCGCCATCGTCGCTCCGCGATGCCCCGCCGGACATCCTCTCCCCGATCGATGAAACGGCGCCGGTGAGCGGGCACGTGCCGCGACCGCAGTCCTCGTCGTCGGTGGTCGATTCGCCCGAACACGATTGGGCGCTGGCACGCGACGTCATCCGACCCGCATTCCGGCCGGTCGGGACCCAGGGCCTCGCGATCGAAGACGTGCAGCGCGACACCCTCGCCCAGCACGCGATGCAAAGCCATGCGCAGCCGGTGCTCGATGCCGGTCCGGCCGGCCTGCCCGTGGTCTACGCCATCCCGGCCGGCGGCTTCGACATCATGGTGAACGGCGATCACCTGCTGTCGTGGGGGATCGAAGCCGTCGAGCTGCAGGACGCAGCACTGCGCAATCTCGCGGCGTGGGCCGCCACTGCGCCGTGGACCGACGAGGTCTCAGGCGAACGGCATCTGATCAGCTCGGACACGGGCGACGGCATGGACGCGGTCCGGATCCTGCTGCCCGACGTCATCGCCCACCTCGCGAACGAGCTGGGTGGGAATGGGGCGCGCGTGCTCGTCGGCATCCCCGAGCGGCACCTCCTCACGGCCGCGAGCCTGCGACCGGACGACCAGGGGTTCGCGGCGTTGTTTGCGGAGTTCATCCTCGAGCAATCGGGCGGGGCGGACGAGCCCATTGACCGCCGGGTTTTCGAGATCGTGGACGGGCGGCTAGTCGAGTTCAGCGGGTGACCGACGGCCTGCGCGTCGAGGTCGACGGGCCGGTCGCGACGCTCACCCTCGACCGGCCGGAGGCGCTCAACGCGCTGACGATCCCGATGAAGCTCGCCCTGCGGGCGGAGCTGGAGCGAATCGCCGTCGACCGAGCCGTCCGGGCCGTGATCCTGACCGGGGCCGGTCGTGCGTTCTGCGCCGGGCAGGACCTCGCCGAGCGCGAGCGACCCGATGCCGCGCCCCTCGATGAGGAGGTCCGCGAGCGCTACAACCCGATCATCCGGGCCCTGCGCTCCATGGGCCAGCCCGTCATCGCGGCCGTCAACGGGGTGGCTGCTGGGGCCGGGGCCTCGCTCGCGTTCGCCTGCGACCTGCGCATCGCCGCCGCCGACGCTCGGTTCGTGCTTGCGTTCGGGCGGATCGGGCTGATCCCAGACAGCGGAGCGACCTGGCTGCTGCCACGCCTGGTCGGCGCGGCGCGGGCCGCCGAGATGGCCCTTGTCGGAGATCCGATCTCCGCCGAGGAGGCGCTGCGTATCGGTCTGGTGTCGCGCGTCGTGCCCAACGACGATCTGCAGGCGGAGGCCCGGACGCTCGCCGATCGAGTCGCGGCCGGTGCGCCCTTGGCCGTCGCTCTGACGAAGGGCGCCCTCGAGCGGGCCGCAACGATCGACCTCGACGAGGCGCTCGAAGGCGAGGCGAAGCTGCAGGGGATCGCCGGCGCGAGCGCCGATCACGCCGAGGGCCTCGCCGCGTTCCGCGAGAAGCGGGCGCCGCAGTTCACCGGGGAGTAGCCGCGCGCTTGCCCGCGCGAGCCCCGTGACGTAGGCTGGTGCCTAACGAACGTTAGGTTGGAGCCCACAACCCATGGTCGAGACCACGCGACGTCGCGAGATCGAAGACGTCGCCAGCGAACTGTTTCGCGAGCACGGCTATTCCGGGACGAGCGTGCGCGACATCGCCCGTGCGCTGGACATCCAGGGAGCCAGCCTGTACGCGCACGTCGCCTCCAAGCAGGACGTGCTCTGGTCGATCGTCGACCGCACGGCCTCCCAGTTCGAAGCCGCGGCGGATGCGGCGCTGGCTGACCTCGGCGACGCGGAGCCGATGGCCAGGCTTCGCGCCCTCGCCCTTGCCCACGTCGGGGTCGTGGTCGAAGACATCGGGCGGGCCAGCGTGTTCATCCACGAGTGGCGCTCGCTCAGCCCCGAGCGCCGCGCCAGGACGCTGACCCGCCGCGACGCCTACGAACAGCGGTTCCGCGACGTCATCCGCGAGGGCATCGTTGCTGGCACATTCGCGCCCATCGACCCGACGGTCGCCGCCGCCTACCTCCTGACCGCGCTCAACGGCCTCGTCGCCTGGTACCAGCCCGACGGCCGGCTCGGCCCGAGTTCCGTGACGGACGCCTATGTCGAGCTGTCGATCCGCGCCGTATCGGGCGCCGCCGCGGACGAGGCGTCATGACCGACCCGCTCGCACTCGATCCGGTCCTCGCACCAGGCGACCGTTCGACCGACGCCGTCCCGTCGACGCTGGCGCCCACGCGCGCCCATGACGAGGCTTACGACGCGTGGTTCGAGCGCTTCGAAGCGCACCTCGCGGCCGGCGGGACCGTGGAATCGACCGATTCGATGCCCGACGAATACCGGACCGCGGTCCTGCGCTTCGTTGAGATGCACGCCAACTCCGAGCTCATGGGCGTGCTCCCGGAACGCGACTGGATCATGCGAGCGCCGACCCTGCGCCGGAAGCTCGCGCTGACCGCCAAGATCCAGGACGAGGTGGGCCACGCGCAGTTGCTGTACCGCGTCGCGGAAGACCTCGGCAAGCCGCGCGAGGCGATGTTCGACGACCTGCTCGCCGGCAAGACCAAGTTCCACAACGTGTTCCACTACCCGACCCGGTCGTGGGCGGACGTCGGGATGATCGCCTGGCTCGTGGATGCCGCGGCGATCGTCGCGCAGCAGGCGCTCCGGAACTCGTCGTACGCGCCGTACGCCCGGACCATGCGCAAGATCTGCTGGGAGGAGTCGGTCCACATCATGCACGGGCGCGACGTCGTCGTGACGATGGTCACCGGGTCGCCGGCACAACGCGCCGCGATCCAGGAAGCCCTCGACCGGTGGTGGGGACCCCTGATGCAGATGCACGGCCCGCGCTCTCCGCGCGAGAAGGACAAGGACCTGCGCTGGCGCATCAAGGCAAAGACGTCGGAAGAACTGCGCCAGGAGTTCCTTACGATCTACGTCCCGCGCATCCGTGAGCTCGGACTCGTGATCCCGGATCCGGAGCTGCGGTTCGACGAGGACGCGGGGGAGTGGCGCTACACCGAACCGGACTGGGACGAGCTGCGCACGGTCGTCACGAACCACGGCCCGATGTCCGAGGAGCGGCTGGAGTTCCGGCGGCTGGCCCGGAGCGAGACGGCCTGGGTCCGCGAGACGATCCTGGCCGCGCCGCAGGCAGCATGACGGCGCGAATCCTCGGACCGATGGCTAGCAGCGGAGCGTCGCCTCGCGCCCCGGAGGGGCCATCGGGGGCGCTCGAGCCCTGGGAGGTGTTCCGCCAGGAGAAGGACGGCGACCCGATGCGCCATGGCGGCAGCGTCATGGCCCCGGACGCGGAGCTTGCCATGCACTACGCCCGCGAGCTGTTCGGTCGCCGCCAGGAAAGCGTGCGCCTCTGGATCGTCCGTCGCGCCGACGTCGTCGACCTGCACGACCCGGACCTGCTCCAGCCCCCGCTCGACCGCTCGTTCAAGAAGCCCGGTGGCTACGTCATGCGCGACAAGCTCGCGGCCGCCCGTTCGGCCGCGGGGCAGGAAAAGCCGAAGGCACGCGCGACGTGAGCACGGCGACCGGGTTGACCGCCCCGACCCACCCGGCGCCGGCGGTCGACGGCCTGGACGAGCTGCTGCGCTCGATGGCGGACGACGAGTTCGTCATCGGGTTCTCCGATTCGGAGTGGACGGGGATCGCCCCGCAGCTCGAAGAAGACATCGCCATGAGCTCGCTGGCCCAGGACGAGCTGGGTCACGCGCAGGCGCTGTTCCAGATGCTGGCGACCGTGACCGGCACCGGTGACGCGGATTCGCTCGCCTACGACCGCGAGCCCGCGGATTACCGGCACGCACGACTCCTGGACCACGGCCGCGGCGACTGGGCGATGACGATCGCCCGACGCTACCTGTACGAAACCGCTGATTCCGTCCGTCTCGCGGCCCTCATGTCGGCCTCGTGGTCGCCCCTCGCGGAGCTCGTCGGCAAGCTCGTCCGTGAGGAGCGCTATCACCTCATGCATGTCGACCTGTGGCTGGACCGCCTCGCGACCACGAACGGGGAGCCGCGCGATCGCCTGATCTCCGCGCTGGAGACGCTCGGCCCGGATTGCGGGACGGTGTTCACGCCGCTCCCCGGCGAGCCGGCACTGCTCGAGGCCCGGATCCTCCGCCGACCCATGGCGGAGCTCGAGCGAGACTGGCGCGCCGGCGTGGCGCCCACGCTCGAACGGCTCGGTCTTCCGGCGCTGCCGGCTACGCGGGATCCCACCCGCGGCCGCACCGACCACGGCGAGCCCTTCACCTGGCTGCACGGCGAGTTCACCGCCGTGCGGCGCAGCGATCCCGGGGCCACGTGGTGAGCGAGCTCGGCACCCACGTCGCGGTCGCTCGGTCGCGCGCCGGCGTGCCTCCGGCGACATCGCTCCCCACGGAGTCGGCAGTCCGGGCCGCCCTTACCGAGGTTCCGGATCCCGAGCTCCCGGTCCTGTCTGTGGTCGATCTCGGGATCGTGCATCGAGTCGACGTCGGTGCCGATGGCATCCGGGTCGCGATCCTGCCGACCTTCGTCGGCTGCCCGGCGCTCGACGTCATCCGTGGCTCGATCGCCGACCGCCTCGCCGCCTTCGGATTGCCCGTCGAGGTCGAGACGACCTTCGAGGTGCCCTGGACCTCCGATCGGATCTCCGCCGCAGGAAAGCGCGCACTCGCGTCCGTTGGCATCGCCCCACCGGCGGAGCCCGCCGACGTGCGCTGCCCGTTCTGTGCGTCCGGCCGGGTCGTCATGGACAGCGCGTTCGGGCCGACCCAGTGCCGCTCCCTGTTCTACTGCCGAGCGTGTCGCCAGCCGTTCGAGGCGCTCAAGACGGTCTGAGCAGCCGTCGACGCTGTTACGCGGATTCGATACGCGCGCCCCGGTTGACGATGCGCACCACCTGTACTAAGGCGCATACCGGACGCCCGCACGTGGAGGATGTGCATGGACAGGCAACGATCGAGTGCACCTGCCGACGGCCGCGCCCATAGCCTGTGGGCCACGCTGCGCTCCCTGATCGAGGCGTTCCGAACGCCGAAGCCCTCCCCGGTGCCGGTCATCGTGACGCGCACCGTCCGCCGCCGCCGCTAGTCGGCCACCCCGACCCTTCGACGCGGACGCCTATGCTCCGCTCGTGACCGGTTCGGCGACACCCGACCTCGAGCCACGCGCGCTCCCGATCATCGGCGTCGTGGGCGCCGGCGCCATGGGTGCCGGTATCGCGCAGGTGGCGCTCGAAGCCGGCTCCGAGGTCGTCCTCCACGACGTCGATCCTGCCGCCATCGAGCGCGCTCGAGCCGGCATCCAGCGTGGGCTCGAGCGCCGCGCCGCGCAGCTCGACCTGGACCCGGACACGATCGACGCATGGGCGGCCGGGCGCCTCGAACGACTGCGCGATGCGCGAACCCTGGACGCAGTCGCGGCCGAAGCCGAGCTGATCGTGGAGGCTGTTCTCGAGGACCTCGGCCTCAAACAGGAGATCTTCCGAGCGCTCGACGCGGCTGCCCGGAGCGACACGATCCTCGCGACCAACACCAGCGCGCTGTCGATCGAGGCGATCGCCGCCGCAACCGCCCAGCCTGCACGGGTCCTCGGGCTGCACTTCTTCAACCCGGTACCGCGCATGCCCCTGGTGGAGGTGGTGCCCGGCGAGGTGACTTCCCGCGAGGTCGTCGCACGCGCCGAGGACATCGTGAAAACCTTGGGCAAGACCCCGGTCCGCTGCACGGACTCGCCGGGGTTCATCGTCAACCGCGTGAACCGCCCGTTCACGATCGAGGCGCTGCGGCTCCTCGAGTCGGGAGCGGCGTCCGTCGAGGGCATCGACGCCGCGATGCGCGAGGCCGGATTCCCGCTTGGTCCGTTCGAGCTCATGGACCTCACCGGCATCGACGTGACGCTTGCGGCGGCGCGGGGCGTGTGGGAAGGGCTGGGCCGTCCCGACCACCTGCGGCCATCGGAGATCCAGGAGCGACTCGCGGCCGCGGAGCACCTGGGCCGCAAGAGTGGCGTCGGCTTCTACGTGTACACGGACGGCCGGCGCGACTCGGTAGCACCCGAGTTCCGGGTTTCCGAACCGCCCGGCACTGCGTTGCCGGCCGCCGAGATCACGTCGAGGATTTTCCGGGCGATCGATGCGGAGGCAGAGCGCACGCTCGCCGACGGCGTCGCGACCGAATCCGACATCGACCTGGCGCTGCGACTCGGGGCCGCGCACCCGATGGGTCCGTTCGAGCGGATGTCCACCTCAGGCTGACCGTGGCGACAGGCCGGCTCGTCGGCCCGCTCCGCCCGCCGCCGCCTACAATCCGTGCGTGTCTGACCCGAACCGAACCCTGCGCGACGCCTGGATCGTCGAGGCGGTCCGTACGCCGATCGGCCGCTATGGCGGGGCGCTGGCGGCCGTTCGGCCGGACGACCTCGCCGCGCTGGTGCTACGGGCCATCGTGGACCGCGCCGGTGTCGACGCCGCGTTGATCGAGGACGTGATCCTCGGCTGCGCGAACCAGGCGGGCGAAGACAACCGCGACGTCGCGCGCATGGCCGTGCTGCTGGCCGGCTTCCCGGTCGAGGTCGGTGGGCTGACCGTCAACCGCCTGTGCGGGTCGGGGCTGCAGGCCGTCAACTCGGCCGCCCATGCCATCGCTGTCGGCGATGGCGACGTGTTCATCGGCGGTGGCGTGGAGTCGATGACCCGGGCCCCGTACGTCATGGCCAAGCCCGCGAATGCCTGGGACCGCGGGCCGCGCGAGGTCGAGGACACGACGCTGGGCTGGCGGTTCCTCAATCCGAAGCTGGCCGAGATGTACTACCCGTATTCGATGGGCGAGACGGCCGAGAACGTCGCGGAGCGCTACGGCGTCGACCGCGAGCGCCAGGACGCGTTCGCGCTCGAAAGCCAGCGTCGCGCGGTCGCGGCCATCGAGGCGGGCAGGTTCGACGAGCAGATCGTCCCGGTCGAGGTCGCCGGCCGCAAGGGCGAGACGACGACCGTCACCCGCGACGAGCACCCCCGCGCCGACACATCCGCCGAAGCGCTGGCGAAGCTCCGACCGGCGTTCAAGCAGGAGGGCGGGTCGGTCACCGCCGGAAACAGCTCCGGCATCAACGACGGTGCCTCGGCGGTCCTGCTCGTGGAGGCCGATCGTGCCCGCGAGCTGGGGCTCGAGCCGCTCGCTCGGGTCGTGTCGACCGCGGTTGCCGGCGTGGACCCCGCGGTCATGGGCATCGGCCCCGTGCCCGCCACCCGCAAGGCGCTCGAGCGCGCCGGGATCGTCATCGACGACCTCGACATCATCGAGCTGAACGAGGCGTTCGCGTCGCAGTCGATCGCGGTCATCGACGAGCTGCGGCTGGATCCGGCCAAAGTGAACCCGAACGGCGGGGCGATCGCGCTCGGGCATCCGCTCGGGATGAGCGGCGGCCGACTCATCACGATGCTCACGCACGAATTGCGGCGGACCGGCGGCCGCTACGGCCTCGCCACGATGTGCATCGGCGTGGGCCAGGGGATCGCCACGATCGTGGAGCGTGTGGACGACTAGCCCGAGTCCCAAACGCCTCGCGTGGTAGCGGCTGAGCCCATCAAGGGTCCACGACCGGCGTTTGTCGAGGCGGCCGCCGGTCGGTCGCTGACATCCGCTTGGATCAGTGCTCGATGCGCATCGACGCCAGGACGCCATCGAGCTCCGCCAAGTCTGTGGCAGACGTATCGGGCATGTGCCACGTGTCGATGACGAGCCGGTCGCCACTGACGTCGACGATGTAGACCACGTTCAGCTGACCGGGGTGCATCCCGAGGTTCTCTGTTCCGTTGTCAAGGGCGGTGTCTCCACCCGGTGCCACCCAGGTCCGCATGACCCCTTCGTCGCAAGTGGCCATGTCGATGTCCGCCGGGATCGACAACTCGATCCGCGTTGCGGGGAAGCCGCCCAGCATGACGTCCGTCGGCGCTGTGGCATTGCGACCTTTCTGGGCCACCAGCGCGGTCGCGAGATCCTCGACGGCCGGCCCAACGGCTGGGTTGAGCAACGACCCCTGCCATTGACACGGATCCCTGTAGACATTGGCGATGATCCAGTTGCCGACAGCGATCTCACCGGGACCGCCGCGGTCCTTGTGGGCAATCCCATACCGGCTCATCCATCCCGCAGGCATGGTAAAGGTGATATCGGCTGGCGTCGCTTCTCCCGCTGCCCAAAGATACGTGCCGGGAGCCACGTCGTCGCTGACTCCCGGGAATTCGGTCACTCCAACCGAGGCAGCCGGTGACGCGACCGCGGTCGGGCTCGTCGTCAGGCTCGTCGCGGGCGTCGCAGCCGGACTCGCCGAGGCAGGCGTCTCGCTCGAGACTACCGGCCCGGTCGTGCAAGCGGTGACGAATAGAACCATGACGAGGACGAGGGCTGTGCCCGGCGATGCGGACCAGCCAAACGGGCGCTTCATATCGATCCTCCTGTCGGTGTGTGTCACAAGACCCACTCGATAGATGCCGGCCACGATGTCGGGGTTTGGCGACTCGATCCCTCCGCCCGACCCAACCCACTGCCCACCGGCGGCATCTGGACCTCCGACAACAGGAATCCATGGCGACACCGCGACCAGCGGGCGCTAGGATCGACCGGCCGAGGGGTGACGTGGATGCGGTAACGACGGCAGCGAAGGCGGCGACGTCGGCCGACGACGCGCTCGTTCGACGCGCTCGCCGTGGCGACGCGGCGGCGTTCGGGATGCTGGTCGACACGCGGCTCGATCGCTGCTACCGCCTCGCCTGGTCGATCCTTTCCAACGATGCCGACGCGGCCGACGCCACCCAGGACGCGCTCGTTTCTGCATGGCGACAGCTTCCCAGGCTGCGCGATTCGGCAGCCTTTGATGGCTGGCTCAACCGTATCGTCGCGAACGCGGCGTTGATGGCGCGCAGGCGTCGGGTTCGGCTGCGCGAGGTGTCGGTTCGGCCGGCGTCTCCGGGGGACGTCACCCCAGAGCCCGAACCCCCGCAAGATCCGCACGCGCGGACCGCGATGGACCAGCTGGTCGACAACGACGCCATCGCCCGCGCCTTCGACCGGCTGCGGCCGCAGGACCGGCTGATCCTCGTCCTTCACCACGTGGAGGAGCGGCCCGTCGCCGAGATCGCCCGCTCGCTCGGCATCCCCGTTGGGACTGCGAAGTGGCGACTGCACGCCGCCCGCGGCGCCCTCGAGAAGGCGATGGAGGCCGAGGCATGAACGGCCGACCCCTGACGGAAGCCCAGATCTCCCGGGCGCTGCGAGCCCACCTGCCGAAGCAGGCGCAAGCCGGCCTCCATGAGCGCATCCTGGTCGCCGTCGATACCACGGCTCAGCAGCGCGCGCTGCCGTCCTGGCTCGGCCTGCTACAGGACGCCAACCCCGACGCCCGCCGACGGAACCTGCTGGTTGCGGCCGCGCTCCTGATCGCGCTTGCCATCGCGGCAGCGGCGGCCGTCGGCACATGGCTCCCCAAACGAGATGTGGTGCCGGACCTCTCGCTCTTGCCGCCGGCCGAGATCCAGCCCTTGCCGAACCCGAGCCTCACGGCGCCGTCAGCTCGGCCGACTGCTTCCGCCGTCACGACTCCAGGCGGCATCTGGATCCCCACGGGGACGATGGGCACGCCCCGAGATGGTCACGCCGCGGTCCGGCTCCTTGATGGCCGGGTGCTCGTCGTCGGCTCCGAAGATGAAAACGACACCACCGCGGAGTTGTACGACCCCGACAACGGGATCTGGTCCCCCACCGGGAACATGCTCAGACCCCACCAGGGCTTTCCGGCCACGCTGCTGAGCGACGGTAGGGTGCTCGTGGGGGACATTGACGACCCGGCCGCGGACGACCAGGTGAGCGGCGCAGAGCTGTACGACCCGGCCAGCGGGACCTGGACTGCCACGGGGAAGATGGTCTGGGGCGGTGGCGCCACGGCTACTCTGCTTCGCGACGGCACTGTGCTCGTGACAGGCATCGACGGCGCCGAGCTGTACGACCCCGACAGCGGGACCTGGATCGCCACAGGGAAGATGATCAACCCACGATACGGCCATGTGACCATCCTGCTGCCCGATGGCAACGTGCTCGTTGCTGGTGGCTACGCTCCAGGCGACCAGGCGACCGACTCGGCCGAGCTGTACGATCCGGACACCGGAACGTGGACCGCGATCGCGGACATGCAGGCCCCGCGCGCGGGCGAGGCCATCGAAGCCTTCCCGCAGCCCGATGGCAAGGTGCTCGTGGTTGGGTCCTCTCGGGGCGACCCGCAGTCCGCTGAGCTGTATGACTCCGCCACCGGAACCTGGTCCGCCACCACGGACATGATCAGGCCGGGCGCGGGCTACAGATCGCTGACACCGTTGTCGGATGGCAGGGTCCTGGTACGTTTGATCGAGCCAGACGGCACGCGGCCGACGGCAATCGAGCTGTACGACCCGGGCACCCGATCCTGGACCACCGCCGCGCCCATGCTCCAATCGCACGAATCTCCGGCCACGCTGCTGCTCGATGGCACGGTCCTGGTGGCAGGTGGCCGTGACTGCCGGGACGGTGTGTGTATCGCCACGCGCTCGTCGGAGCTGTACGTCCCTGCCGGCGTGTCGCCGCCACCGATGCCGGCGTTCCCGAGCCCGCCTCCGCCAGTCATCCCGACCCCGACCCCGCGTCCGACCCCCTACCCGCCCGCGG
>JARDZW010000091.1 GCA_029240655.1 Chloroflexota bacterium
CCGAGCAGCGACGGACGCGGGTGTGGCCCTGAGCCTCTTGACCGCGGGGCGTACGGTGCCACACATGGACTACGAGGAACGCCAGCGACGCTTGGACCGCGCGTGGGTTGCGATCCGCTTCGAGCTCTTTATTGGCTTCCTGGCTCCCGCGGTCGTGGCATTCCTGTTCATCGCTATGCCGAACTACAGCGGCCCGACGTTCGCCCCTGTGCCGGCTTGGTTCTCGCTCGTGATGGCGGCCCCGGTTTTCATCGGTGGGGCCGGTGTCGTCTTCGGGCTCGTGTGGCTGGTCAGATTTTCACGTCCCGATCCGGAGCGCGACCAGGGCCACTGGCGGTATCGCGACTTCTGAGCGCTGTCCGGCGAATTTCAGGGAGCGTACCGCCCGCACGAAGACGCGGTCGCGACAGTAAAGAACGCCACGACCACGGTCCCGATGAGGACCACCGCCGAGCGAAGCACCCGGACCCTGAACCGCCGGGGGGCGAGGGCGAAGTAGAGGCCGACAAAGAGGACGACGAGTGGCGGCACTAGCCACATGAAGTCTCCGAGCGTTGTAACGCGGTGCCAGCCCTCCGGGGGCGCAGCGCACGCGGCCATGCCAACGACTCCGGCGACGAGGTCAAGCATTCACGACGGCCACCACGGAGGACAACGCCGCCCGGAGTCGCGCGTTGACCCGCATTCGGGGCGCGTCCACGTTCATCAGCTGGGCCAATTGATCCAGAACCACATGGTGGCAAAGATAGCCCCCCGATGCTCGCCGCGACGCGCTTCGTCACGGGCCGTCGCCGCTTGGCTCGCCGAGCGGTAGCCCTTGCACGCACCGCCTATCATGGGAGGTCAGGACCCCGACCCCGTGACGCCCGGGTCCTGCTCGGCATTCGTCTTCGGATCGGTGAGCCACGCCTCGACCGTCATCGAGGCTCCTGTCGTAGCGGACCCGCGACGACGAAGTTGGCCCGTCGTTCACCAGTTCGAAGGGCGCTACTCGAAGGGAGGGGCGCTGATGGTGCGCTCGATCGCACTGCTCGCCGTTGCTGGCGGAGCCATCGTCAGCCTCGTGCTTGCGAAGCCGGCCGCGGCGGCTGGGCTCTATCCGACCGGCTCGGACGGTACATGGGTACCGGAGGACAGCCTCTGCGACCATGAGGCATGGTCACGCACGTACATCCTCGGTTACGTGATGGATGACCAGCAGGACTACTTCTTCGACATCCCCGATCCGGTCCTCATCATCGGCGAGACCGTGAGCGTGTCCCTCACGCCCACCGTCGTCGGCACTCTTCCCGGGACGGTGGACATCGCCGGGGCAACGACGATCACGGGTCGGATCGACCCTCCCGACACGTTCGGAGGGCTGTTCGACGCCGCAGACGCGTTCACGCTCAGCTTCACGCCCGGGGAGCCGACGGTCGGGTCTCTGCCGGCCCCCGCCGGCTGGCACCAACCTGCGGGTTGGGCAGCGGTGACTGCGACGATCTCGGGCACGGAGAGCGGCGAACAGACGATCGTCATGCTCGCTCAGCCGTTCGTGGATGCCGAGGTCTACTGCCCGGAAGCGACCGTGCCGAGCCCCAGCCCCAACCCTGACCCGGCGCTGCCGACCGCCCAACCAGACCCCGTCGCGGTGACTCCGCCGGCCACTGACGTTGACCCTGCACGAGCCGGAATGACGACGACGGCAGCATCGTGGTTGCTCGGCGCGCCGTTGATCGGTGCCGCGCTGCTTCTGGCTTCCACGTGGTACCTAACGAGGCGCGCGCAACGGCGGAAGTAGTGGCGTGTGAACCAAGCTGATGGGTGCAGCCCTAATACGATCGCCAGAAGGAGGATCCCGCGTTCCGTCAACGGTTGGAGCGGGGGGCGCACGACTTTGCGGAGGCCGTGTCCCGCACCGGACCCAAGGACATCAAAGGACCCTGACGGAAACGTCAGGTTACGGACGCCCCGAAGCCGCTCCGTTGAGAAGCATGGGGTTCACGATCTACACAGTCACAGGTTCATCACCCGTTGGCGACGTTGTCGCGTGCGTACTGATTGTCGTGGTGAATTTCTGATCCTCACTACCTCGGTCGCGGCGACGGACATTCCGCGATACCAGCTCCTGGCAGGCGGGGCGGCGGATGAACGCGCGCGGCGAGCGACCGGGCTACCGGCTACGGCCCGCGCAGGACGGCTGGTGGACGGTCGACGGGCTCCCCGGCGTCCCCGGTGGCCGGCGAGACAAAGAGAGCCGCCCTGACGGATACCAGGGCGGCTATCGCTGCGGTGTTGGAGGTCGACCCGGGGTCGTTCGAGCTGGACTACGCTGGCGGGTCGTGCGTTAGGGAGCCGGAGACTCCTTCTTGGCCTGTCCCGGCGCGCTGTCGCGGCCGCGGCCCGGCTTGCCGTCAGTCATCCAGTCCTTCCAGCCCGGGTGGGTCTTCCCGTCGACCCGAGGACCGCCTGCCCACGGCGGCTTTCCCGCCTCCCGGAGTGCTTTCCCGTCGACCGTTTCGACATCGACTTCCGTGTCGCCCCCATGGGTCGTTCCAGCGATCGTCACCGACTTGCCCACGAAGGCCGCTAGGGGGTTCTTGTCGCCCCAGAACCAGGACGGCCCGGCCGAGATCGTCAACGTCTTGCTATTGGCCGTCACCGTGTAGGTTGTGCGACCGTCCGCGTCGGTTGCCGTTCGGACCGTCCCGGTCACGCTGACCGCGGTCTCCGGCCCCTTATCGGGCTTGCCCACTTGGCCAGGCGGCCCGGAGGGATGCGGCGATGCGGCGAGCACCGGGATCGCTACCGCCAGCAGTACTGCACCCGCGACAAGCCCCAGGCTCAGGCGGCCCTTCAGCATCTTCATGTCGCTCAGTGTCCGGCAGGCACCTTGCATTGGACGTTACAGATCATCGGCGAAGCGCAGAAAGTGGTGCGGCGGAGCGCTCGACGCCAAACGGATTCCTGCGGCGCGTCGCAGGGGTGCGGGGACGCCCCCGGCCATGCGCCACTCCGGGGGGATGAGTGACGAGGCCGGGGGCTCGATAAGTCGAAGCGCGTTACCTAACGGGCTCCGGCGCGGGTCGCGCCCGGCGCACGTCCCAGGTCGCGCGCTTCGCCATCCCGTGCTGCCACGGCGGCTGCGTGCTCCGCACGTAGCCGCTCGATGACGCTGGCCAGCCCGGTATCGGTCGGTTCGTCGGCGACTCGCGCTTCCGTGGCTCGCCATTCAGCAAGGATCGTCTCGATCGTCCGCTCGGGCATAGCGTCTCCGGGAGTGCCATCCGGATGTCACCTATACCAAGAAAAATACAGGAGGCCGTCACGACAGAGCGTCCGACGTTGAGACGTGGAAATGGGGCCCGGCCGTGCTGTTCGTAGGAACTTGGCCGAGGCCCCGCGTCGACGGTCCGTTGCACTACCCCCAATGGCAGAACAGCCGTCGCCGATGCCGAACTCTACGGCCGGGGGGTCAGCGGCGCGAGACACGGCCTCGGATGGAATCTTGCATGGGCCTCCCAGCCCATCCTCCGACCAACCATCAGCTGACCGACCTACCGTCTATGAGCCGTCCGTCTCGGCCTTGGAGCCGGTAGGCGGGCCGTTCGCCTGTCGCGA
Source organism: Chloroflexota bacterium (assembly GCA_029240655.1). GTDB lineage: Bacteria > Chloroflexota > Limnocylindria > Limnocylindrales > CSP1-4 > SPCO01. The sequence goes on from JARDZW010000091.1 coordinate 3,601, forward strand.
TCAAGTGTTCGGGTAAGCCGCGACGGCTAGCCTGTCGCGGCTGCGCAGGCCCAGAGACCTTCAAACTAGGGCCGCCCGCCCCATCTCCCTTGCAGACGGCCTTCGGCGCATGCAAGGCCGTAGCAAGGGTTCATCCGAAGCCTTGGCGACCGGCTGTGCCCTGCGTCATGGCTCAATGGAGGCTCCCCCAGACAGTATGCCTTCCGAGGAGGCCGTGCCATGCATGTAGACATGTCCCAAATCCAGCCAGGCTGGGAAGTCATCGATCGTCTTGGAGAGAAGATCGGTGACGTCCACGAGGTCCAGTCCGACTACGTCCTGGTTACCAAGGGGCTCATCTTCGTCAAGGACCTGTACATCCCGCTGGAGGCGGTCGAGAAGGTCAATCAGGCCGACCATGTCGTGGTCTTGAACGTCCACAAGAGCGGTATCGACGAGAGGGCGTGGGCCCAGGCGCCCCTAGCTGGCTCGCACGCCGAGTCGATGGCGGATGGAAGCTCCAGAGACGATCCTGTCCTGACGGTGAAGGAGGAACGCATCCAAGCCAAGAAGGCCCGCAAGAAGACGGGTGAAGTGGCCGTCGGCAAGCGGGTCGTCGAGCAACAGGCCGACATGGATGTGGACCTGACCCACGAGGAGGTCGAGGTGACCCGGCGACGGGTCGATCGGCCGGCCGACGCGAACGAGACCTTCACGGAAGACGAAGCGACGATCCGCGTTCCCGTGACGGCCGAGGAAGTGAACGTCACCAAGGAACCGCGAGTCGTCGAGGAGATCGTGGTCTCCAAGCGGCCCGTGACCGAGACGCAGCGCGTTTCTGACACGGTCCGCCGTGAGGAGGTCATCGTCGACGAGACAGGCGACGCTCGACTCCGCTCCGACCCAGCGACGCTACGACGCGACGCGTACGCGCACGACAACACCGCGCAGATCGGCGATGACGACGACCTCGCCGGCCAAGCCGGTGGTGCGGCCGCCGGCGCCCTCGGAGGGGCCGCGGTCGGCGCAGCGGTCGGCGGACCCCCTGGTGCCGTCGTCGGTGGTGTCATCGGCGCCGCGGGCGGTGCGGCCGCAGGCGACGCGGTCGAGGACGAGGTCGAGGGCGACGATCGTCCGTAACCCAACCCAGCCTCAGATCGAAGAGCGGCAGCCAGCTATCGCTGCCGCTCTTCGGAGCACGTCTTGGACCACTTCCTATACGGGGACGGAATGGGGGTTGGCCGCACACGTTGAATCGTGGTCGCTCCCGGTGTCAGCTCCTGTCAGGCCTGCGGCGGTGCTCACCAGCGGCTGCCACCGTCGCTCCCTCCGGTCTTGGACGTTGAGCAGGAGTCGTTCGAACGAAGGCTTAAGGCATGCGAGAGCACCGTCTACGGCGACACACGCCTCAGCAGGCGATCAGTCGTTCGGCTTGAGACCTTGAAGAAGATCGCGAACCCCACGAGTTGCGCTTCGCCTGGCCGGAATAGCCTTCCATCGGGTCCATTGCCGTCGGGGTTGGGGTGTAGAGCGGGACGCCACCCCAAGCACGGTTGGCAGTCGGGCGCAAGCGAACCGCTCAGATCCGCCAGGCCCGCTGAAGACCCTGCGATCTGACCCAAGGCCTTCGAGTCCAGGCCTAGCCAGCTCCGCCGCCAAACACCGTAAGGCCATTCGTACTACTGGGTGGGTGGAACGAAAGTACTGGGGCGCCATCATCGACTCGCAGTGGGAGCACGGTGCGGCAAAGTCCGTCACCTTTGGAGGGCCCACCTTGTCCCACCGTGTCCCGCCCCGTGCATTCGTGCCTGCCGTCCTGGCGATCTTGCTGCTGGCCGGCTGTAGCGCGACGCCGCCGGCTGCGCTCCCGGTCGCTGCCGTCGCACCGACGCCACTGATCATCTACGTCACACCCGCTCCTGTGATCGACGAAGCGACCCCGGAGCCGACGTCAGACGCTACCGCCGCACCCACTCCCAAGCCGACCGCCAAGCCCACGGCCGTACCGACAGCAGCGCCGATTTCATACAAGGAGCTTTCGGACAGGAATTGGAAGAAGCTCGTCAAGGCTCCTGACAACTTTGTTGGCCGGACCTATCAGATCTGGGCGTGCATCTGGCAATTCGACGCGGCCACCGGGGAAGACGCCTTCCTTGGTCACGCCTCCTACAAGAAGCAGGAGTACTGGAACCTCTACGGCGAGAACGCATCCTTCACGGGTGTTGCCGACCGCCTCTCGGATTTCGTCGAGGACGACGCCGTGCTCATGAACGTCATCAGCACCGGGTCGTACAGCTACGACACGCAGGCTGGTGGCAACACGACCGTGCCATCCTTCGAGATCGTGAAGATCACGCGCAAGGGTTCGTGCGCGTAGGTCCCCGAGGTCGACGACGCTGCTGCGATCCAGCTCGGCCGTAGCAGCCTGTACGACGAGATCGGAGCCGGCCGACTCCGCGGTATCGGGGTCGGTCACAGGGTGCTACCGCGATGGTGCCGGAGCCGAGATTCGAACTCGGACGCCCTTGCGGGCCGCGGAGTTTAAGTCCGCTGCGTCTGCCATTCCGCCACTCCGGCCGGCTGCCAAGCGTAGCGGAAGGCAGCCCCGCCCAGATTCGGGCGCGCCGGTCCATAGAGCCATCCTGGTCCGGCTTGGGTGCTGACCGAGGTCGCCCCTTGGCCGAGGTCCTCCGGAGCTCTCCCTAGGTTCCGCGGTAGTTCGAGACCTGCTGGCGGCTCGCAAAGAACCCGACGCCCCAGGTGCCAAGATCGATCAACAGGGCCGCGATCAGGAAGATGATGTTGAGGAGGCTCAAACCGTTCGGCTGCACGAACCCGTAGACCAGGGTCGTCCAGGGGAAGAACAGGAACCCTCCCAGGAACAAGACGGGTGAGCCGAAGATCGCTTGCCAGCTGGCAGGATCATTCGACCAGCCAACGAGGAGCGCGAACCGAGGCAGGAGCGCCCCGAAGATCGCCATCATGCGACCACCTCCCTCGCGCCGAGTGCCGGTCGAGGATTCGACGGCGAAGCTTGGCGACCGGGGCAGCATAGCGGGCCACCAATGGCGCCATATCCATCCATTCGGGTGAGACCGGCACGCCTGCGGCCCAGTACTTCCTGCCGCAAGAGACCCGCATGTGGCAGTGATGCGTCTGGGCGGCTTGACCAGTCCAACCAGCTACAACCAGGCCAAACGGAGGGGTAGGACGTGCGAAAGCCACCCAGCGCGTCGCAACCAATTTGAGGACTAGCGGCCACGCATCGTCCTCGGTGTTGATGAGCGACCAACCGTCCGCTTCGTGGCCGCATCGTAGGTGGCCCATCACCACCTACAAACGCGGATCCACCGGCTCGCTCTCGAGTGCGAGCACTCCGAAGACGCACTCATGGATCCTTCGTAGCGGCTCACGGCGCGCAAACCGTTCCATCGCCTCGATGCCGAGGGCGAACTCGCGATGCGCCAACCCGCGCTTCCCGGCAAGGCCGCGCTCCCGAAGGCGTTCGAGATGTTCCGGGAGGTCGTACTCGGGTCCGTAGATGATCCGGAGATACTCGGGGCCGCGGCACTTCACGGCGGGCTGGATCGGGCGCTTCTGGCCGCGGGGCGGAATGAAGTCGAGCGGTTTGACCACCATCCCCTCACCGCCGCGACCGGTGAGGTCCTGCCACCACTCGACCGCCGAAGCTTCTTGGGCGGAGTCGGTCACGTCGACCACGCGGTACCGGGTCGTCAGCATGAGGCCCTCGTCCTGATGACAGATGACCGCCAGCCTCTCCATGTGCCACACGTGGTCGCGGTCGGTATGGGTACGACCCTCGCTTGCCAGGAGATGGAACGGGGCGAGCCGCAGGTCGGCGATCGAGCCGACCGGCCAGCTGTAGCGCGCGTAAGCCTCGACATAGCGGTCGGCCAGACCCTGGCGGAGGCGCATCCGCTCCGCGATCGCTCCCGTGTCGACGCCGTCGACGGCCGCTTCATCGAGAGCGCCGAGGACGGCCGCGAGCGCGGTCTGTGCGGCGACGCCCGTCGGCGCGTACTGCGTCCGGATCAGCTCCTGCGCCTTGGCCGACCAGGGCATCAGCTCGGCATCGAGCAGCACCCAGTCGGTAGCAAGGTCCTCCCACGTGCCCGCTCCGTCAATGGCGAGTCGCACGCGGTCGAGGACCTCGGTCGCGAGCGGCTCCTCGAAGAACGGCCGTCCCGTCCGCGTGAAGATCGACCCGGCGCTGCCGTCGGTCACGCCGAACCGCTTTCGGGCCGCGTCGGCATCGCGACAGACCACGAGGACGGCTCGCGAGCCCATGTGCTTCTCTTCGACGACGACTCGTGGGATGCCGTTCGTCCTGAAGTAGGCGAACGCCTCGGCTGGGTGCTCGAGCAACCCGGGCTCGTGGCTGGTCTCACTCGGCGACATCGTCGGGGGCAGGTAGATGAGCCAGCGCGGATCGACCGCGAAGCGACTCATGACCTCGATCGCGGCGGCGGCGTTCTCCTCGCGGATGGTCACCTTGCCGGCGAGGCGCGTCTCGACGAGTCGCTTGCCGATGACGTCGCCAAGGTCGAGCGTATCGTCCTGCACCTGCTGCGCGGTCAGGCGAGGAGCGTGGTCGTCCGGCGGCAGGAACGGCCGCGCCGGTTCGTAATAGGTCTGACGAGCCGAGACGGAGACGAAGACACGCTCCGGATAGCGCAGGGCGGTGAGCTTGCCGCCGAACACGCAGCCGGTGTCGACGTCGGTCGTGTTGTTGAGCCACTCCGCCTCGGGCACCGGCGTATGGCCGTACACGACCATCGCCTTCCCGCGATAGTCGGCCGCCCAGTTGAGCCGGACCGGCAGGCCGAACTCGTCGATCTCGCCGGTGGTGTCGCCGAACAGGGCGAACTCGCGCACGGCGCCGGAGCCGCGGCCCTGCATCTCAGCCTTGAGGCCGGCGTGGGCGACGACGAGCTTCCCGTCATCGAGGACGTAATGGCTGATCAGTCCGTCGAGCCAGGTCTTGAGCGCCTCGACAAGGGCGGGGCGGTCATCGGCGGGCACGGCCTCGATGTCGGCCAGGCTCTCGCCGAGGCCATGAGTGATCTGGACGTTGCGGCCCTGCAGCGCCCGAAGCAGCTTCCGTTCGTGGTTGCCCATGACGGTCAGCCCCGAGCCGGCGTCGACCATGTTCCGGACGATCCGCAGCGTATCGAGGACCCTCGGTCCGCGATCGACCAGGTCCCCGACGAAGACCGCCTGTCGCCCGGCGGGGTGGCGGTAGACCGGTCCGGCATCCAGCGCGGTCCCCTCACGTCGCTCCCGGACCTCGTACCCGAGCGCCGCGAGCAGGTCCTCCAGCTCATCGCCGCAGCCGTGGACGTCGCCGATGATGTCGAAAGGCCCGTGGAGGTCCTTCTTGTTGTTCCAGAGCGGCTGGCGCTCGATCTCGACCCCGTCGACGTCCTCCGGCTCGAGCACCCAGACGTGCCGGAAGCCCTCGCGGCCGAGACCCTTGATGGATCGCTTGAGGTCCAGGCGTTGGCGCCGTAGGACGTGCGGACCGAACTGGCGGTCCGGTCGCTCTCGGTTGCGGTCCTCGCAGATGCGCTCGGGGATGTCGAGCACGATCGCCACCGGCAGGACGTGGAGCCGGCGCGCCAGTGCGACGAGCGGCTTGCGCGCGTCCTGCTGGACGTTCGTGGCGTCGATGACGGTCAGGCGGCCGGCGGCGAGCCGCTTCCCAGCAACGAAGTGGAGCGTCTCGAACGCGTCGCCGGTCGCTGACTGGTCGTTCTCGTCGTCGGAGACGAGCCCGCGGAAGTAGTCCGACGACATGATCTCGGTCGGCTTGAAGTGGGTTCGCGCGAACGTCGATTTGCCTGATCCCGTCGTGCCCACGAGGACGACCAGCGACAGGTCCGGGAGGTTGATCTTCATCGGCCGAAGACCGCCATCTGGGTGGGCGCGCCGACCTCAGTGTCCTCGGGGCCGATCGGCAGATGACGCACCCTGTAGCCGAATCGGTCGCCGACGGCGGCGGCCCATGTGGCGAACTCGGCGCGCGTCCACTCGAACCGGTGGTCGCGGTGGCGGAAGCGGCCGGCCGGCAGCGTCTCGAATCGGACGTTGTATTCGGCATTGGGCGTGGTCACGACCACGTGCGTTGGATGAGCGGATTCAAAGACTGCGCGCTCGAGCGCCGGCAGGCGTCCCTTCTCGACGTGCTCGATCACCTCCATGAGGACTGCGGCGTCGTAGCCAGCCAGGCGCGCGTCCCGATACGTGAGTGCACCTTGCAGCAGCTTGAGCCGCTCCCGCTGACGCTCGTTCATCCGCTCGAGACGAAGGCGGCGTGCGGCTACCTCAAGGGAACGCGCCGACACGTCGACCCCAACGATCTCGGTGAATGTGTGGTCCTTGACCAGCTCGCTCAGGAGGCGTCCCTCACCGCAGCCCAGGTCGAGGACACGCTTGGCGCCCGTCGCGCGAAGCGCCGCCACCACCGCGCCGATCCGCTGGTCGCGCAGGCTGATCCGCTCCTCTACCGCCGCCTCTTCGGCGTCTCGCTCGACCTCGCGGGCGTCCGGGTCTTCGTCCTCCTCGGCTACGAGCTGGAGGAGCGCCTCGCGAGTCAGGCTCGCCTGCCTGGCCAGGTACCGGCGGGCGGTCAGCTCGCGCTCTGGGTGCGTCGGCAGCCAGCCTTCGCCGCGCTTGAGCAGCTTCTCGATCTCGGGCGCGCTCACCCAGTAGTGCTTCTGGTCGTCGAGGACCGGGATCAGCACGTACAGATGCGACAGGAGGTCCCGGAGCCGGATAGCGGCGGAGAGCCTTACCGTCCGGTAGGGCGCCTCGCCCCACTCGGGGAACATGGCGTCGAGGGGATACCCGACTGACTCGACGGCGTATCCGAGCGGCTCGAAGAGCTTGCGGACCAGCATGTCCCCGCCCTTCGAAGGCAGGACCGGAATGCCGACCTCGAACGGCAGCGCCTGGTCCGCGAGGTCCTGGCGCTCCTTGCTTCGGCCGTTCATGGCTGTGCCGAACTGGTCCGCGATCGCCACCGACAGGAACGAGGACGCGACGTAGGGCCGGTCGTTGACGTATGGCTCCAGCGACGGCCCGGGTCGACGACCGCGGACGAGCCCGACCGGGTCGATGTCGAGCAGCAGCACGGCGGTGCATCGCTCGGCGGTAGCCTCCGGATAGAAGACGTGCGATGGTCCGAACGCCAGCGAGCGCGTGTGGACGCGACCCGGGCTCTTGTGCAGCAGGTAGCCGAGGTCGGTGGCGGGCGGCTTGGTCAACGTGATCGTCAGGAGCATGGGCCGGCGGATTGTCCCACGCGACTGGACCTACGGCGCAGCCGCCGGCCGTTGCTGCCCACCCCTGCTACCCGGCGCCCCGGATGACCGCCTCCATGTCCTCGGGACGACCCGCCTCGTGAAGGACGACACTCCCGACCGAAGACCGGCTCGTCGCCCAGCGGGTCAGTGCGTGCTCAGGTTGTGGAGGCGACGACCGGACTTGAACCGGTGGATAGAGGTTTTGCAGACCTTCTGCTCCCTCATCCCGAGATCGAGTCGAGCGTGAATCGCGCCGCTCCACCGCTGGAAAAGGTTGGTTCCGCTGAGAACTGCCGACCAGACTGCCGACCACCCCTACTGCGGACCCGCCGCAGAAGTCGCCCGCGGCACTAGGTCGCTCAAGCGGAGCGTCCCTCCATTGCTTCAAGGGCGCTCAGGACGGCGTCCACGCCAGGGTT
>JARDZW010000092.1 GCA_029240655.1 Chloroflexota bacterium
CTACTGGGTTGGTGCGATTGCCCTGATCGGCCGCGCGAACTCCCGCGACTTGCGACGAGCTGCTGAGATGACCATCCCCGAACACCACCTGGAACGTGAGGGCTCGTCGCCGGTGACACCCACCTCCTGATTTGATCCGCGAGATCATCCCCACGTAGCAACGACGCGGACCCGCGGGCGGCTAGGCAGCGGCGAATCGGCTGCCGGTCCTGTGACGCCGGTTCGTCCGGCAGTCGTTGACGAGGCCGTCACCGCGGGGGCATCAGATGATCTGGACCTCCAGGTCGAACGCCTCCGGACCGACCGGGGCCAGTAGAATGGCGGCGATGGACGAGGAGTCGTAGACGTTCATGGCGACGCTGAACGAGAAGGCGACCGCCGTCATGGACCTTTCGAGGGTGAGGCGTCTTCATTGGCCGATCGTCGGGAACGTCGTCTGGCTCGTTCTGATGGCGGTGGTCTACGTCGACCTCGTGAGACTGTCGTATCACGGCGACGCGTACATCTATTGGCAGTCGGGCCGTCTCGGGTACCCAGCGGTTCCCGTCGCGGGGTTCGTCTATCCACCACCGGCGCTGCTTGCCTTCTGGCCGGTCCAGTTCCTTCCGTACGAGGTCTTCTACGCTGGCTGGCTGCTACTGTTGATGGGCGTGATGCGATGGCTCATCGGGCCGTGGCTGATGCTGGCGTTCATCGGGACGCAGATCGTCGGCGGACCGCATCTGCTCGGATGGCGCGCCCTAGCGTCGGGGAATGTGTCGCTTCTCGTCGGTGCGGGCATCGCCTACGGGATGACGCACCCATCGGGTTGGATGGTTCCTGCCTTGACGAAGGTCACCTCGGCCGTCGGGCTCGGCTGGTTCGTCGTTCGCGGGGAATGGAAGCCGCTCGCGCGGTCGCTCGGACTCATCGGGGCAGCGTGCCTTGCCTCATTCGTGGTCGCGCCGTGGCTCTGGCCGGAATGGTTCCATGTCATCCGCATGAACCTCGACACCCCAGCGTCAGGATCCGCCTTCAGCGTTACGGCCGTCCCGTTCCTCGTCCGGCTCCCGGTAGCGTTGCTGATCGTCGGCCTCGCGGCCTGGCGGAGTGCCGCGTGGGCTCTGCCGATCGCCGGACTGTACGCGCTCGGGTGGATCGGTGAGACGACGCTGCTCGTCGGACTCGGGACGGTTCGGCTCCTGCGGCGCCGATGACCTCATCGAGTAACCTCGCGTGCCGTGGGCGTGTGGGTGCTGCGTCAGATTCGGCTGGTGACGTTCACCGAGGCAAGCAACCGGTTCATCGAGGGCGGCTGCGGGAAGGCCGAGTAACGGCATCATTGCCGACGTAGATGCGATACTGAGGCCCCATCGCGATCAGTTGTAGCGCCGGATACGAGGTCAGTCGGGGGTCCAGCGGTTCACCCTGAGCTGCAGGCAGTTCTGCCTCTGCGTTGTGCTTGGGTCGATCGCCCGCTCCGACCGGTGGGCTCAGCGTGGAGGGGGATCCGTCTCCCCGAGTGGTCTCAACCGACCTCTTCGGTTCGATTCCCTGTTGCTTCCTGTTCGAGGGCGTTCTTGCTCATCAAACGGGTCCTCCAGGCCTTGAGGCGACCGCAATCCCTGCAGCTCCACCAAGAATCACCGCAGGATGAGGCCGCTGAACCTGCGTCTATCTATCCAACGATCACGATCCCTCCGACAGTAGAACGTACTTTGACCGTGAGATGAGCATCGTGCCCGAGAATCCGAGCATGCAAACCAAAAGGCTCCCGCTGAGATGATGGATGGCGCTCGTTCCCGGAGATGGGCCGAATTGGTCGTTCTGACCTCGTTCGCAGTGACACAACCGATCTTCGCAGCGATCGGCGAGAACGCGACCTTCCTGGTAGCCCACGATCTGAGCGGCCCCTCCTTGATCTTCTATGCGCTGGCGCTCGCGGTGATCCCAGCCGCAATCTTCATCGCACTGGACGAGATACTGGTCGCCGCGGGTAGGGAACGCTATGCACCACTGGGATCGGTGCTGCGAGGAACGATTCTCGCCTCGATCGTCGTGTCCTTTCTCAATCAGGCGATCGGGTGGGACGGCGTGCCTTCTCTGATCGCGTTTCTCGGACTGGTGATCGTCGGCTCCGTGCTCTTCATGAGGCTGCCGGCGGCTCAGACGGCCATCCGTTTCGCCGCGCCCGCGCCCATCGTGTTTTTCGTATGGTTCCTGTTCGTGAGCCCGGCGTCGGCCCTGGTACGCGAGCAGGGCGATGTGGCTGTTCGCTCGAACTCGGTGGAGAGCACGTCGGTGGTGTGGCTGATATTCGATCAGTTGCCACTCACGTTGCTGATCGAACCAGATGGCTCCATCGCAGAGGAGAGGTTCCCTCACTTCGCGGAATTGGCGCGCACGTCGACGTGGTATCCGCGGGCAACCACCGTGGCCAGCGATACGGGAATCGCTGTTCCCTCCAGCCTGTCCGGGACGTTCGTGCCCGCCGGAACGCTACCCGTGGTCTCAGCCACGCCGGTGAACCTCTTCACCATCTTCGCCGGCTCTCACGCGATCCGGGCCACAGAGACCTTCACCCAGCTATGCCCGGACTCCGTATGTCGACCTGCGCCGGACAAGTCGGCACCTGATATGGGGTCGCTCTGGGCGGACACGCTGATCGTCCTGGTCCGACTTCTCGTTCCCGACGCCGTCGCAGATCGATTGGTGCCCGAGATCAACGATCGCTGGGCCGACTTCGGACGGGTTGAGACAGATGACCTCGACTTGACGATCGAGGGAGAGGCCACGACTGCTGAAGAGGTCCAGGAGCATCGGACGAGGGGCAATGACCGGGCGCTGGCTGAGAACTTCCTGGACGGCTTGCGAACAAGCTCGGAGCCGACGGTTCACTACCTCCACATCGAGAAACCGCATGAGCCGCTCCTTCTCCTCCCCGACGGACGCTCATTTGACCCATGCTCGTGTTTCCGGGTGGACGAGGACAAAGCCTGGCCCGAGGCGCCTGAGATGGCAACCCAGCGTCTGCAGCAGTATCTCTTGCAGGCCCTCTATGTCGACACCTTCGTGGGAGAGGTCCTCGATGCGATGGAGGCATCCGGCTTGAACGACGATGCGATGCTGGTCGTGATGAGCGATCACGGCGCATCGTTGCTCCCAGGAACCAAGAACCGACGGGTGGATGCCGAGAACGTGAACGACATCCTGCCCGTGCCGATGTTCGTAAGGCGACCGGGCCAGACAGTGGGTGGCGTTGATCTCCGTGCGACGCAATTGATCGATCTCTTGCCCACCGTCGTCGAGGAGCTCGGCCTCTCGAGCGACGATTTCGACATGGACGGCGTGTCACTCCTGCGATCTCCTGGCGCCGATATCGATCCCCGCATCATCACCCCTCAGGGCGTGGTGGCGCCGCCAGGCGATCCCGATCCTACGAGGTCGCCCCTGCCTGCCTGGATCGAAGACCTGTTCCCGATGCCATCTAACCCGTTCCAGTGGGGCCCTCACGCTGATCTCTTCGGCCAGGAGGCAGCGGGGTTAGCCGCTGGAGATTCCGCTCTTGAGGCGTCCATCGCAACATTGGATCGGTTCTCGGCCGTAGATCCGACGGGCCCGTATGTGCCGGCGAACGTGATCGGGGAGTTGCACGGGTCGGAAGAGCCGGTAGATCTTGCCGTGTCGGTGAACGGAGTCATCGCTGGCACTGGCACGACATTCCCCGCCGTTGACTGGCACATCGCCCTGATGATCGATCCCGCCTATCTCGTCTCTGGGGAGAACCAGCTGGCGCTTTACGAGATCACGCCCGATGGGCTTCTCCTGGTCAGGATGAGATGAGGCCTCCTTGGTGCTGCGTGGTAGCTTCCGCCCACCGGGCTCGTTGCGCTGCTAGGGTGCCGCCGCCGCGTAGCGGCTGTCGTCGCCGAAGAGCTCCACGGACTTGCGCGCCAAGCGCTTCTCGTCGAAGCGCAACCGGTAGTCGAGCACACCTGGGCCGGTCGCTTTGAGAGCGTACGGCGGGCCGAGGACGACCCCGGTCACGTCGCTATCGGCGAGGGTCTCCGCCAGCCCGATGAACTCGGCGACCCGCTCGGTCGGGAAGTTCGTGCGCAGCGCATTGCCCGCCGCCTGGGTGATGTCCGGGATCCGGGTGATGTTCTCGGGTTTCGCCAGCTGACTGCGCAGGGCGAGCAGGACCTGTTGCTGGCGTCGCGACCGGTCGAAATCCGTGTCCCCGACCCCCTTGCGCGTCCGGACGAAGGCCAACGCGGTGACGCCGTCGAGGTGATGGCGGCCCGGCGACAACCGGAACCCCTTCCGGCCGTCGGGCCAGTCGTAGGTCGGGTCGTTGATCTGCCGCTTGTTGTCGATCGTCACGCCCCCGACGAGGTCGATGACCTTGCGGAAGCCATCGAGATCAACGGCCGTGTAGTACTGGATCGGCACGCCCAGGATGTGGCCCAGCTCCGTGGCGAGCGTGTGCAGCGGCCCCTCGGGAAACTCATCCGGATTCGTGCGGGCATGCGTCATCAGCGAGTTGATCTTGGACGTGTAGACCTCGCCGTTCGACAGCGTGAAGTCGGCGAGGTCCCGCGGGAAGCTGACCATCGCGATCTTGCCGGTGTCTGGATCGACGCTCACGACCATCAGCGTGTCGGTGAGCGCGGTGTTTCGGTTTTCGGACGAGTCGACCCCGACCAGCAGCATGTTGACCCGTGAGCTCTGCGTGGCCGGGGTGGCGAACGGCTTCGAGCCGAAGTCGTCCATGGGAGCGGGCGTCACGCCCGGCGCGAGCGACGGGCGGACCTCAGGCTCCTCCGCCGCGAACACGCGCTGACCGGCGTCATAGACCGACCACGTGAGGTAGCCGAGCCACGCATGGGTGACGATCACGATGACCGTCAGCAGCGCGAATACCGTGACGGCGCGACGCCGGATCCCAGGATCCTCGCCCAGCAACCCGTTCATCGCGTCACCCATCGACACCACCCGCCACAGGCCGAGCAGGAGCACGATGAACATGATCGCGAACGCCGTCGCCGGTTCGAGGACCAGGGACGCGAGTCGGCCGACGCCGTCGAGGACGAGGAGCAGTGCGATCAACGCGACGACGACCACGGGCAGCGCGAACAGCGCAGCGGCGCGGGGGCGTCCGGCGTAGCCCTGGCCCAGACCGGGCCACAGGAACGACAGGAATACGGCGATGGACGGCGAGCGGCGGGCCGGATCGTCCGGCCGCCAGGGGGTCGCCTGCGGGGTCCTGCGGGCGTGCGAGCGAGTGGTCAAGGGGTCGTGGTTCTCTTCAGTACGGAAGAATGGAGGCGCCATCTTGGCATACGACCGTCCGAGCCGGGTCCGATGGGCTCGACGCGGCCGTGGGGCGCCGCGGTTCCCTGCGGGGCGGAGCGAGGGCGGGGCGCGCCTGAGCTACATCATCACGAGGCCACCGTCCACCGCGAGCACCTGGCCCGTGATGTACGCGGCCTCGTCGGACGCGAGGAATGCCACCGCGTTCGCGACCTCCTCGGTCGTCCCGAACCGACCGAGTGGCGTGCGCGAAGTGATCTCCTCCTTGAGCGCATCGGGCAGGTCCTGCGTCAGCTCCGTGAGGACGAATCCAGGGGCAACGGCGTTGACGGTGATGCCGCGCGAGGCGAGCTCTCGCGCCGTGGCCTTCGTCAGGCCGATGAGGCCGGCCTTCGCTGCGCTGTAGTTGGCCTGCCCCATCTGCCCCGCCTGCCCGGACACCGACGTGATGTTGACGATCCGGCCGCCTCGCGCCTTGAGCATCGGGCGCGTCACGGCCTTCGTCATCCAGAAGGCACCGAACAGGTTCGTCTCGAGAACCTCGCGCCATGCCTCCGGGCTCATGCGCATGATCAGATCGTCACGGGTGATGCCCGCGTTATTGACCAGGATGTCGACCTTCCCGAACGCCTCGAGGGCGGCCTTGACGACGTTCTCGGCGGAATCGACCTCCGCGACGTCACCCTGGACGGCGAGCGCTCTGCGCTTCATGGCCTGGATCTCGCGGGCCGTCTCGCGCGCAGCCGCCTCGTTGCCTTTGTAGCTGAAGGCGACGTCGGCGCCCTGTGTCGCCAGGCGCAACCCGATCGCCTTGCCGATGCCGCGCGAACCGCCGGTGACGAGCGCGGACTTGCCGCTGAGGTCGATCACGCGTGGACCTCCCTGTGCGCGGGCTCGGGTTCGCCGGGGACGACGTCGTCGAGCGGCACGTCCACCGTCCCGGGCTGGGCCATGATCGCGGCCAGCGCGTCCGGGATCGGGTCGACCGAGTCCCAGTCGACCGGCAGGCGGACCGTGACGTCGTGCGGGCTGACCGCGGCGTCGCCGGCGATGCCGCGCGCCGGGTCCGTGGTCCATTGGATCGTGACCGCGCCGCTCGTGAAGCCCGCCCCGAACGCCACGAGCACGACGTTGTCGCCGACCTGGACCCGACCCTCGTTGACCGCCTCGGCCAGGGCGATCGGCACCGACGCGGCCGAGGTGTTGCCGTACTTGTCGAGGTTCACGAACATCCGCTCCATCGGCAGGTCCAGGCCCTTGGCGACGGCCTCGACGATCCGGATGTTCGCCTGGTGCGGGATGAACAACGCGATGTCGGACGGATCCAGGCCGGACCGGCGGACACTCTCCAGGGCGGTCGTGGCCATCGTCTTGGTCGCGAAGCGGTATGTCTCCTTGCCCTCCATCCGGATGTAGTGCTCGCCGCGCGCGATCGTGCCCGCCGACGGCGGCGCCTTGGCCCCGCCGGCCGGCAACCAGATCATGTAGGCGCCCTGCGGATCGGTCGTCATCTCGATGCCGAGACCGCCGCCCCGCTCGTCGCTTGCCGACAGCACGACCGCCCCGGCCCCGTCCCCGAACAGGATGCAGGTGCTGCGATCGGTGTAGTCCAGGAAGCGGGTCAGCAGCTCCGCGCCGATCACGAGCACGTGGCGGGCCATGCCGCTCGTGATGTAGGCCTGGGCCGAAGCGTACGCGTAGACGAACCCGGAACAAGCGGCGGCGACATCCATCGCGGCGGCCTTCGTGTTGCCGATGGCCTCCTTGACGAGCGCCGCCGTGGAGGGCATCCAGTAGTCCGGCGTCAGCGTCGCGAGCAGGATGAGGTCGATGTCATCTGGCTCGAGTCCCGCCGTTCGGATCGCTCGCAATGACGCGACGGCGGCCATCGACGCGGTCGTCTCATGGGCGGCGGCGACCCGTCGCTCACGGATGCCCGTGCGCGCGACGATCCACTCGTCGTTGGTGTCCACCATCCGCTCGAGATCGTGGTTCGTCAGGACTTGCGACGGCACGTAGCGACCCCACCCGGTGACGTGGGCGTAGCGCTGCTGCGGGTCGGGCTGGTTCACAGCGGTTCCACCTCGATGAGCGGCTGCTTCGCCTTGACCAGGGTGCCGCTCTCGGGCACCACCCGCACGACGCGGCCCGCCAGGTCCGACTTGATCTCGTTGAAGAGCTTCATCGCCTCGATGAGGCCGATGATCTGGCCGACCGCGACCTCCCCGCCGGCCGTCACGTACGGCGCCGAGCCCGGCGCAGGCGAGGCATAGAAGATCCCGGTCAGCGGCGCCTTGATCGACGGCTTCGCTGTGGCGGCGGGCTCGCGTCCGGGAGTCGGCGGTTCGCCAGTCGCGGTCGGCGGGGAGTCCGTCGTGGCCAACGCCGGCGCCGACAGCGCGCCCGCGCTGGGCGCGATCGCGGAGGGCTTGCGAAGTACGAGCCCGGTCCCACCGGCCTCGACCTCCAGCTCGGTCAGGTCGGAGCGATCCAGGAGCGCCGCCAGCCGGTCGATCAGCTCCAAGAGCTCGAGGTCTTCGTCCGCACGCAGCGGCGCTGCCTCTCTTTGGTCGGCGGCAGGGACCGACGCCGGCGAAGCCCCGGTCGCCGCGACCTCGGGTGTCTCCGTCGGCTGGCTGATGTCGTCGGTCATGTGTCCCACCGGCGGAAGACGAGGGCCGTGTTCTGTCCGCCGAACCCGAACGAATTGGACAGGCCGACCGCCATGTCGAGGCGCTTCGCCTCGCCGGTCACGATGTCCAGCCCTTCGGCCTCGGGGTCGCGGTCGGCCAGGTTGATCGTCGGTGGCACGCAGCCGTCGCGGAGGGCAAGGACCGTGGCGATCGCCTCGATGGCACCCGCGGCACCGAGCGTGTGGCCGAGCATCGATTTGTTCGCCGTGATCGCCAGCGACGCTGCATGGTCCCCGAAGATCGTCTTGATGGCCTGGAGCTCGGCCTTGTCACCCTCCGGCGTGGAGGTGGCATGGGCATTGACGTGCTGGACCTCGTCGGGTTCGACCCCGGCCTTCTCGAAGGCGCGTTTCGCAGCGCGGACCGCACCCATCCCGCCCGGTGCCGGCAGCGTGATATGCGACGCGTCGGCCGTCGCTCCGTACCCGACCAGCTCCGCGAGCGGCGTGGCGCCGCGGGCCTCCGCGTGCTCGAGCTCTTCGAGCACCAGGACGCCGGCACCTTCGCCGACCACGAAGCCATCACGGCCCGTATCGAAGGGGCGGGATGCCGCGGCCGGATCGTCGTTCCGTGTCGAAAGCGCCCGCATCGCCGCGAACCCGCCGATGAGGACCTCGAAGATGCACGCCTCCGAGCCGCCCGCAAGCATGACGTCGGCATCGTCGCGGCGGATGGTCTCGTACGACTCGCCGACGGCGTGGCCACCCGTGGCACAGGCGGACACCGTGGCGAAATTGGGTCCGGTCATGCCGTAGGTGATGGCGATCTGCCCCGCACCCACATTCGGGATCCCCATCGGGATGAGGAACGGGCTGATCCGGTCGGGGCCGCGCAGGGCGTTGGTCGAGAATCCATCGTTCAGGGTTCCGACGCCGCCGAGCCCCGTCCCGAGGATCACCCCGGTCCGTTCGGCGAGCTCGCCTTCGAGCCGGGCCGGGAGCCCCGCCTGGTCCATCGCCTCGCGCGCGGCCACGAGGCCGAACTGGATGTAGCGGTCGGTCCGGCGCTGGTCCTTGCGGTCCAGTACGTGACTCGCGTCGAACCCCCGCACCTCGCCCGCGATCTGCGCCGTCAACCGCGACGGGTCGAAGGCTTCGATCGTCTTGATGCCCGGTCGCCCAGCCAGCAGGCCCTCCCACGTGGACGGCACGTCGTTGCCAAGGGCCGTGAGCATGCCCATCCCGGTCACCACGACCCGCCGGGTCATCGGACGAGCTTGCCGGTGCGGACGGTCGCGGCGCGATAGACGTCGCCCGCGAGCCCGCGGGCGGAGATGGCATTGGCCACCGACAGGACATCGAACTCGGTTCGGCGGATCTCGGCGCGCACCTCGCCACCATCGAAGTCGATCAACGCCCACGAGGCCGTCGGTTCCCCGTCGAACACGTAGCCCGCCGATCCGTCGTTGACGATCAGCTTCCAGCCGAGGTCGCGCACCTCGGGCAGGTGCGTGTGGCCGCAGACGATGACGCGAGCGTCCGTCCGGGCCACGCGCTCGATCGTGACGGACGCCTCGAGCCCCTGGTCGAAGCCGGCGGTCTGCGAGCCCGGCGAGGCATGGCAGACCAGGACGAGGGTGTCATCGTCGGTGCGCCAGCGTCGCTCCGACGGGAGCCGACGCAACCAGTCGATCCGCTCGTCGCCAAGCGCGTCGTGGGCCCATTCCGCGGCGTCGATGACGGCGTCGGGCACGCCATCGGTCATCCACGGGAAGGCGGCGGCGTAATCGAAGTCCGCGACCGCGATGTCCGTATTGCCGGCCACGACGAGCGCGCCTTCGTCGGCCAGGCTGCGCAGGACGTCGACGACGAGCGCCGGTTCCGGGCCATTGAGCACGAGGTCCCCGGCGACGAGCACGGCGTCCGGCCTCTCGCGGGCGACGTCGGCGAGCACGGCCTCGAGCGCCGTGGCGTTGCCGTGGACATCGGACAGGGCCGCGAGGCGACTCACCGGAGCACCCCCTCCCCTGGGATCACGAAGCTGATCGTCGCCTCGCACGCCACTTCGCCATCGACGCTGGCGACTCCGCGGCCGCGCCCGAATCGCGAGCCGAGCTTGTCCATCGTGATCTCCAGCCGGAGGGTGTCGCCTGGGGTGACGATGCGCTTGAAGCGCGCGTCGTCGATGCCGGCGAACAGCCCGATCCGATCGCCGAAGCCGGGCTGCTTGGCCACGTAGACGGCCATCGTCTGGGCGAGCGCCTCGACCTGCATGACCCCGGGCATGACCGGCAACCCCGGGAAATGCCCGGCGAAGAACCACTCGCCCGCGGTCACTCCCTTGATCGCCACGATCCGCTTCGCGTCCTGGTCGTACTCGACGATGCGGTCGATGAGCAGGAACGGCCAGCGATGCGGGATCAGGGCCTCGATCTCGCGGACCGTGTGGACCGTGGTCGGGGCGGCGGTCGTGGGGGCGGTTGGTGCGGCGTCGGTCACGGGCGGCTCCAGGTGGGATGTCCGTCAGTGTGGCCCAGTCGGGCGGGCTCCTGCGAGCAAGCATGTGCAGGTCTGCATGGCATCGGTCCGGACTGCCCGGCCACGTCCGGGGTCACACCCGGGCGGCCGCAGCCAGGAACGCGGCACTCCCCACCCGATCGAGCAGGTTCGTCGTCATCTTGCCCTCGAGAAAAGCATCCGAGGAGAGCAGGGCCTGGTGGATCGCCACGTTCGTCACGAGCCCGTCGATGACGAGCTCCTCGAGGGCGACCCGCGAGCGGGCGATCGCCGCGGGTCGGTCGGGACCCCAGACGATGAGCTTGCCGAGCAGCGAGTCGTAATAGGGCGGAACTTCGTACCCGGTGAACAGGTGGGAGTCGACGCGGATGCCCGGGCCGCCCGGCGCGTGATAGCGCTCGACGATCCCGGCGCTCGGCCGGAACTCGTGATCGGGGTCCTCGGCGTTGATGCGGAACTCGATGGCGTGCCCGCGGAACGCGATGTCCGCCTGCGTGATGCCGAGTGGTTCGCCCGCGGCGATGCGCATCTGCGTGACCACGAGGTCGACACCCGTGAGGACCTCGGTCACGGGATGCTCCACCTGGATCCGGCAGTTGATCTCGATGAAATAGAAGCTGTCGTCGCGGTCCACGAGGAACTCGAGCGTTCCGACATTCTCGTAGCCGGCCGCCACCACGGCCTTGAGGGCACGCTCGGCGAGGTCGGCCCGGGCGGCATCGGACAGCGCCGGCGTGGGCGCCTCCTCGAGGATCTTCTGGTGACGCCGCTGCACGGAGCAGTCGCGCTCGCCCAGGTGGACGCCGTGCCCGTAACGATCGACCGCGACCTGGACCTCGACATGGCGGTTCTCGTCGAGCCACTTCTCGAGATACAGGGAGTCGTCACCGAACGCGGCCTTGGCCTCGCTGCGGCAGACCCGCAGCACGGACTCGAGCTCGCGCGGCGTGCGCACCATGCGCATGCCCTTGCCGCCGCCACCGGCCGATGG
>JARDZW010000204.1 GCA_029240655.1 Chloroflexota bacterium
AACGAATCCACCCGGCATGGCGTCGACCTCGACGCCGAACTGCTTTGACTTGCGCAGCCGTGGAGGGAGCTCATCGGGAACCACCGGCCGCAGCTTCACCACCGAGTCGTCGCCCTTGCCCTGGACCCGCCGGGCTCGAACGACGAGGCCGCTCTGGTTGAGCGTCAGGTCCGGCGTATCGAAGAACACCACCTGGCGGATCTGCGCATCGAGCACGTCGAGTCGCAGCGAGGCTGCGGCAGAACGATGGTCGGATTCGGGCACGGTGAGCTTCAGCTCGACGGTGTCGGCGCCCTTGATCAGCCGCAGCAGCTCCGCGAGCTGTTCGCCCGATAGGCTGGGGGCCTGTGGTTGAGCCTTTGCCACGTGGTCATCCTCCTCGGGTCGGTGCGCATCATCCCGGGTGGTACGCCTCCGGACCCTTGCAACATAGGCCCGTCGCGATCGGCGACCATCACCCGATTCTGATGAGTGTCGATGCACGCCATCGCCCGATCAGAGCCCCGCCAGCGCCCGTCCCATCCCGCGCCGGAAGTCGGCGTCGGCAACGCCCCGCCAGGCCGGCCCCGATCGTCGCTGCAGTCGCTGGACGCGCACGTCCGCGTTGGCCAGCAGCCAGTCGATCGCGGCGCGCTCGCTCGATGGGAGATCGGCGCGTTCGAGGCTGCCGCGTGCGCGAGCTGCCGTGGCGTGGAGGTCGTGGATGTCTCCAAGGTGGTCCTGGAGCACGACCACGCGGCGGATGAGCTCGGTGGCACGAGGTTCCATCGGTTCGCGCACGAACTCCAGCGTGTACCGCAGCCACTTGGTGGCGATCCGCAGTTCATGGAGCGTGGAGACGTCCGCATCGGTGACGACGTCCTCGAAGGAGCGGACCGCCTGGTACGACTCCCAGATGACGCTGGGCGCTCGTGTGCGCACGGTCGATGGGGAATGAGCGGCCACGGGCTTGACGGCATCGCCCGGCATCGTGACGAGTCGCTCGTGGTCGAGGACGAATGTAGTGAACCAGCGCGCCGCCAGACGGTCGATGAGCTTGCCGTGATTGAAGGCACGCTCGGCCGTCCACGCCTCGACGAGGGGCGCCAACCCGGCCCGATCGCGTTTCGAGCCGCGGGAGCGAGCGGCACCCAGTATCGCCAGCTGGACATCCAGATCGCGGACGGCCCCGAGCTCGCTCCCGAGGATCCGGAGCCGGTCGAGCTGATCGCGCACGACCGTTCGCTCGTACGCGTTCCCGAAGACTCGCCAGGCGGCACGGACGCGGCGCGCCGCTACGCGCATGGCATGGACCTCTTCGGGGTCCTCGCCCGTGATCGCCCCCGCGACCCGCGCGAGCATTCGCGTCAGGTGGAACCGCAGGACCTTACCCCCGGCGTCTGCCCAGCCGTCGGTGGCGGCAACCTCAGGCGTGCGAGCGATCGCCAGATGCTCCAGCGCGGCATGGGCCGCACCCGCACCGGAGACCGGCTCCGGCGGTTCCCGGTCCCTGCCGCGTTCGGGTTCGATAGGGCCGTCATTCGGGCGAGGTCCGCCCATGGGCGTGATCATCGGCTTGGGCGCGGGTCTCCAAAGCGGAGCCGGTTCAGGTGCCGATCGCCTTCTGCTTGAGGGCCTCGAACTCGGCGTCGCTGATCGCACCCGCCGCCTTGAGCTCCTGGAGCTTGGCGATCTGGTCCGCGACCGACACGCTGGCAGCGGCCTTCTGGCCGGCCTCGGCGCGGGTCATGAGCTCGACGTCCTGGGCCGTGACCTTGGGGCGCATGACGATGTAGATGAGCGCGCCCAGAAAAGGCAGCACCACGAGCACCAGCAGCCAGCCGGCCTTGGCCAGGCCCGACAGGTCGTTGCGCCGGAAGATATCGGCGAACAGGCCGATGAAGATCCAGATGAACATGAACCACAGGTAGAAGGCGACCATCGCCCAGATAACGTCCCAGAAGGTCATGTTGGCGCTGCCGACCGAGCTGCACGCCGCGAGCACGACGGTCAGGGCCGCCAGCAGGGGCAGGCCCGGTCGTCCGATGCTGCGTCTGGCCCGAGCGATGGTGGTCACGTGGCGTTCCCTCCTGAAGGTGAATGCCGGCGAGGTCGCCGGCTGGACGTTGTCGTTGCGTGGCTTCGCCTGACGATACTCCGGTCCTGTTTTTTCACCCGCCTCATACGAAGCGGGTGATGGAGGGCGTCATCGGGACGTGACAACCACCTCGTCACCGGTGGATGGTCGTACGATGGCCACGGCCGGTCGGAGGCTGCGCGCCGTCACGCGCGGTAATCACCCGCTTCGAATGACGACCCGACCCCGCCGCGGAGGCACAGTCGGGACGGATGGCCATCGAGCGCACCGTGGGTCGATCTGCCAGCCGCCACGCGCACCAGGAGGGACGACGATGACCGCGAATGCCGTGGGTGTCGCGCCGTTGGATCGGCCGGACGCCGCACGCGATCCGAACGAGCGGGCGGTCTATGAGCTGTTCATCGGGCTCATGACGATCATGTCGCTCATCGTGATGGTCTTCCTGGTCTTCGTTCGCCGGCCAGAGGTCGAAACCATCCTGGCCTCGACCGACACGCTGCTCTGCATCCTGTTCCTGTTTGACTTCCTGCGGTCGTACCGGCGTGCGCCGAACAAGCGTGCGTACCTCTTCGGCGACGATCCTGGACGATCGCTCCCGCAGGGCCTGTTCGATCTCCTCGGCAGCATCCCTGGCACCGGGATCTTCCGCCTGTTCCGGATCTTCCGCGTCGCTCGCCTGGCGCGAGCGGTACGGGCCAGTGGTTCGCACGGCCTGGCGAAGGAATTCTTCAAGCGCCGCGCCGAGTCGGCCGTTTACGTGATCATCCTCGCGTCCTTCGTGGTCCTGTTGCTGGGCAGCTGCCTGATCGCGATCGTCGAGCCCACCGCCGAAGGCTCCAACATCAAGACCGGGGGCGATGCATTCTGGTGGGCCTTCGTGACGATCACCACCGTCGGCTACGGGGATCGGTTCCCGGTGACACAGGCCGGCCGGTTCGTTGGGCTCGTCACGATGGCCGTCGGGATCGGAATCTTCGGCGTCCTCACCAGCTACCTCTCGACCGTCTTCCTCTCGCGCCACGAAGTCGACTCGCCCCCGGCTGTTCCGGTCTCCGGCAGCGATCTGGGCTCCATCAAGGCGGAGCTTGAAGCGATGCGTGCCGAGATGGCCGGTCTGCGTCGTCTGCTGGAAGTGAACGAACGTGGTTGACGAACTGACTGGCGGTAACCAGGTGGTCCCTGGTGACGAGCCACTGGTTCCCGGCTGGCTGGTGCGGTTGGCCGCCATCGGCTGGCGGGTCCTGGTTACCGTAGCCCTCGGGATCGTCTTGTTCGGCATCGTGCTGCAACTCGCCGTGGTCGCGGCGGCGGTCATCCTCGCGATGATCCTGGCTGCCACGCTCGCTCCATACGTCGCC
>JARDZW010000205.1 GCA_029240655.1 Chloroflexota bacterium
CGTGATCCAGTCGATGTGGTCGCGGTTGACGACGATCGCCCCGACGTGATGACGGTGGTGGGTCGAGCCATCGTCGTACTCGATCCAGGCGTCGGTCAGGGGCACCATCGGCTCCCGGCTCCGGATGGAGACCAGGGGCGGCGATCCCGGCAGGGCATGGAGGTAGCCGCGAACCTGATACGGGCCCAGCTGCATCGCCAGCGGGTGCTGCAGGGTCCGTCGGCGACGGCCAGCTTCGCCACGTGGGCCCGCCGCGTGCACGAACATGATCTCTTCGCGGAGGACCTGGACCTCTTTCGCCTCGAGGGCACCAGCGTCCCGAAGCCGCTGGACCATCACGTCCACGAGCTGGACCTCATCGTGCTGGTTGAGGAGGTCCGTCATGCGATCGGCGGACAGTCGCACGCGACCCGAGAGTACGCAATCCTCGGCGTAGGCGACGAAGTCGACCATCGGGTGGCGTAAACGAGCCGCGTCCAGGAGCACGACGGGATCGGCTTGTTCCGAGCCAGGTCGCTGGAACGCGAAGAGCAGGCGTCGTCCGGCGTCGTGGATCATGCTTGCCATGGTGGGCACGCCCCGCCACCCGGGCGAGCTACCCGGAGGTCCCGCTCCGCGGCTGGCGTTGTGACGTCGCACCGTTGCGCGCGTGCAAGTCCTGCCCGGGCATGACCCGAAAGGGTGTGCATCCAGTCGACACGACCGCATGCGCGGAGTAGCGCTAGCATCGGCCCATGACCGACCGAGCCGCCGCCGCACCCCACGTTCCGACCCTGATGACCGTCCATGCCCATCCCGACGACGAGACGATCGGGACCGGTGGGACGATGGCCAAGGCCCTGGCGGAAGGCAAGCGCGTGGTCCTGGTGACGTGCACGCGCGGCGAGATGGGCGAGATCGTCGTCCCCGACCTCGACACGCCGGAAAATCACCGCCGCCTCGGAGAGATGCGCGCCGTCGAGCTGGAACGCGCGATGGCCCATCTCGGCGTCACCGAGTGGGAGAACCTCGGCTACCACGACTCGGACATGATGGGGCGACCCGGGAATCTCGATCCGCGGTCGTTCTGGCAGGCCGACCTCGACGAGGCGGCCCGCCGTCTCGTCTGGTTCATCCGGCGCTATCAGCCCGATGTCGTCACGACGTACAACGACTTTGGAGGCTACGGTCACCCCGACCACATCCGGACCCACGACGTGGCGGTCCGGGCATTCGCCCGGGCCGGTGACGCGGCGTGGTACCCGGAACAGCTCAGCCCCGAGCACGGCGGCACAGGCCCGGCCGCCGAGGACGGTGGGCTTGCACCATGGGCGCCAGCGAAGCTGTACGAGCAGGCGATCCCGGAGTCGACGCGCAACGCGATGCGCGAGCGACTCGAGGCACTCGGCAAGCCGAGCTTCTGGGCGCCGCCCGAGGACGCGACCCCGGAGCAGCTCGCCGAGTTCGAGGCCTACATGAAGAAGATGCTCGTGCCCGATGCATCGATCACGACCTGGATCGACATCTCGGGCGATCCGCTCGAGCGCAAGTGGGCGGCGATCCAGGAGCACGTGACCCAGATCGCGGCGGACTCGTCGTTCATGCTCTTCGGTCTCGACGGCTGGCGTGAGGCCTGGGCCAGGGAGGCCTACATCCTGCGGGAGTCGAGGGTCGAGACCGAGCGGCCCGAGAGCGATCTGTTCGCAGGCCTCGCATAGGGTCCCCGCCGAGCCCGGGTCGCAGCCCCGCGTCAACCTACCAGGGCAGGATGCCCTTCGACGCGTCGTAGATCTGGCCCATCACCACGCGGCCGTCACCGGCCGGGTCGAGGAAGTTGGGCTGGGCCTTGTCCAGGATGATGTGCGGCCGCATACGGACCTGCATGAGGTCCTTGCCGTGGAAGGTCAGCTCCAGCGTGATGCCCTCCATGGTCGGCTCCGACCAGGTCTGGTCGAAGATGAAGTTGCCGAGGGCGTACCAGATGGGCTTGCCCTCGTAGACCTCCATGGCCGCGGCGTAATGCGCGTGGTTGCCGATGATCATGTCGGCGCCGGCATCGATGATGTCGCGGGCGAGCTTCTGCTGTGCCGAGAATGGAGTCCGGCGGTACTCCGTGCCCCAGTGCGGGAAGACGATGACGATGTCGGCGCCACCCTTGCGCGCTCGCTTGATGTCGTTGCGCGCCCGGCTCAGCGTGAGCCTGGAACTGCCGGGGTCGCCGTCGCCCGCGGAGTAGTACGAGGCGATCGCGTCGTACCCGAGCACGGCGACGTTCACCCCACCCGCCTCGAGGATCGCCGGCTTGCGCGCCGCCGCGGAATCCTTGCCCGCGCCCGAATAGGCGAGGCCCCGCTCCCTCAAGTTGTCGATCGTCTGCAGGATCCCGGCGTCCCCGGCGTCGCCGATGTGATTGTTGGCGAGCGAGACGTAGTCGATCCCGGCGTTCACCAAACCGTCGATGATCCCGGGGTCGGCCGAGAAGACCGTGCCGCTCGTGTGCCAGCGGACGCGGTTCGGTGCCGGGTTCTCGAAGTTGGCGATGGCGATGTCCGCGCCCTTGATCAGCTCGCGCATCGCCCCGCTGTTGCCGGTCCGCCTGGTGACGGGTTGTTCCCAACCGAACCCGGAACAACAGGTGTGACCGGTGATCTCGGCCGTCCCGCCATCGAACGGGAAGTCGACGCCTTTCCCCTTGATCCGGATCGTCTGGTACACGCCGCGGTCCAGGAGGATGTCGCCACCGGCGAACATCGTCCATGTTCTGGCGGGATCGAAGGCCGCGTTTTCGGCAGCGGCCGGGAGCTGGGCATGCAGCCGCCACTCCTCCGCGGTCGTGGCGCGGTCCACGCCGAACAAGGACCGCCTACCCCAGGCCAATGCCCGGACCGCAGGCGTCACCGCGTCGGCGCGCAGGAAGGCCAGGCGCTTGCGGTGCTTCGCGAGGTCCTTGGTGAGTGCGGCTGCGTCCGGGACGAGGACGAGGTGGCCGGCGTCGGCCGGTCGGCTCGCGTCGACGGCCGTGAGGATCGCGTCCGCCTCCGCCTCGACCAGGACAAGCGCCTCGTAGCGCGAGCTGGTGCCGGCGAGGACGTCGGCCACCTCAGCGCGTGTGGTGTTGGTCGCGATGGCACGGAATTGCGTGACGGGCACGACCGCGACTTCGGTCAGTGGGGCGACCGTCGCTGCGCGCGTCGCGGCCGGTGTGGGTTCGGGCGGCGCGGTCGGATCCGCGGACGCTGGCACCTCCGTGTTCGCCGCGGGCGTGCCGGTCGCGCCCGCTGATCGACTCGGTCCGGAAGCGATCCCGGACGGCCCCGGACTCACCTCGCCGAACCCCAACATCCCGCCGCTCATCGGCAGGGCGAACGCCAACGCGATCAGGCCCAGGACCACGAGCAGGGGAAGCCGTTTC
>JARDZW010000093.1 GCA_029240655.1 Chloroflexota bacterium
GGCATCGTCGCCATGCCGGTCGAGACGATCATCGGGCGGCCGCGTCGGGCCAGTCGCTCGAGGAAGGGCAGGTTCGTGAGCTCGCCCGATCCCACCTTGAATCCCGGTACGTCCATCGCGTCGAGAAGGTCGGCCGAGGCGTCATCGAACGGTGTCGACAGGAACACGATACCGCGATCGAGGGCGTGGTGGCGCAGGGCGGGCCAGGCGTCCGGGGGCAGGGCGAGCCGCTGGAGCATCGCCCGCTGGTCCTCCCCCTGGTCGGTGGCGCGCTGGTACGCGGCGGTGGGCGCGGCGGCCGAGGCGAGGGCGTCGGGCACGAAGGTCTGGAACTTGACCGCGTCCGCACCCGTGTCGGCCGCGGCATCAACGAGACGATGGGCGATCTCGACATCGCCATCGTGATTGACCCCCGCCTCGGCGATGAGGAAGACCTTTCCGCCAGAGCCGATATCGCGGCCGGCAAGCGGGAACGGCGCGACCTCGCGCATCCCGAGCATCGCAGCCGCGATCTGGAGGTCGGCCGGCACGTCGATGTCGATGGCGCGTTCCGGCGGCGTCGTGAAGCCCAGGGTCACGCCCGGTTCGACGAACCGGCCGCCGCGCCGGAGCGCGTCCGGCGCCGTCACGTAGAAGGCGCCCGTGAGCAGGTGGTCGGCCTCCGCGGCGTCGACCGCGCGGAGGCTTTCGTCAGCCGCAAGCCCATGATGCCACGCGGCGGGATGGCTCGACGTGACGCTGGCGACAGACCGACCGGTCTCGCGGGCGCGGTGGATCGCGGCGCGCAGGTCGGCCGGGTCGGTCAGCGGCGATGTCGGCTGGACGAGGGCGAGGAGGTCGATCGCCTCGCCGTCGCCGGCCGTGGCGTCGAGCGCGTGGATCGCGACCTCGAGCGACGTCGCGGTGTCGCTGGCCAGGGCATCGGGCCGGGCCAGGACACGGATCCCCCAGGTGGATGCGGCAGTCGCGATCTCCTGGTCCTCGGTCGAGCAGACGACGACGTCGCCTGGCATCGCCGCGGCCCCGGCGATCCTCCCTGCCCAGCCCACGAGCGGGATCCCGGCCAGGCTGCGCAGGTTCTTGCCGGGGATGCGCTTGCTCCCGCCGCGCGCAGGGATGAGGAAGAGCGTTCGCCCGCTCACGCGAGCCACTCGAGGAGCTCGCCGCGGAGGCGGTCGCTCGCGCGGCCCTCGCGGAAATGGCGGGCGAGGAAGGCGCTGCGGGCCTGAGGTGTGATGGCGCCAGGCGCATCCAGGGCGGCGAGGAGATCCGCACCATCGCGGACCGGCACGGCCACGCCCGCCTCCACGTACCCCAACAAGTCCGAGGCCGCGAGTGTGTCGGCGAGCAGATTGAGCGTGCCGGCCGCGACTGCCTCGGTGAGGACCGTGGAATGGATCCCCAGGTGCGCGTCCGCGCACCGGAGGAGCCGGTACAGGTCGATGTGCTGGACGACGCTCACCGGGGGCGGGGCAAACCCGCGGGCGGCGGTGACACCTGTGACGAGGGCCTCATACGGGCCACGGTCTTGCTCGCCAGGGTGCTGCTTCACGACCAGGTGGACATGGGGCCATGGCCGGTCGAGCAGCCGATCGAGCGCGTACGGGATGTGGAACCGCCGGTACGCCGGGCCGTAGGTCCCGGACAGCACGACCAACCGGTCGCCCGGCCGGACGCCCAGTTCGGCGCGCAGGGCCGCGGCGTCCGCATCCGGGGCCGCCTCGGCGAGGTCCAATCGTGGCGACCCGCTGACGCGAACCTCGTCGTCCCGATAGACGCTGGCATGGACCAGCACGTCACGCTCCCACTCGCCGAAGACGTACGTCCGGTCCGGCAGGGCCAAGGTCTCCGGCCGCTCCCGGTGGACATAGCCGTTGTGGCCGCGATAGATCATCCCGTGCTGGATGGCCGCGACCGGCACGTTCTCGGCCCGGGCCGCGGTCAGCCAGTCCTGGCGGTGGTACTCGTCGGCCAGGAGCACACCTGCCGGTCGAAGGCGACGGAGCAGCGCGCGGATGCTGGTGACGGCTCGGACCTTGCTTGGCATCCAGCGGGCGGCGAGTTGGGACACCCGCCCGGTCAGCCCCGGTCCCAGGTCGACACCGTGGACCACGACGGGGGTCCGGATCGCCCCGACGATGGCGATCCAAGACTCTGCCGAACCGGCCTCGACCTCGCCGTCACCATGGGCATGGTCCTCCGCCTCGCCGGCACGCCAGATCGCCGAGGACGGCAGCAGCCGCGCGCCATCCGGCGAGTTGAGCTGCTCCCACCAGGTGTCGTCGTCGACACGAGCCTTGAGGTCGATCTCGATCGGCTCGAGCGCCGACCCGCGGAGCGCGTTAACGACCGGGGAGAGGTACGGGTTCACGTCGCGTGGCCCGTGGGCCGTCTCGACCCGCTGGCGCGTGTGCTCGAGGACCACGAGCAGGCGCCCCGACTCGGACGCAAGTGCGTCGAGCCGCTCGGTCATGGCGCGCCGGCGTGCGGGAAGCCCCTGGATGGTCGCCGAGGCGGACGCATCCGATCCGGGACCGCCGGCGATCAGTCGGCGGACCTTGCCGAGACCCCGACGGCCGAACTGGGCCATACCGGTCGACGCCGCGGCCGAGGGCGCACGCGCGGCCGGAGTCGGCAGGGGCGCTGCATGACCCGAGCGGTCCACCTCCGGAATGTCCGGCGCCTCGATCTCGAGCCCGTCGCGCGCGGCGACGAGCCGGGCGGCTTCGATCACGACGTCGTCCGTCCCGGGATCGCACACGATCCGCGAAGGCGCCACGGTCCGAACGAGGTCGTCGACGATCGCCGTCCACAGGATCCGCTGCTGGAACCACACCCAAACCGACAAGCGCAGGTAGAACCACATCGAGGTGCCCTCGACGAGCAGCTTGTCGACGATCCCGGACGCGCTTGCCCAGGCATCGAGCCGTTCGGCGGTCTCGGTGATGAGGTCGCGGTCCTCGAGGAGGCGCCCGCCGACGCCCCGGATGCCGATGACGCGATCATTGCCGCCCAGCTCACCGGTCGCCGTCCACGTGCTGTCCAGCACGACCGTCACCGAGCCGTCGTCGGGCGCGACCCGGGGTGCGTCCGGGACGAAGTGCAGCGTCCGCCCCGGCTCGTCTGCCATGTGGCCGAGGATATCGACTTGGGGGCCCCCGTGCGACGGTCGCGCTATCCTGCCGCCATGCCGACGCT
Source organism: Chloroflexota bacterium (assembly GCA_029240655.1). Taxonomy (GTDB): domain Bacteria; phylum Chloroflexota; class Limnocylindria; order Limnocylindrales; family CSP1-4; genus SPCO01. The sequence continues at coordinate 3,199 of JARDZW010000093.1, forward strand.
GAAGAGCCGACTCGGCGACTGGGAGTTGCCGAACGTCCACGCCTGGTCCGAGCGGGAGCTCCTGATCCGAGCGCCGGTGGACCGGCTGATCGGACCCACGACCAAGGTGGCGACGATCGGTTCGTGCTTCGCATCCGAGCTCGCCTCGATGATGAAGAAGGTCGGGATCGTCGGCGGGATGCACCCGGGCGGACTGTTCTACTCGACCGCCACGATCCGCCAGGAGATGGAACGGCTGGCCGGCGCGTGGCAGGAGCGAGCCGCCGAACCATCCTGGTCGGTGAATGGCGGGTTCGTCGATCCGTTCCGCGATTACGACACGATCCATGCGGACGAGGCGGCGCTGCTGGCCGATCGGTCGGAGGCCGACTCTGCGGCGGACGACCTGTTCCGTGATGCTCGGGTGGTGGTCGCGACGCTCGGGCTCATCGAGACCTTCCGGAACCCCTCGACCGGAAACACGTACCGAGGGATCCCGCACCCGGCCGTGTACCCGTCCCTGGGCGCCCAATTCCATCGGCTCACGGTCTCCGACATGCTGTCCGACCTGGAGCGGATCCGGCGCGTCGTCCGCGACATGGACGCCACGCTCGTGCTGACGACCTCGCCCGTGCCGCTCCACACGACGTTCACCGCCCACGACGTCCGGGTCGCGAACATGGAGTCGAAGAGCCGGATCCGCGCCGCGGTGTCCGAGTTCATCGATCGCCATCCCGACGTCCGCTACTTCCACTCGTACGAGATGGTCGTCACGGCCGAACGCCAGAGCGACTACTTCCGCGAGGACGGCCGGCACGTCCACCGCCACGCCGTGAAGTACATCGTGTCGGAGTTCCTGCGCCTCTTCGGCGATCCGGCCGTCCAGGTGACCGACGTCGATACGTCCTGGCTGACCCCGATCGAGAAGACCGCCGCGACCGTGGCGCCGCAGGCGCCGCTGCCCAAGCCGCCGCGACCCGCGGTCTCGTTCCCGCGACGCGTGGCGCGCAAGGTCCGCCGCGAGGTCCGATCGGCCCTCGGGCGCGCGTAGCGAGCCCCGGAGCGTCCACCGCTCCCGCCCGGCCTAGCCGGCGATGAGGCGCTCCACGAGCGCGAGATAGCCCTTCGACTCGTGCTCCCAGGAGCCAGTCCTGACGATCTGCGCGGTGGCGGCCACGGCCGCTTCTCGGGCGACCGGGTCGTCGGCGAAGGCGAGGATCGCGTCGGCCATCGCCTCGGGATCCCCGGGCTCGTATGTCGCCACCGTCCCCGGCGGGAACGTCCGCTCGACCATCGGCAGGCGTGACGCGACGACCGGCTTGCCCATCGCGGCGTACTCGAACAGCTTGGTCGAGAGGCTCATGTCGGTGAATCGGTCATGGCGGGTCGGGGCCAGACCGATGTCCGCTCCGGCGACAGCCGCCGGCACGTCCTCGATCGCGATGCGACCGTGGAACGTGACCCGTTCGGCGATGCCGAGCTCCGCTGCCTGAGCCGCAAGCGCCGGTCCCGTGTCGCCGCGGCCGTAGACTTCGAACGTCACGTCGAGCGCAGGCCGGGCGGCCGCGATCCGGGCAACGGCCGCGATCGCCACATCGAGCTCGTAGGTCGGCGTCAGCGCCCCCGTGTAGATGAGGCGAAGCCGGCCGTCCTCACGAAAAGCACGCGGCGGCGAGGCCGTGACATCGAACCGATCGAGCGACGGGCTGTTCACGACGACGCCTGCCTTCTCGGCCGGGACGCCGAGCTCCACGAGCCGGTCGCGCATCGCGGGGTTGACCGTGATGACCGCCGTCGAGGCGGCCACGGAAAGCCGCTCCTGGAGCATCAGCAACCGATGGACGATCGGGTTCGACGCGCCCGGGAAACGGCTCCGGAAGAACTCGGGCATCGCCTCGTGCAGATCGAGCAGCACCGGGACACCAACGAGCCGGAGCGGCAACGCGGCGAACACGAGGTAATCGGGCAGGGAGTGGACCTGGATCAGGGCGAACCGCTCGCGCCGGTGCAAACGCACCGCGGCGAACATCGCCCGCAACAGGAACGACGCGTACTCGCGCAGATACACGCCGAGTCCTGCGCCCTGGTGGCGTTGCACGTCGAGGTGCTGGACACGAACGCCCGCGATCTCCGAAACCGAGGGCCCATCCGGCTGTCGGAGCCCGAGCACCACGACCGGACGCCCTGCAGCAACTAATGACTCCGCCTCGCGCCGGACGCGCGGGTCCTCCTCATAGTAGCTGTGGACGATCATGAGCACCGGCCGCGCGGCGCCGGCTCGGGTCGCGCGGGTGCGGGTCGTCACGCGCGCGTCGACCAGCCGGCCCCCAGGCGCAGCACCTGGCGCTCGCGCGTCGAACGCCCGGCCGAGCTGTCGACGGTGTCGACGACGAGGTCCGCGCGGTCGTAGACCGTCGCCCACTCGATGTCGCGATGGGGCGTCACGACGACGATCACATCGGCCCAGGCGAGCAGCTCGTCGAGCCCGGTCTCCTCGCGCACCACGCCGACCCCGTCCGTGAACGACGCCACGTGCGGATCGTGGAAGCGCACCTCTGCGCCTCGATCTGCAACCCCGGCGATGACGTCCGCGGCCGGGGAGTTGCGGGCGTCTCGCACGTTCGGCTTGAAGGCCACGCCCAGGATCCCGACCTTGGCACCCTTCATGGCCTTCCCGCGGTCGTTCAAGGCGTCGGCGACCAGCCCGACCACGTGGCGGGGCATCGCGAAGTTGATGTCGCCCGCGAGCTCGATGAAGCGATCGATGAAGTCGAACTCGCGCGCCCGCCAGGACAGATAGTACGGATCGACCGGGATGCAGTGGCCGCCGACTCCCGGGCCGGGCGTGAACTTCATGAACCCGAACGGCTTCGTGGCCGCGGCGTTGATGACCTCCCAGGCATCGAGACCCATGCGCTCACACAGCAGCGCGAGCTGGTTGACGAACGCGATGTTGACGTTGCGAAAGACGTTTTCGAGGAGCTTGCTGAGCTCGGCCGCGTCGGGCGAGCTCATCTCGATCACGTGGTCGTTGATGTTCGCGAGGAGCGCCGCTGCGCGCTTCGTGGCTTCCGCCGTCGTCGCCCCGACGAGCCGCGGGACACCCTTGCTGGCGCTCGCGGGGTCACCGGGGTTGACCCGCTCGGGGGCGAAGGCGAGATCGAAGTCCTCGCCGGCCTTGAGACCGCTCTCTTCGAGGACCTCACGGAACGGACCCATCGTCGTGCCCGGGTACGTCGTCGATTGGAGGACGATGAGCTGGCCCTTCCTGAGTGCCCCGCGGATGGTCTCCGCCGCGGCGAGGACCGGGGCCAGATCCGGGTCCTTCGTGGATTTGATGGGTGTCGGCACGCACACGAAGATCGCGTCGGCCGCGGCGAGATCCGCTCCTTCGGGCAGGAGCACCCGCAGCCCGCTTCGGAGCGCGGCAGCGAGGCGGTCGTTCGTGACGTCGTCGATCGGGGAGGAACCGGCGTTGAGCTCCTCGACCCGGCCGGCATACGCGTCGATGCCCTCGACCTCCAGCCCGGCCTCCACGAACGAGATGGCCAGCGGCAGGCCGACGTAGCCCAGGCCGATCACGGCCACTCGACGGTCTTGGGTCACGATCCCTCCTCAGATGGTCGCGCCAGAGGATACCGGTCGCACCGTGGCCGCGCCCGCGGCACCGGGGCCCGCGCGGGCGAGGGTGCTACCCTTCGCGGCGATGTCCGCCACGAGTGAGGCCCCCGCTGCGTTCCGTCACGCCGCGGCCCGGCCGGGTCCCCTGCGGCTCATCGGCGAAGCCATCGAAGATATCCGCTCCCGACGACGCCTGGTCCGCTACCTCGTCCAGGCCGACATCAAGAAGAAGGGCGCGGACACCTTTCTCGGCAACTTCTGGTGGGTGCTGGATCCCCTGCTCCAGATGGGTGTCTACGTCGTCTTCGTGTCGCTGATCCTCGACGTCAAGATCCCCGATTATCCGCTCTTTATCCTGTCGGCGATCCTGCCCTGGAAATGGTTCACCACCAGCATCGGCGACGCGGCGAGCTCCGTGGTGAGCCAGGAGAAGCTGATCAAGCAGATCCAGTTCCCGAAGCTCGTGCTGCCGGTTGCGGCGACGAGCGCCGGGGTCGTGGGCTTCGCGTTCGGGTTGCTGCCACTCGGCGCCATCATGCTGCTGTATGCGGATCGGATCTCGCCGTTCCTGATCCTGATCCCGGTGATCGCATTGGTGCAGTACGTGTTCACGCTCGGCATGTCGTTGCTTGTCTCCGCCATCAACGTGTTCTTCCGCGACCTCGGCAACATCCTGCGGCACGTGCTGCGGCTCTGGTTCTACCTGTCGCCGGCGCTGTACAGCATGGCCGTCGTCGATGCGAGTGCCACCTTCCAGAACAATCCGCTGCTGCGTACGCTTGCGCACGCGAATCCCTTCGCGGTCCTGTTCGAGTCCTACCGTGCCGTGATCTACGGCCAGCCTGAGGGACCGCCGCATGCCCCCGACTGGCTCGCGCTGACCGCCCTGCTCGGGGCCAGCATCCTGCTGCTCGCGATCGGGGCCATCGTGTTCAAGCGGCTCGAACCGACGTACGCGAAGGTCCTCTAGCCATGGCCATCGCGTCCCCGCCGCCCATCTCCGCCAGCAGTCCGCACGCCATCGATGCCATGGACATCGGCGTCCGCTACTCGCTGCGCTTCACGAAGAAGACGACGTTCCGCAACTCCCTCGGGCAGATGCTGTCGCGCGATGCGGACGAGCCGTTCTGGGCGCTCCGCAGCGTGTCGTTCGGTCTCGTGCATGGTGAGTCGCTCGCGGTCATCGGGCCCAATGGCGCCGGCAAGTCCACGCTGCTCCAGGTCCTCGCCGGGATCATCCTGCCGTCGGAGGGAAGCGTCGAGGTCAATGGCCACGTCTCCAGCCTCTTGACGCTCGGCGCGGGGTTCGACCAGGACCTCAGCGGGCGCGACAACATCCTGCTGGCGGGTGCGTTCATGGGCCTCGATGACCGGCTCGTCCGCGACCTCCTGCCGTCCATCGTCGACTACGCGGACCTCGGCCAGTTCATCGATGCGCCGATCAAGACCTACTCGTCCGGCATGCGCGCGCGCCTGGGGTTCGCCATCGCGACGTCGGTCGATCCGGACATCCTCCTGCTCGACGAGGTGCTTGCGACCGGCGACGCGGAGTTCCGCGAGAAGTCGCGGACGCGGGTGATCGAGCTCGTGAAGGCGGCCAAGGGCATCGTGCTCGTGACCCATGACATGGCCTGGGTCGAGGAGTACTGCAACCGCGCGATGCTGCTCGAGAAAGGGCGCGTGATCATCGAAGGTGATCCGTCGGAAGTCGTACGGACCCACATCGAGCGCTCGAAGGCGCGCAAGGCGGAGCGAGCCGCGCAGCTCGGCTCGGCGGCGATCTGAGCACAGCGCGCGGCGGGCGACGATGCCGACCGTGAACCGCCTCTCAGCAGCCGTAGGTCGCAGGCTGGCAAGCCTGCGGTCAGGCGTTCGTGAGGCGGAGGCAGCGCTCGCTGCCGGCAACGCCGACCTCGCGCTCGAGCTCACCGAGTCGATGATCCGTGAGCATCCCGGCGACCGGGCCGTGCTCGGCATCCGGCGCCGTGCGTACTCCGCACGCGGGGACATGAGCAACGTTGCCGCCACGATCGCCGCGTTGCGCCGAACGAGCGGTGGCGATGCCCTCGCGGACACGGAGCGCCGCCTGCATGGCGACCTGGCCGAGACCGACGAGCGCTGGCGACCGCTCGTCCGCGGCGGCCGGCAGCCGACCGATCCCCGATCCGATCGCGTGATCCTGCACCTGCTCAAAGAATCGCGGCCGCAGCGCCAGAACGGCTTCACGATGCGGAGCCACGACAACCTGCTCGCCCAACGAGCCGCCGGCTGGGATCCCGTCGTCGTGACGGCCCTCGGCTTCCCGCGCTCGAGCGGCGCGGCCGTCGCGCCGGTCGACGAGGTCGACGGCATCCGCCACCACCGACTGGACCTGGGCGCCGGCTATCCGTCGGAGGGCCCGGCCGACCTGTATCTCGAGGATTACGCCTGGCGCGCGGCCGCGGTCGCCCGTGCCGAGCGGCCGGCGATCGTGCACGCGTCGTCAGGCGGACGCGGCTACGAGACGGCGCTCGTCGGCCTGGCGCTCGGTGAACACCTGGACCTGCCGGTCGTGTACGAAGTTCGCTCGTTGTTCGACGGCCCGGCGCCCGCCGGGGCCACGTCGGGGTCCGTGTCCGACGCCACCTCGCCGCGTGAACGCTATCGACGCCGCGATGCGACCGAGGTCCGCACGATGCTCGCGGCAGCGGCGATCGTGACGCTGGCCGAGACGATGAAGTCGGACATGGTGGCCCGCGGCGTTCCGGCCGAGCGCATCCACATCGTCCCCAATGGCGTGGACCCCGAGACGTTCCAGCCGCGGTCACCCGATCCGGAGCTGCGCGCACGGTATGGCCTGGGCGAGCGGTTCGTCATCGGGTACGTGAGCAATCTCGATCACCCGCGCGAAGGCCAGGAGACACTGATCGAGGCGACGGCGATCCTGGCCAGGGCCGGACGCGACGTCGCGTGCCTGATCGTCGGGGAGGGCAAGCGTCGCGCCGAGGTGGAGTCTGTGGCTGTGGCGTCCGGTGCCGCGGACCGGATCGTCTTCACCGGGGCCATCCCGCACGACGAGATCCCGGCGATGTACGCGTTGATCGATGCCTTCGTCGTCCCGCGACGGGACGAGCGGGCCGCGCGCCTGGTCACGCCGCTCAAGCCGTTCGAGGCCATGGCGATGGGGCGACCGCTGATCGTCGCCGACCTGCCGGCGCTCACCGAGGTCGCACCCGACGGTGAGCGTTCCCTCGCGTACCGGCCCGAGGACGCCATGGCCCTGGCAGCGGCCGTGGTTCGGCTGATGGACCACCCGGATCTCGCCGCCCGGCTGGGCGAGAACGGTCGGGAATGGGTGACGCGCGAGCGAACGTGGGCGTCCAACGGCCCGCGCTGGACCGAGATCTACGAGTCCGTGCTGGCGAGTCGACGGGACCGACAGCAGCCGGGGGACGCCTCGTGAACCTCGTCCAGCGTGGCATCGCCACGGACGGCGCGAGCGCGGCACTGGCCGCGACCGCCGCGCTGCGGACCCTGGAGGCGGCTCGCGTCACGGCGCCGGCCATCTGGGTCGCTCGCGGCACCACCAGATTCGACGCGACCGCGGCCTGGGACCACGGGATCGCGCTGGTGCGCGTGAACGGCCCCGAAGCCGAGGCCTCCGCGCTCGGCGTTGTCCGATCGGTGGGCGTTCGTGTGGTTCGCGACGCGACCGACCTGGGCAATGTCGGGGCGCCCCGTGGCGATGGCGCCTGGCTGGCGGCCCGGTACGAGCTCGGCCTGTGGCCGGACGAGACGGTCGATGTCGTGCTGGGCGCCGACCGGCATCCCGCGGCGCTCCCCGAGCGCCTCGCGGCGTTCGATCAGGAGCTTGCCACCGCGCCCGTCGTGCCGCGCCGGCTGGTGCTGGCCGGACTGACTGGGCACCAGCCGCCGCTCTCGGAGGCGATGATCCAGGCCATCCTCCACCCGCTCACCCTCGTCGAGGTCACGCGCTCGGATCAGGCGTTGCTCGACCTGATCGGCGTTGCGTCAGGGTCGGTCGCCACCAGCTGACGACCCGGGCCCCAGCGAGCGGACCAGGTCGCGGTAGGCGGCCGCGGCGATGGGCCAGCTGTATCGCTCGCGGGCGGTGGCCGCGATGCGCTCTCGCCAGGCATCGCGCTCGGCCGGGTCGAGCTCGAGGATCTCGCGGATGGCGGCCGCGATGGCGGCCGGTTCCATCGACGCCGCCACGCGCCCCAGGTCCTCCTTTCGGAGCACCGCCTCCATCGTCGGCAGGTCAGGTCCAAGGACCATC
>JARDZW010000094.1 GCA_029240655.1 Chloroflexota bacterium
GACGACCCATCCGCTGAACCACCCAGCCAAGGAGATCCTGCGTGACCGAACGAACCCTTGTCCTCGTCAAGCCCGATGGCGTGCAGCGCCAGCTGACCGGCCGGATCCTGGCCCGGTACGAGGAGCGTGGCCTCAAGGTCGTGGGCCTCAAGCTCGTCCAGGTCGAGCGCGACCTCGCAGAGCGCCATTACGCGGCGCACCGCGAGAAGCCGTTCTTCGCCGGTCTGGTCGAGTTCATCACGTCCGCACCGCTCGTCGCCCTCGCGCTCGAGGGACCGAACGCGATCGCGGTGGTTCGCGCGATCAACGGCGCCACGCGCCCGCACGAGGCGGCGCCCGGCACGATCCGCGGTGACTTCGCGCTCGAGACCGCGCAGAACATCGTCCATGCGTCCGACGGCCCCGAAGCGGCCGAGACCGAGCTGGCGCTGTGGTTCGGGTCCGGGGAGCTGTTCGACTACGAGCGGGACATCGATCGCTGGGTCCTCGCCCCGGAAGCGTAGGGCCGCTCAGGGCGAGGGAGCGCCGCTGGGCGAGCCGTCCGGGGATGGCGCCGGCGGCGCCTCGCTGGGCTCGTCGTCCGAGGGCGGGGCCGATGGCGCTTCGCCGGCCTCGCCGTCTGCGGGTGGTGCGGACGGCGCATCCGACCCGACCGGCGCCTGCGGATCCTCGGGGGCGAATGACTCGCGGCTCACGTCGAGCGTCGGTGGCAGGCCGGCGGCCGCACTCGATGCTCCGAACGCCCCGAACGACACGGCCAGAGCCAGGATCGCGAGAAGTGCCGCGCCTCCCGTGGCGGTAACGGCCAGGTTGTCCGACCAGGTCCGGGTCAGCCAGCTTCGAAGGTCGGTGAGGTCCACCGGGGACACCACCGGACGGAGGCTGCGGGCACTCGCGGCGCCGCCCGCGGGGCGACCGACACCGACGAGGAGCACTCGCCCGTAGTACAGGAGCGGAGACAGGGCGCCGAGCAGGACCAGCGCACCGAGCGGTCCATCGATCGCCAGCGCCACGATCGTCCCACGGGCGTCGAACGCAGCGAGCCCCGGCACGCCGACACTGGCCACGACGACCACTCCGAGGATCACGCCGAGCGCCGGTGACCGGATCGCCCACCCGCGCAGATCGGTCAAGCGGCCCGTGAAGAACACCGACCGGGTTGCGGCCGCCCACGCGGCAAACGCGCTGCGGGCGACGACGAACGCCAGGATCCATGTGCGCGCCGGCGCCCAGGCGGCCGGATCGAGCGCGGCGATCGCGAGCAGGATGACGCCGGCGTCGCCGATGATCGCGTAGCCGACGATGTGCTCGATGTCGTCCTGGATCAGGGCCGCCACGGACGCGAGCACGATCGAGGAGATCGCGATGGCGAGGACGACGAACCGAACGGCGTCGAGATCCACGAGCAGCGGTGCGATGGACGCGTCCGCCCAGGCCAGGGCAACGATCGCGAAGGCGGCCGGCGCCCAGGCCGTCACGAGCGGGAGCGCGGTTTCCGGGACGTTATCGGTAAGCGGCGCGGCCCAGGTGTGCAGTGGGATCGCTCCGAACCGGATCGCGACCGCAAGCGCGAACGCGAGATAGGCGAGCCCGAAGACCACCGGCTGAGCGGCCAGATCGGTCAGGTCGCGTCCGATCCACGCGGTCGCCGCCACGGCCATCGTGCCCGCAACGACCGTGGCCCGCAGCACCCGAGTCCCGACCGTCGCGCCCACGCGGCCGCCCGTCGGAGCCAGGGTCACGAGGGCGCCGAAGCCTCCGCCGGCCGTCGCGGCGAGGACCGCGATGCGGGCGTCGGGCAAGGACAGTGCCAGGGCCGATGTGGCAAGCACCCCGAGCGTGACCGCCGCCGCGTCCCGCGCGCTGCCGACAGCCTGGCCCACCACGGCGAGCAACAGCCCGACCGTCGCGCCGAGGACCAGGAAGAGGCGCAGGTACTCGGTGGTCGCGATCCCAGCTCCGCCGATGACGACGCTCTGGCCGGGGCTGATCGCGAGGGCCGTCACCGCGGCCGCGAAGAGGCCTCCGACGGCGATGGCCGTCGCGACGCGTGCATTGCTACGGAGGAGCAACGCCAGCACCGCCCCCACGGTCGTCACCAGCTCGAAGGGGAGGAGGCTCATCGGGCGTCGGCGGTCAGAGCTGTTCGCGCGGGTGCGCGTCGGGCTCCCGGCGAACGCGAACGCGTGCGGGATCCGCGTACGCGTAGCCGCCCGAGCCGTCGGCCCGGGCGCTTGCCGCGAGGGCCGCGACGGCGCCCGCCAGCACGATCAGCATGGCCGCGGTGACCAGCTGCTCGAGATCGCCGGGCGTGCCGCCCAGCCCTGTGCGGACGAGCAACGCGGCGTTGATGAGCAGCAGGAGGCCGGTCCCCACCCGGATGACATCCTGGCCGGTCACGACCGGCGCAACGGCAAGCGCGGCGACGGCGAACCCGGCGGCACTGGCCAGCGGCGGTCCATCGGCCGGGGCGCCAAGCCCGTGGGCGGCGTAGCCCACGACGAACGCCCCAGCCGCGAGCAGGATCTCGGCGGGCCATCCGATCCGCGAGCCGCCGGTCGGGCTCGTGAGGACACCCCGGTCCCCACGATGGCGGGCGACGACCCACAGCAGGTAGGTGGCGAGGATGGCGCCGACGAGCCGCGCGGCCAGCCCCAGGGGAGTGGCCAGGGGATCGGCGACGAGGGGAGTGGCGACGAGCGCCACCGCCAGGGCCAGCAGGACCGTACGCGGGTCTCGCGAGGAAACCACCACGACCGACCCACCAACGACCGCGAGGGCGACGATCGCGATGATCGGCGTCACCGCGTCATCCTGTCCGCGTCGTCCCGCACCGCGTCGTCACACGGCTCAGGAATCGGCCGGGGCGAGTCCCGCGTAGGTCGGCGCGGGCAGGATGCCGAAGGTGTCCAGCGGCCAATAGCGCAGCCAGGCGCGCCCGATGACCTGGTCGACCTCGACCGGGCCGAACGTTCGTGAGTCGGCGGAATTGGAGCGGTGGTCGCCCATGAGGAAGACCTCGTTCTCCGCGATCGTCCACTTAGCCTGCTCGAGCGGAGCGGTCGTGGCCTGCGACGGCCCGCCTTCCTCGTCGGCGTAGATGTACGGCTCCTCGAGCGCGACGTCATCGATGTACACCAGTCCGTCGTCGCGGATCTCCACCGTGTCGCCCGCTTCGCCGATCACCCGCTTGATGAACGGCGTGCCGTTGTCGCCCCAGTCCTCGGGCGGCGTGAACACGACGATATCGCCTCGCTTGTACGCGTCGAACCGAGGCGTCAGCTTGTCCACCAGCACGTACTGCTCAGGCTCCAGGGTCCGCTCCATCGACTGTTGCTGGACCTTGTACGGCTGTGCGACGAAATTCTGGATCACGACGAAGATGATGAGGGTCAGCACGAGCGTCTCGACGATCTCGAAGAGACACCCGAGTGCGGGTCGTTTGGTCACAGGTCCGGCAGTATAGGGGCCGCCGCGCGCGGCCGCCGGAACAGGTCCAGAAGGCGCGCGAGCTGGCTGCATAACCTCGCGCGGCGGCCGAGTTTGACCCGCTGAAGAACGCCTTGTTACACTCGCCGCCGGCCTGCAAGGTCCCAGCCCGCGGTGCATACCGTCGGGGCCTGCCGGCAGCATCCCGGACACCCGCCCGCGACGGCGCACGCGCACGCGCCACGGGACGGACGCCGGACCTGACCGACCTGGAGGACCCCACGACCTGATGGATGCGAGTACGCTGCTGCCGATCATCCCCCTGGCGGGGATCATCGCCGTCCTGTTCGCGATCTACCTCGCCCGCGACGTGCTCGCCCGTGATACCGGCACCCCAGAGATGCAGGCCGTGGCCGGGACGATCCTCGAGGGAGCGGTCGCCTTCATCCGCCGTCAATACACGACGATCTTCGTGCTGGCCGTCGTCGGCGCCTTCGTGATCGGTGGCGTCATCACGCTGGTCGAGACGCCCGAGGTCGCCGATGTCCCGAAGCTCGCGGGTGTGCCGATCGGGATCATGACCGCGTTCGCGTTCTTCGTCGGTGCGCTGTGCTCGATGGCGTCCGGGGTCATCGGCATGTACATCAGCGTGAAGGCGAACGTCCGGACCGCCTCGGCCGCCCGGCGCAGCCTCGTGGAGGCCGTCCAGGTCGCCATGCGCGGCGGCGCCGTCTCCGGCTTCCTCGTCGTGGCACTGTCGCTCCTCGGCGTGTGGGGCATCTTCACCCTGTACGAGACTGTCGTAGCGGATGTGACCGTCGCCGAGGCGCCGTTCCTCATCGTCGGCTTCGGCTTCGGGGCGTCGTTCGTCGCCCTGTTCGCGCAGCTCGGCGGCGGCATCTACACGAAGGCCGCCGATGTCGGCTCCGACCTCGTCGGTAAGGTCGAGAAGGGCATCCCGGAGGACGATCCCCGCAACGCGGGCGTCGTCGCGGACCTGGTCGGCGATAACGTCGGCGATTGCGCCGGCCGTGGTGCCGATCTCTTCGAATCCACTGCCGCCGAGAACATCGGCGCGATGATCCTGGGTGTCGCGGTCTACACGATCGCGGTGGCGGCCGGCTGGCCGAACCCCGAGGCCTGGATCTTCTTCCCGCTCGTCGTCCGTGCGTTCGGGCTGCTGGCGACCATCGTCGCGATCTTCTTCGTGCGTGGGAAGGAAACCGAGGACCCGATGAACATGCTCAACCGCGGGTACTGGGTCACGACCCTGTTGTCCGTCGTGGGTATGGCCTTCGTGACCTTTGTGATGATGAACACGAACGGCGGCACCGGCACCGGTGGGCTGCCGACCTGGGTGTACTTCTTCGCGGCCGGTGTCATCGGCCTCGCGACGAGCGTCGCGTTCGTCTACATCACCCAGTTCTACACGGCCGGCTCCTTCCGGCCGGTCCGCGAGATCGCCGAGGCGTCCAAGACCGGCCCCGCAACCAACATCATCAGTGGCACGGCGGTCGGTTTCGAAACGACCCTCGTCACCGCGGTCACGATCAGCATCGCGCTCTTCGCGAGCTTCTGGCTGGGCGACCAGGCGGGCCTCATCGGCGAGGGTGGCCGCAACGTCGGCGGTATCTTCGGGACGGCCGTCGCGACGATGGGCATGCTCATGACGACGGCCTACATCCTGGCGATGGATACCTTCGGGCCCATCACGGACAACGCCGGCGGCATCGCCGAGTTCAGCCGCGCGGAGGCCGGCGCCCGCGAGATCACCGACCGCCTCGACGCGGTCGGCAACACGACCAAGGCCCTGACCAAGGGCTACGCGATCGCCTCCGCGTCGCTCGCAGCGTTCCTGCTGTTCTCCGCCTATATCGACAAGATCAACGTCATCCAGGGCCGGCGTATCGAGGCCAACGTCCCTGGTGCGGCGCTGCTCGAGTCGGTCAACCTGGCTAACGTCAACGTGTTCATCGCGGCGCTCCTGGCCGCGATGCTCGTCTACTTCTTCAGCTCGCTCGCGATTCGCGCAGTCGGCAAGACCGCGCAATCGATCATCGTCGAGGTACGGCGCCAGTTCCGGGAGATGCCCGGGATCATGGACTACACCCAGCGCCCGGATTACGCCCGAGTCGTGGACATCACGACCAAGGCGGCCCTCAAGGAGATGATCTTCCCGGGCGTCGTCGCGGTCGCCACCCCGATCGTCATCGGTGTCGTGCTCGGATACGAGGCGGTCGCCGGCATGCTCATGGTCGGCACCATCTCGGGCGTCATGCTCGCCACCGTCCTCAACAACGGCGGCGGCGCGTGGGACAACGCCAAGAAGTACATCGAGTCGGGACAGCTCACAGACGACGAGGGCAACGTCCTGGGCAAGGGCTCGGACGCACATGCTGCGGCGGTCGTCGGCGACACCGTCGGCGACCCGTTCAAGGACACCGCCGGCCCGTCGCTCCACGTTCTCGTGAAGCTGCTCGCCACGATCTCCCTGGTCCTCGCCCCGCTCTTCATCCGGTAGCGGCCGCGTCGCTGGCCCGCGAGGGCCACATCGCATGGATACCATCTTCCAAGCGCTCGTCATGGGGATCGTGCAGGGACTCACCGAGTTCCTGCCGGTTTCGTCATCCGGGCACCTGGTCCTGGTTCCGTTCCTGTTCGGATGGGACGACGAGTTCCTGAACTCCCTGGCGTTCAGCGTCATGCTCCATCTGGGGACCCTGGTCGCCCTGCTCGTGTATTTCCGTCAGGACTGGGCGCGCCTCATCCCGGCCGGGTTGGCGGCGGTGCGGGACCGTTCCTTTCGGGGCGACGCGGACCGCCGGCTGGCCTGGCTGCTCGTCGCCGCGACGATCCCGGCCGCGCTGGCCGGGCTCCTGTTCAACGACCTCATCGAGGAGCAGTTCCGGGAGGTCGGGCTGGTCGTCGTCATGCTCGTCGTCGGTGGCGTGATCCTCTTCATCGCCGATCGGGTCGGGCGTCGGTCGCGTGCCATCGCTGACGTCACCTTCCCGGTCGCGATCGGTATCGGCGCCGCCCAGGCGCTGGCGCTGATCCCGGGCATCAGTCGGTCGGGCATCTCGATCTCGGCGGCTCGCCTGGCCGGCCTGGACCGCGAGGCTGCTGCCAGGTTCGCTTTCCTGATGGCGACCCCGATCACGGCCGGCGCCATCGTCTTCGAGGCTCGAAGGCTCCTCACCGGGGAAGCCGGCGTAGCCGTGTCGCTCGCACCCCTCCTCGTCGGGATGCTCGCCGCGCTTGTGTCCGGCCTCGCGGCGATCCATTTCATGCTGCGATATCTGCGGACGCGCTCGCTCGATATCTTCGTCTGGTACCGGTTCGGGCTGGCGGCGGTCGTCCTCGTCGTCTGGCTGGCGCGATAACGCGGCGGCCCGGACATGGAGGTCATGAAGCAGCTCCGCCAGCGGGCGATCCGCGACCTGGTCGACCTTCGCCCGATCCGCACCCAGCAGGAGCTGGCCACAGCGCTGCGTGAGCGTGGATTCCGCACGACCCAGGCCACGATCAGCCGCGATGTCGCCGAGCTCGGTCTGGTCAAGGTCACACGCGAGGGGACCGCGGCCTACGCGCTGCCGCCACGGCTCATCGAGGCCGAGACGTCCGGGGAGGACCGACTGCGCAAGCTGCTGTCCGACCTGCCCCTCGAGATCCATGAAGCGGGTCTGCTCCTGGTCCTGCGCACGCTACCGGGTTCGGCCCATGCGATCGCCGCCGCGCTGGACCGCGCTCGCTGGCCGGAGGTCGCGGGTTCCGTGGCCGGCGATGACACGCTGTTCGTCGCGATGCCGGACCGTGGTTCTCTGCAGCGTGTGAAGCGTCGGCTGCTCCGCATGGCCAAGGAGACCTGACGCATGTCACCGAGCGTCCGCGCGGCTTTGACACCTCCCCCCGGCCCGTCTACCATTCGCGTCCGGTCGGAACTTCAGGCGCGCGGCATCGACCCGCGACTCGCCTGGAGTTCTTTCCTTTATCACCAGACCGACGAGGGCCGCCAGCCCGTTCCGGCCCACCTGCTACGCGGGGTCTACCCACGATGAACAACAAGCCCACCTATCTTTCGAAGGATGGCCTCCAGAAGCTCCGCGCGGAGCTCGAGGACATGATCACGGTGAAGCGACCCGAGGTCGCCGATCGGATCCATGACGCCAAGGAGCACGGCGATCTGTCCGAGAACGCCGAGTACGAGGACGCCAAGAACGAGCAGGCGTTCGTCGAAGGCCGGATCCAGACGCTCGAGGCGCTCATCAAGAACGCGACGATCATCGACGAAAACCACTCCACCGACCACGTCCAGATCGGCTCGACGGTCAGCGTCGAAAGCGGCGATGGCAAGGAGACATTCACGATCGTCGGCTCGACCGAGGCCAAGCCCGGGGAAGGGCGCATCTCCAACGAGAGCCCGGTCGGTCGCGCGCTCCTGGGCAAGAAGAAGGGCGAGAAGGTCGTCGTGAAGGTGCCCGCGGGCGACTTCACCTACAAGATCACCAGCATCACGTAACACGTTCGGGAGACGCGGTGGATTGGGCTGACGAACTCGCGCAGCGGGTCCGCGACGCCGGTCCGCAGGTCGTCAACGACTCCAAGACGCCGTCCGGCACCGTCCATGTCGGCAGCCTGCGCGGGCCCGTCATCCTCGACACGATCGTGCGGGCCCTCCGCGCGAACGGTGTCGAGACGACGCTCCTCTACGGCGTTGACGACCTCGATCCGATGGACGCCCAGGCCTTGCTGACAGCGGACGCTGTCGAGACCGAGATGGGTCGCCCGCTTGCCCATGTCCCGGATCAGGAGGACGACGGCCACGCCTCCTACGCCCGACACCACGCCCAGACGTTCATCGATACGTTCGCGGGCCTGGGGATCCACCCCGACCGCTACTACTGGATGAGCGACATCTACGCGACCGGTGACCTGGACCCGTTCATCGGCACGGCGCTGGACAAGGCGGCACTCGTACGCGAGATCTACCGCCGCGTCGCGAACGTCCAGCACCCCGACACGTGGCACCCGATCGGCGTCATCTGCCCGACCTGCGGAAAGGTGGGCACCACGATCGTGACGGACTGGAACGGCGAACAGGTCTATTTCGAATGCCGGAAGGACCTCGTCACGTGGGCGCGGGGGTGCGGCGCGAGCGGCTGGATCTCGCCGTTTGGTGGCGCCGCGAAGCTGCCCTGGAACCTCGAGTGGGCCGCCCAATGGTCGCTGTTCGGCGTGACGATCGAGCCCAATGGGAAGGACCTGTCCACGGCCGGCGGCTCGCGTGACCGCTCTGACGCGATCGCGCGCGAGGTGTTCGAGCGCGAGCCGCCGCTCAACGTGCCGTACGAGTTCCTCAACATCGGCGGCAAGAAGAT
This sequence comes from Chloroflexota bacterium, assembly GCA_029240655.1. Classification (GTDB taxonomy): domain Bacteria; phylum Chloroflexota; class Limnocylindria; order Limnocylindrales; family CSP1-4; genus SPCO01. The sequence continues at coordinate 8,808 of JARDZW010000094.1, forward strand.
GTCGACGTCCAAGGGGCGTGGCGCTGCGGCGCACTCGATCGCCGAGGTCGTTCCGCCCGAGCAGCTTCGCTTCCTCTTCATGCGTCACCGTCCGAACCACGCCATCGACTTCGACCCCGAAGGCACCGACCAGATCCCGCGCCTCTTCGACGAGTTCGACAAGTTCGCGGCGGCCACGGCGGGACGCGAGGTCAAGGGCGAGCTGCCTCCGGGCTACGAGGCGACGTTTCGGTACTCCCTGCTGGACCCGGACGCCGACGTCGCCGCCGAGGCAGCCGCCTTCCGGCCAGCATTCGGTCACCTCGCGATGCTCATCCAGATCCCGGGCGTCGACATCGTCGAGCGCATCGAAGCGGAGAAGGGGAGTCCGCTGACAGACCGCGAGCGCGCGCTCCTCGACCAGCGGGCCGGGGCCGCTCGCGCATGGCTCGAAACGTATGCGCCCGAATCGGCGAAGCTGACCGTCCAGCACGATGCCGTTCCGCCGGCGGCCGCCGATCTGGATCAGGACCAGCGCGCGTTTCTCGCCCACCTGGCCGAGGCAGTCGAGCGCGACGGACCAGCGAGCGGGGACGCCTGGCAGGCATCGATCTTCGCGGTCGCGGCTGAGGATGACGTCCCGGGTCGGCGCGCGTTCGAGGCCATCTACCGCGCATTCCTTGGCCGGACCAATGGGCCGCGCGCCGGCTGGCTCCTCGCCAGCCTCGACCCGGTGTTCGTGCGAGAACGCGCTCGGGAGGCCTCGGGCTGGACCGACGCCGCCGGACCGCCCGGCCCGCTGCCCGTGGGCGGCTAGCCATGAGCGTCGGCCTGCAGCGCCTCCGCGAGGAGCCGGACGTCATCCGCCAGGGTGCCATCGACAAGGGCGAGGACCCGGCCCTGATCGATCGCGCCCTCGAGCTTGACGGCGAACGACGCCGGTTGCTCGGCGAGAGCGAGGCGCTCAAGGCGGAACGCAACGCAGCGTCCAAGCGCATCGGCGAGGCCATCAAAGGCGGCGCCAGGCCGGACGGCCCGGAGGTCGCGGACCTCAAGGCAGCGTCCGTGGCGGCGGGCGAGCGGATCACCGCCCTCGACGCGAGCCTGGCCGAGATCGAGGCGGATCTCGATGACCAACTGCTGCGCATCCCGAACCCCGCCGATCCGGACGTCCCCGTGGGCGGCGAGGATGCGAATGTCACGGTCCGGACCTGGGGAGCGTTGCTCGCCCACGAGGAACCCGTCGAGGGCGAGGTCGGCGCGGATGCGTCGGCGAGCGGTGCCACGTGGACCCGCAAGCCCCATTGGGAGCTCGGCGAGGCCCTGGACATCATCGACAACGCGCGCGGCGCGAAGATCGCGGGGTCTGGCTTCCCGGTCTACAAGGGCGCCGGTTCGGCGCTCCAGCGCGGGCTGATCTCGTGGTTCCTCGATGTCCACACCCGCGAGAACGGATTCACGGAGGTCTGGCCGCCGGCCGTCGTCAATACGGCCAGTGCCACCGGCACCGGCCAGATCCCGGACAAGGAAGACCAGATGTACGTCGTCACGCGCGACGAGCTGTACCTGGTCCCGACGGCCGAGGTCCCCGTCACCAATCTGCACCGCGACGAGATCCTTGAAGCGGCCGAGCTGCCGATCCGCTACGCCGCGTACTCCCCGTGTTTCCGGCGCGAAGCCGGTGCCGCCGGCAAGGACACCCGCGGGATCCTGCGCGTGCACCAGTTCGACAAGGTCGAGATGGTGCTGTTCGAGAAGCCCGACGACTCCCCGGGCGCCCTCGAATGGATGACGGAGCGCGCCGAGATCCTGCTCCAGCGTCTCGGGCTTGCGTATCGGGTGTTACTCATGAGTACCCGCGAGATGGGCTTCGTCCAGGCCAAGAAGTACGACCTGGAGGTCTGGGCGCCGGGCGTCGAGCGCTGGCTCGAAGTCAGCTCGTGCTCGAACTTCCGCGACTACCAGGCGCGGCGCATGGCGATCCGCTACCGACCGGAGGCAGGAGCCAAACCGGAGCTCGTGCACACGCTCAACGGGTCCGGGCTCGCGCTGGCTCGCATCGTGGCTGCGATCCTCGAGACCTACCAGCGACCGGACGGCTCGGTCACCGTTCCCGAGGTCCTGCGGCCCTACCACGGGCGTGACGTCATCGGGCCTGCCAGCTGATGGGCTGCCCTCCGATCCGCTGATATGCTGACCGCGGAGAGGTGGCCGAGCGGTTGATGGCGGCGCTCTTGAA
>JARDZW010000206.1 GCA_029240655.1 Chloroflexota bacterium
CGGCCACCGATGGCAAGACCTAAGGGCTGAATCTCATCGACACGCCAGGACACGTCGACTTCTCGTACGAGGTCAGACACAGCCTGCAGGCCTGAGAGGGCGCCATCCTCGTCGTGGACGCCACCCAGGGGATCGAGGCGCAGACGCTAGCCAACGTCCACCTTGCGCTCAGGGAAAACCTGACGCTGATCCCGGTCCTCAACAAGATCGACCTGCCGTCGGCGGACCCCGATACGATCATGGACGAGCTCGAGAACGTCCTCGCCATCCCGCGCGAAGAGGTGATCCTCGCGAGCGCCAAGGACGGGACCGGCGTCATCGACATCCTCGAGGCCATCGTCGAGCGGATCCCGCCCCCGAAGGGCGATCCGCACGCGCCGGTGCAGGGGCTCATCTTCGACAGTCACTACGATGCCTACAAGGGCGTGATCGTCTATGTCCGGCTGGCCGCGGGCACCCTCCGCTCGACCGAGCCCGTGATGCTCATGGCCAGCGGGGCGATGGCCGAGCCGCTCGAGCTCGGTGTCTTCCGACCCCAGCTCGTCCCGGTCAAGCAGCTCGTCGCGGGCGAGGTTGGCTACGTCGCCACTGGGCTCAAGAACGTCCGCGAGGCCCAGGTCGGCGACACGCTCACGACCCAGGCTCGACCCGCCAGCGAGCCGCTCCCTGGCTATCAGGAAGCCAAGAGCCTCGTGTTCGCCGGCATCTACCCGCTCAGTGGCGAGGACTATCCGTTGCTGCGCGAGGCGCTCGACAAGCTCCACCTCAACGACGCGAGCTTCACGTTCGAGCCCGAGAGCTCCGTGGCGCTGGGCTTCGGCTTCCGCTGTGGCTTTCTTGGCATGCTGCACATGGAGATCGTCCAGGAGCGGCTCGAGCGTGAGTTCGCCCTCGACCTCATCGCCTCCGCGCCGTCGGTCGAGTACCACGTCGAGCTGCAGCACGGGCGCGGCATGGTCGTCGTCGACAACCCGTCGCTGCTGCCCAACCCGTCCGACATCGAGTCGATCGAGGAGCCCTGGGTCAAGCTCAGCGTCGTGACGCCGAGTCAGTACATCGGCGCGCTGATGGAGCTCTCGACCAACCGGCGCGGGACGTTCGTGAACATGGAGTACCTCGATCCGACCCGGGTGGTCCTCCATTTCGAGATGCCGCTCGCGGAGCTCATCGTCGACTACTTCGACCAGCTCAAGAGTCGCAGCCAGGGCTACGCGTCGATGGACTACGGGGAGCTGGGGTATCGACCGGCGAACCTGGCCAAGGTCGACATCCTCGTCAACGGCGAGCCGGTCGACGCGCTGTCGATCATCGTCCCGCGCGATCGGGCGCAGTCGACCGGGCGCGCCCTGACCGAGCGGCTCAAGCAGCTCATCCCGCGCCAGATGTTTGAGATCCCGATCCAGGCGGCCATCGGCAGCAACGTCATCGCCCGCGAATCCGTCCGAGCCATGCGCAAGAACGTGCTGGCCAAGTGTTACGGTGGCGACATCTCCCGAAAACGCAAGCTGCTCGAAAAGCAGAAAGAGGGCAAGCAGCGAATGAAGCGGGTCGGGTCGGTCGAGATCCCGCAGGAGGCGTTCCTCGCGATGCTCCGTCTGGACGAAGGCTAAGGCGCGTGGAGGGTCTGTTCGACGTCTCGCGGGGCCTGATCGTGGTCGGGCTGACGCTGCTCCTGGTGATGCTCCGGCTCGACGCGGAGCGGTTCGGGACAGCCGAGTACTACGAGACGACCCGTGACGGCGAGCGGCCACGCGTCAGGCGGCGACTGGCTTGGTACGGCCTGGGGCTCGGCATCGTCATCGCGATGCTGTACATCAGCCCCGCTCCACAAGCGGACTTGTTCCTGGGGACGGGCGATCGGCTCGGCGCCGTGATCGGCGGTCTCGTGTTTGCCGCGATCGGCGTGGCCCAGGCGGTGGCCTTCGCGACGATCCGATATCACCGCATCCGCTTCCCTGACACCGCGTCGTACCCGGGTGCCCTGCTGAACTCGACGGCGACGGCGTTCCTGGACGAGGTCACGTTCCGTGGTGCGATCTTCGGAACGCTGATCGCGCTGGGGCTGGAGGCGAATGCCTCGAACCTCATCCAGACGCTGCTCTACGCCTTGGCTACGCGGCTGGGAGCGCCCGGACGGGACCGGTACCTTCTCGCCACGACGATCGGGATCGGGCTCATCGGCGGCTGGCTGACCGCGGTCACCGGCGGGATCGCCGCGGCGTTCCTCGGACACGCGGTCACCCGATTCGCGATCTTCCTGTGCACCGGCCACACCGGCCAGACCCTGCCGCGCGGGCGGGAAGTCGAGGAGATCGAGAAGCGCCGCCGGCCGCCGGACGGCTGGCGGGTGATCGGCAATCGGGAGTCGGCCTCGCGGGACCGGTGAACGCGCACGCGGTGATCGCTGAGGCCCACGTGGCCACGTCTGCTCCACCAGTCGCGCTCTACGCCCACGTGCCGTTCTGCATCGCTCTTTGCCCGTACTGCGACTTCGTCGTCTATGCCGGCGCCGCGGCGCGCGGGCCGAAGGCTCGGGTCGGGGCCTTCCTCGACGCGGTCCTGACGGAGATCGACCTGCGGGCGGACGCCATCGATGGGCGGTTCGGATCGTCGCGGCCGGCCCTCGAGAGTGTGTACATCGGCGGAGGAACGCCCTCGCTCCTTCCCGCCGACGACATCGAGCGTCTGCTCGCGCGCGTGCGCGAGCGCTTCGCCATCGCACCCGGCGCCGAGGTCACGCTCGAGGCGAACCCCGGTCCGGACGAGCGAGGCGACCCCGCAGCCTGGCGCCGTGCCGGCATCACCCGCATCTCGTTCGGGGCGCAATCGCTCGACGACGCCGAGCTGCGGCGGCTCGGACGGCGCCACCGGGCAGCGGACGTGGCGACGGCGGTGGTGGGCGCTCGCGATGCGGGCATCGCCTCGATCAACTTGGACCTCCTCTACGACACGCCGGACGGCACGCTGGCGAACTGGACGGCGACGCTCGACGCCGCCCTGGAGCTCGCACCGGACCACCTGTCGCTGTACGCGCTGACACTCGACGACCCTGACGGCGAGGGCCTCACGGGTCCGGGCGGCGACCACCTGCCGACCAAGGGCGGCGCCCGGCGCTGGCGCGAACGAGCGCGGCCGGCCCAGGACGAGGACCGCGCCGCGGCCCAGTACCGCCATGCCTCGTCCGTCCTCGCGGATGCCGGTTTCCGCGGCTACGAGATCTCGAACTGGGCCCGGCCGGGGCACGAGAGCCGTCACAACCTCGCCTACTGGTGGCGCCGTTCGTACGAGGCCGTGGGGCCGGGCGCCCACGCCTTCGACGGTGCCGTCCGCCGCTGGAATGCCGCCCGGCTGGAC
>JARDZW010000207.1 GCA_029240655.1 Chloroflexota bacterium
TGTTCAGGTTCGCGAGCGCCTGGCTCTGGGCGATCAGGTCGCTGATCGGTCCCTGGCCGGTGGAGGCGACGGCCGCGCCCTCGGCCTTCCCGGACGCGTAGCGCTCCAGGCGGTCCGAGATGCCGGAGCGTCCGGAGCTGGCGACCCCGACCGCGATGAGCAGGATGGCCAGGGCGGCCACTCCAGCCACCGCCAGCGTCATGGGATCCAGAACCACGGTCGGTCTCTCCTCTTCCGCGTCTTAGTAGTTGAAGCCGAAGAGACCCGGGGGCAGGTTGATGCCCATGATCTCGAACTTCTCGACGAACTTCGGCCGAATCCCGGTGGGCTTGAGCCGACCCTGGATCTTGCCCTCGACGACGCCCGTCTGCTCGAAGACGAAGACGTCCTGCATGACGATCACGTCGCCTTCCATGCCCTGGACTTCGGTGATGTTGACGATCTTGCGGGTCCCGTCCTTCAGACGGCTCTGCTGGACGATGAGGTCGACCGCGGAGGCGACCTGCTCACGGATGGCTCGCAGCGGCAGGTCGACGCCGGCCATGAGGACCATGGTCTCGAGCCGCGACAACATGTCGCGCGGGGAGTTGGCGTGGCCGGTCGACATCGAGCCGTCATGCCCGGTGTTCATGGCCTGGAGCATGTCCAGTGCCTCGCCGGAACGGCACTCGCCGACGATGATGCGGTCGGGCCGCATCCGCAGCGCGTTACGCACGAGCTCGCGGATCGGGATGGCACCCTTGCCTTCGATGTTCGGCGGGCGCGACTCGAGCGTCACCACGTGCTCCTGGCGGAGCTGGAGCTCGGCGGCGTCCTCGATCGTCACGATGCGCTCGTCGTTCGGGATGAAGGAGGAGAGCACGTTGAGGGTCGTGGTCTTGCCGGAGCCGGTGCCGCCGGACACGAAGAGATTCAGGCGAGCCTCCACACAGGCACGAAGGAAGTCGAACATGTCTGCGGTTGCGGTACCGAAACGGATGAGGTCGTCCGTCGTGAAGGGGGAAGCCGCGAACTTGCGGATGGTGACGACCGGCCCGACCAGCGACAGCGGCGGGATGATGGCATTGACGCGGGAACCGTCGGTCAGGCGCGCGTCGACCATCGGCGACGACTCGTCAACGCGGCGACCGATCGGGGCGATGATGCGGTCGATGATGCGCATGACGTGATCGTCGTTCTGGAAGACGACGTTGGTCAGCTCCAGCTTGCCGGAGCGCTCGATATACACCTGGCGCGGGCCGTTGACCATGATCTCGGTGATGGACTCATCACGCAGGAGCGGCTCCAGCGGTCCGAGGCCGATGATCTCGTCGGTGATCTGCTCGAGCATGCGGACGCGCTCGGCGCGGGTCAGCGCGAGGCCTTCCTCGTCGATGACCTTGCCGAAGATCTCCTCGATCTGCCGCCGGACCTCGACCTGGTTCGACAGGTCGAGCTTCGGGTCCAGGTCCTGGATGACCCGGTTCTGGATCCGGAACTTGACGTCCCGGAAGGACTCTCGGACGGGTGCCTGCGACTGCAGCCGTGGCGCCGAGGGCAGGGTCGGAGGGCCGCCACCGGCCGGAGCCGGCAGGGAGCCCGGCGCGCCGGCCGGCGCCTCGGGCGCCCCACCCGGGCGAGCTGATTCGATCCGCTTCAACAGGGACATGACCTAAACCCCTTCTCGCCCCGAGGGTCGAAATACTTCAACGGTGCCGGTCGACACGATCAGCGCCATGCGAACAACGATTTCTTGTTGGTGGCCTTGGCCTTGTCCTCGGTGGCCGCGACCTGCGACTTATCACCGAAGACTGACTGAGCCAGTCGGAGGATGTCCTGGGAGACCTGCGCCTCCCGGTTGCTCAGGAAGAACGGAACCCCCCGATTGAGCGCGTAGACGACGCTCCGCCCGTCGCTGACGATCGTCTCGTCCACCTTACGGCCGATCGAATGCTCGACGTCCGCGACGCGGATCCCAAGCGCCGAATCGGCGCGGTTGAGGATGAGCCGGACCTTGTTCTCGTAGCCGAGCTGCTCTGCGACCTCCAGGAAGAGGCGCATGTTCTTGATGCTCGTGATCTCGAGGCTCAGCATCGTCAGGATCGTATCGGCGGCGTCGAGGATCGCCAGCGTCGTGTCGTTGAAGAACGCGGTGCAATCCACGACCACGAGGTCGTGGGTGAGACGCAGCGCTTCGATCACGCGCTTGATGCCCGACGGCGTGATCAGCTCGGCCATCTCCGGGGACGGCGGCGCCAGCAGCACGCGGATCCCGGCGGAGTGGTTGATCACGAAGGTGTCGATGGACTCGACCTCGTTGCCGGCCTGCTCGAGCTCGGGAACGAGATCGGCGATCGACTTGTTCTTGGGATTGAGGTTGAGCAGCACGCCGACGTCGCCGAACTGGAAGGAGCCATCGACCAGGACGACCTTCTTGCCCAGCTCCGTGGCGGCGGCGACCGCCATGTTCACCGCGACCGTGGTGCGACCGACGCCGCCCTTGGGACTGAACAGCGCGACGACCAGACCTGGTTCGCCGCTGGGGTTCGTCCCGACCGGGCTCGCGGCTTCGGACGGCGTCGCGATGGCAAGCCTGCTGGCCTTCTCCTGTTCGCGGGTGTGGACCTGGCGGATCGAGGCGGTCAGCTCGTCGCTGCTGAAGGGCTTGACGAGGAACTCGCGGGCCCCCGCAAGCATCGAGCGGCGCAGGTAATCCGCCTCGCCCTGGACCGACATCATCACGACCGATGCGGTCGGCACGGCCCGACCGAGCAACTCCGTGGCGGCGATCCCGTCCATGTCCGGCATGTTGATGTCCATCAACACGACATCGGGTGTGAGGGAGGTCGCGAGCGCGATCGCTTCCGCGCCGGACGCCGCCGAGCCGACCACGTCGATGTCGCTCTCGAAGCCAAGCAGCTTCGTGAGGTGGTCGCGGGTCTCCGGGATGTCGTCGACGATGAGGACGCGGATCTGGTCTGCCATCAGGCGGTCTGGCTTTCGTTCCTAGCGGGGGCTGACGATGGATGGGTGCTCGTGCCTCCCCTGACGCCCACGGGCGCGGGACCGGTGGGGTCCATCGCGCCCGTTGCGCCTGGGTCGGTGCTGTCCGGCGGGAGCCGCCGAACGGCTCGGCTTACGGCTGCGCTGGCAAGATGGCCTCGATGAGCTCAGGCGGCAGGACGCCGTAGTTGTCCACGAGGGTCTTGAGGATGACGCCGGTGGTGGCGTCCGGGATCGGGCCGTTCTCGTACGGCAGGTTGGTCTCCGGGTCGATGAAGTCCTGAGGCGAGCGCAGGACCAGCGAGAACAGGGGCGAGTCGAGCTGGGCGAACTTGATGATCTCGGCCTGTTGTGCGTC
>JARDZW010000095.1 GCA_029240655.1 Chloroflexota bacterium
GGCTCGAAAGCGGTCAATCACCGCGCCGTCCAGCCGCCGTCGACTGTCAGGACGGTTCCTGTGACCATCCCTGCCGCCGGCGAGGCCAGATAGAGCACCGCAGCGGCGACATCGGCCGTCGTTGCAACCCGGCCGGCCGGGATCCGTTCCAGGACCGACGCGAGGAAGGCCGGGTCGTCCAGGCGCTCCGCCGTACCGGGTGTGTAGACCCACGTGGGAGCGACGGCGTTGACCGTCACGCCCTGAGGTGACCACTCGAGCGCCAGCACGCGCGTCAGGCCGATCACGGCGGCCTTGCTCGCCGAATAGGCCGCGTGACGCGGGATTCCGACCAGACCGGCCTGTGACGCCATGTTGATGATCCGTCCCGAGCCCTGTGGCAGCATGACCCGGGCGGCGGACTGCGAGGCGAAGAAGAGCCCGCGGACGTTGACCGCGAAGAGTTCGTCCCATTCGGCCTCCGTCGCGTCGATCGCGTCGTGGTTCGTCCCGAGCCCGGCGTTGTTCACGAGGATGTCGAGCCGGCCGAACGCGTCGACGACCTGCGCGACCGCGCGTTCGGCGCCCGTCACCAGCACGACCTGTCCCTCGATCGAGAACGAAACGGCGGTCACCGTCGGACCCCTCCCCCACCTGCCATCAGATCGTCGCGAGGTCGGTCGGACTCGGCATCGGCACGACATGGCCCGCGCCGCGTCGCATGCGTTCGTCGATCGTGATGAGCGGCGCCTCCGTGATCAGCGCCAGGGCGATGTACTCGGCGTCGTAGGTCTTGGCCCAGCCGAGCGATCGCGCGATGTCCCACGCTTGCTCTGGGAGGCCGTCCGGGCGCTCGTATCGGATCGGCAGGCTCCCAAGCCTCCCAACGGCTACGCGCGCGTGTTCTTCCGGCAGTTCGCCGCGATGCGTCATCTCGGACAGGGTGGAGGTGACCTCCGACGCCAACAACGTTGGTGCGATGAGCTCATGTCCCTCAAGTGGCCCCAGCACGCCGCCGGCGAGGCTGACCTGGACGATCACGCTGGCATCCACGACCAGCAGCACGTCAATGTCCCGCGCGAGACCGTCGAACAGCCGCGACGACGTCTGGCATCGGGCCGCCCCAGAAGGTTCGCTGCCATTCAGGTGGCAGCTCGACCGTATCCACGGACGCCCCGATCATCTCAGCGAGGTCGGCCTCCTCGAGGACGTGCTGTGTCCCGACCTTGCGGGCCCGGAGTTTGCCTTCTCGGATCCACCGGCGAATCGTCTCGGGATTGCGTCCAGCGCGTCGCGCGGCCTCTGGAACGGTCAGCATCGTTGTTGCATACTACAACACTCCGCAACCAGCAACCCGAAACGAGGGCGCCGTGTGGGCTCGGCGAAGGTGAGCCGGGCCGGGTGTAGGGTGCGAACCGGATGGGAGGTTTCCGCGACGAACGCCGAGGGCCTGCCGCCGAAGCACCACTGAGGAAGCGGACAGTTGCTTGAATCTCGGCGGCGACAATGAGCAACCTAGTGGGAGCCCCATCCCGACGCGTCATCCGGTGGCTGATCGCCCTTCTCCTCCTTGTCGCGACGACGGCATTCGTCGTATCGCGTATCGGCATCGGCATCGGATACCCCGGGCAGGTGACGACGCCGGAGGTGGTCGGACTGGTCGCCTCGATCACGTCGGATCCAGATCTCGCGGCTCATGTCGTCCTGACAGACGGCCGGACCATGGTCGTCCCGCGCTCCGATCGTTCGCTTGGCGGGCTGGGCGACCTTCTGTTCATCGGGAGTCAACCGGAACGCTGGCATCTCGCCGGACACAAGTCCCAGGAACCAGACTGCTACTGGATCTCGGCAAGCAGGGCATATTCCGAGCCCGGCTCGGTCGTGTTCGCGTTCGAGGAGTGGCCCGGAGTCGGCGTCCGCCTACCGAAGGCGCCCCAGTTCGACGATAGCAAACTCGCGACCATGGACTTCCAGGGTCGGCTGCGCTATTCGTCCATCGGTCCGGTCACGCTCTGTTCGGACGAGCAGGGCCGGATCAACGATCGCCAGTGACCGGGCCGGCGTCGCCGACCAACGCATCGGTGGTTTCGTCCGCGACACCCCCGTAGAAACGCTCAAGAACCTCGGCGAACAACGGTTCATCGGGTGCGGCGCGATGGAAGAGCGTCATCGACGACCGAACCTTCATCGCGTCGAGCGATCCGAAGATCTGGTCGGCGCTCAAGCCTGACGAGGCCAGGACGGCACTGACGCATTCGCGCAGCCGCGGGCCGAGCACCGGATGGTCCAGGTAGGCGCGGGCCTCGTCCAGCGAGGCGATGCCGTAGAACCGTGACGTCTCGCTGCGGCCGAGGCCGGCGAGCTGCGGAAAGATGAACCAGATCCAATGCCCGACCTTGTGTCCCGCACGCAGCTCGCGTAGGACGCCCTCGTACACGCCCTGCTGGGCGGCGACGAAGCGCTCCAGGTCGAAGTCCATCGACCCATTGTGCGACGACGACGTCCTGAGTCGCGTACTGGGCATGCCACCATGGCCGCATGGAGTCCCCTCCGCCGGCCCGACCCTGGCGCCCGACCCGCGCCGAGCTCGAGGCGGCCGACGGCCGGGCCATCCCCGACGTCATCGCCCCCGGACTCAAGATCCTGTTCTGCGGCATCAATCCCGGCCGATACTCCGGTGCCACCGGCCGCCACTTCGCCCGCCCTGGCAATCGGTTCTGGCCGACCCTCCGTGCCGCCGGCTTCACTGACCGGCTGCTGACGCCATGGGACGGGGACGCGTTGCTCGACGCGGGGTTCGGTATCACCAATCTCGTCAACCGGACCACCGCGACCGCCGCGGAGCTGAGCGCGACCGAGCTCCGCGAGGGCGCCGTCCGCCTGCTCGCGACCGCCGAGCGCTACCGACCGGCCTGCGTGGCCATCCTCGGCATCTCCGCCTACCGGATCGCCTTCGATCGACCGAGGGCCGTCCTGGGTCCGCAACCGGAACCCCTGGGCCCAAGCAGCCTCTGGATCCTGCCCAACCCGAGCGGCCTCAACGCCCACTACCAGCTGCCGGGCCTCGCGCAGGTCTTCCGCGAGCTGCGCGACGGGCTCGAGCCCTGAGGACGCCCTCAGACCTCGACCGGCACGGTCTCTTCCGGCTCCTCGCGCGGCTCCGAGAACTGCGTTCGGTGCAGCCGCGCGTACAGCCCCTCGCGCGCCAGCAGCTCGTCCTGGGTCCCGAGCTCGACCAGCCAGCCATCGTCGAGCACCGCGATCCGGTCCGCCGCGCGGATCGTCGAGAGTCGGTGGGCCACGATGATCGTCGTGCGCCCAATCTTGAGGCGGTCGAGCGCGTCCTGGACCAGGCGCTCGGATTCGTTGTCGAGGGAGCTCGTCGCCTCGTCCAGGAGCAGGATCGGCGGATCCTTGAGGATCGCCCGGGCGATCGCCACGCGCTGACGCTGGCCGCCCGACAGGCGCATGCCCCGGTCCCCGACGACCGTGTCGTAGCCGTCGGGCAGGACGCTGATGAAGTCGTGGGCGTTCGCCGCCACCGCGGCGGCGACCACCTCCTCGGAGCCGGCGTCCAGGCGGCCATACAGGATGTTCTCGCGGACCGTCCCGCCGAACAGCGTCGCCTCCTGCGCCACGAGCCCGATCTGGCCACGCAGGCTGTCGACGGTCACCTCACGGATATCGATGCCGTCCACCCGGATCGTGCCCGCCGTGACCTCCCATAGCCGAGGGATCAGCCCGACGAGCGTCGTCTTGCCCGAGCCCGACGGCCCCACGAGGGCGAGGGTCTCCCCCGCCGGCACGGTCAGCGAGACCTCGCGAACGACGGGTCGGCCCGGCAGGTACTCGAAGGAAACGGCGTCCAGCTCGATCCGGCCGGCGACGCGCCCCAGCGGCCTGGCGTCGGGTGCGTCGACGATCGTCGGTCGGGTGTCGATGATCTCGAACACGCGCTCGATGGCCCCGGTCCCCTCGCGGAACTGACCGTACAGGCTCGCGATCGAGCCGAGGCTCGCCCCGATCGCCACGCCGTACAGAAGGAACCCGGTCAGCGTGCCGATGCCGAGCGTGCCATCGATCACCTGGTGTCCCGTGTACCAGAGGAGCGCGGCGATGGCGCCGAACCCGAGAAGGCCCATCAGCGCCCCGAATCCCGCTCGCCACAGCGCCAGCCGCGAGCCGGTGGCCACCACGGTTCGCAGGTCGGTGTCGTACCGGTCGAGCTCCCATTCCTCGCGAACGTAGCTCTTCACGACGCGGATCCCCGAGAGCGCCTCCTCTGCGGTCGTCGTGCTCCGGGCGATCGTGTCCTGGACCTGTGTGCTGACTCGCTGGAGCGGTCGACCGAAGACGATCGCCACCGCGATCAACGCCGGCGCGAGCAGGAGGACGACGAGCAGCAGCGTCGGGCTCAGCGTGAACAGGATCACGACCGAGCCGACCAGCCCGATGATCGACGACAACAGGCTCGTGACGGTCTGGGTCAGCATCGTGCGCACGAGCGTCACGTCGTTCGACAGGCGCGAGATCAGCTCGCCGACACGCCGGCTGGCATGGAAATCGAGCGACAGCGTGATCAACCGCCCGAAGAGCTCGCCACGCAGCTGGGCGACGACCCGTTCGCCCACGACACCCAGCAGGTAGGTCTGCACGAACCCACCGACCGCCTGGACGCAGAACAGCCCGATGAGCATGACGATCAGCTGATCCAGCCCGGCGGCATCGCCGCCTGCGACCACCTCCGTCGTGATCCCGGCGATGACCAACGGGAACGCCAGGCCGACCGCCGACGAGACGACGAGACCGACGAGGGCGATGGCGAACGGGCGCCAGTGCGGCCGGAGATAGCCGAACAGCCGGCCCCACGGCACGCCGCCCAAGCCGCGGACTTCGCGCACGACAGATCCAGCGTCCGACGGGATGCGCGCGAACTGCTGGGTCATGCTCGCGATGATGTCACGAGGCGTCGCCGACCGCCGCCGCGCCGCCGAGCGCCTCTGCGCCGCCGGCCCGCTTCGCCGGGCGGCCCGCGGTTCATGTCCCGCAGGCGAACGCGAAGTAGATCGGGATGTCGAGCCCGATGTGGACGGCCATCGGGATGAGCAGGGAACGGGTGCGCACCGCGATGACCCCGGCGAGCAACCCGCCGACGCCCAGGGCCAGCATCAGGGGCACCTGCAAGCCGATGACGTCCGCGCCCGAGTGCGCCACGCCGAACACGATGGCCTGGCCGACGACGGCCGGGCCGAGCCCCATGACCCTGCCCGACCAGCCCTGCAGGGCACCGCGATAGATGACCTCCTCCATGACTCCGTTCGCGACCGCGAACACGAGCGCGGGGATGAGCGCTTCCGCGACCAGCTCGTAGCCGACGTCTCCGAAGAACGGCCGAGCGAGATACGGGCCGACGAGCAGCGCGACCGGACCCGACACGAGGAACCCGACCACGGCCCAGCGCACCCAGCGACGGGCCGGCCAGCGCAGCGACAGCGACGCGGGGGTCGCCCGCAGGATCAACGCCAGCCCGGCGAGGACGCCCAGGACCACCACCGCCTCGAGGGCCCGCCACGTCGCGACGGGTGAGGTGGGGTTTGCGCAATCGGACCCGTCGAAGGCCGGCGTCGGCGCGGGCAGGCCGCCCCAAGACAGGCTCAGCGCGACGGGCACGGCGCCGGCCCAACCCCAGCGCACCGGGGCGTCGCGCCAGATCGCGATCGCCGCGCCGGCGACGAGTGCCGCGAGGACGACGACGCGGAGCCCGGGCACCGCTGCGGCGAGCACCAGCAACCCGAGTGGCACGGCGGAGCGCGCGAAGTCCACGGGGTCGCTCGGGAGATATCGGCGGGCGGCTCCCACGCCTACCCCTCCACCGCTGGCAGACGCACGCTCAGGCGTTGCTGCCGGTGACGATGACGAGCACCGGCCCGTCCGGCCGTTCGCCGGCCAGCAGACCGGCCCACGAGGCCGCGGCCGCGCCTTCCACGGTGATCCCGAGCTCGTCGGTCAACTCGGCCTGGGCGGCGCGGAGGGCGTCCTCGGAGACCGTGACCATGTCGTCGACGCGACCGCGCATGAGCTCGACCGCACGCGGGATGGCGACGCGCGAGGCGATGCCGTCGGCGTACGTGTCCGCGCTGTCGGTGTCGATCGGCCGGCCTGCTCGCCAGGACAGTGTCATGGCCGCCGCGGCCTCCGCCTGGACGCCCAGCACCCTGCAGCCGGGCGCGGCGTGGCGAAGCCACGACCCGACACCGTTGATCAGCGCGCCATTACCGACCGGCACGGCCACGACCGCCGGCATGGGCAGGGCTCCGGCCGCAACGGCGTCGGTCACCTCCAGCGCGAGCGTGCCGGCCCCCGTCGAGATGCGGACATCGTCGCCATCGACCAGGAGCATGGCAGCGTGTTCGGCGGCATAGGTCGCCGAGACCGCGCGGGCGTCGTCCAAATCGTCGCCGGCCTCGATCACCGTCGCGCCGAGCGCCCGCATGCGGGCGACCTTGGCACGGTTCGCCCGGGTGGAGCAGAACACGACGGCCGGAACGCCCAGGGCCCGCGCGGCGTATGCGACGCCCTGGCCGAAGTTGCCGGCCGACACGCACACGACGGGCCGCTCCGGCCCCACGCTCCCCTCCCCCGCCAGCCCCATCATCGCGACCCACGTGCCGCGACCCTTGAACGAGCGGATCGGGTTGAGGGTCTCGACCTTGACCACGACCGGGGTGCCCAGGCGCGCGGACAGGCCCTCGTGGACGTACTGGGGAGTGCCAGTGAAGACCGGATCGATCCGAGCGTGGGCGGCGCGGATGGCCCCCGGTTCCAGGTCCGGGTGCGCGATCACGGCGCGAGCTGCCCGGGACATGAAAACGCCCGAAGGAACGGCCGGTCCGTAGTTGTCAGTACCGATGTAAACACCGGTACCGCCACTTGCGGTCTGGCGCCCCTTCGAGCAAGACGAACTGTATCCGGCGAGGCCGGGGCCTGGGAAGGGGGTTTATCCACGAGTTTGCGACTTTGGTGCGGTGCGGTCGCGCATCGTCCACAGCCCATCCACAGAGACGCAGCTCGTCGCCGATGGCACTCGGCCACGCACCCGGCTGACCCGGCGTCCTCGGTCGAACAAAGGAAACGCCCGAAGGAACTCGATCACTAGATGCTCCGATCCATGTAAACACAGATCAGATCACTAGATGCTCGTGCCCCTTCAGGCAAGACCTACCGTACCCGCGCGGGACGTCTGGGGCAATCCTGTTATCCACGAGTTTCCTTGCCGGAGCCTTGCATTTGGAGGCGCTGTCCACAGGCTGTCCACAGGCCGGGGGTCTGACGTCAGCGGCGGCGCAGCAGGAACAGGACCCGAAGGCTGTCCTCGATCGGCGCCTCGCGAACGACCTCGAATCGTTCTGTCGCGGCCGCCCGGAACCCGTCCAGCGAGTACTCGGGGAAGACGTCACGACGCGTGGCCAGCAACCGCCGGACCATGCGGTCCTCCTTGGGAACGAATTCGACGATGGCCCAGGGCGCAAGATCCGCGAACAGCCCGAGCACCATCGGCAACGGCACGTTGCGCGAGATCGCGAGGTGGTGGACGAGGGCCAGGGCGAGGGTGATGTCGGGATCCGCACGATCGAGCAGCGAGCGTCGCTCGCGACCCGCCCACCCGATGCCGGGGCTCGGGTTCGCCACATCGAGGATGAGCGGCAGGATGTCCGACCTGCCCTCGGTGCGGAGCTGGCGGTAGTTTCGCTCTGCCGCCGCGGGGTCGATGTCGAACGCGAGGACCCGCTTGCCGGCGTCGGCGGCGATCCGGCTGTACCGGCCGGTGTTGGCGCCGAGGTCCCACAGCCGTGAGCCCGTGGCCTCGCCGACGAACGCCTCCACGAGTCGCGCCTTGTCCGCGGTCGCGGCATCGCCGTAGCTCGTGTGGTCGGCGTAGTCGGACCACTCGGTCCCGGCCGGCTCCCAGCGCAGGCGCTCGACGGTGCCACGCAGGTTCCGGATCAGGCCCTCGAGCCGCTGGCGGCTGATCCGCGCTCCCTTTGCGGCGTCGATGTCGCCCTCATCCTCGTTGCCGGCATATCGCCGTTGGGCTCGAGCGTGGAGGTGGACATGCGAAAGCAGGCCGAAATCCATGCGGGTCCGCCACGGAAGCAGGTTGCTGGCGAGATCCAGCGGCACCCCGTCCGGGTCCGCCCGGAGCAGGCTCGCGAGCCGGACATCGCGTCGCGCGATCAAGGCCAGCGGAGCCAGGAAGTGCTCGCAGAACTGGCGGTAGGCCACCCAGGGCGCGCCCTCCTCGAGGGGCTCGAACGAGAGCGAGTCGATCAGGATCGGCCGGGCAGCCCGGAACTGGACGTTGTATGCCGAGGCGTCCTTGAGCTGCCACCCCTCGGCCATGGCGTCGAGCTGCGCGTCGAGCGTCAGGAGCGCGGCATCACGCAGCTCGCCGAAGGTCCACTCGTACGGATAGCTGATGAACTCGATCTTCTCGGGCCGGATGACCGCATGGGCGTCGGCGCTCTGCGCGCGCTCGGTCGGAGCGGTCTCGTAGGGGATGAGCCGGCCACCATCGATGAGCCGCTGCTTGAGCGGGCTCGCCTCGAATGCGTCCCATTCGGCCGCGAAACTGCGCTGGATCTGGCGGTAGGGCTGGCCGTCGTGCCAGAAGATGAAGCCGCTGGGGTCGCGGAACGAACCGGCGTCCCGCTCGGCGTCTCCGGGCCCGGCGGGGGGGTCCGTGCCTGAGGCCGGGGTGGCCGGGTCAGCGACCCCGGGTGCTGTCATGCAGGGGCGCGGAAGGCTTGTCCTCGTCGCCGCGACGGCGCACCACGCTCAGGAACCGACCGATCTGGTGCCGGAAGAACAGCGGCACGGCGATCGCCGCCGCGATCGCGGTCTGGATGATGAGGCTGCCCGTGCCCGGATCGATGTATGCGAGTTCAAGCATGTTCGAGGGTCGCTCCGATCTTGGTTAACCGCCCGATAATCCGGTGATGACCAACGATAGCACGGCCTCCGGAGCCACGGCTCCGAGGGGAGGCTGGCCTCGTGCGCCCTGGCAGGGCCGGCCGCTGCCACTGCATCCGCTGCTGCTGGCGGCGTACCCGGTCCTGTTCCTGTATGGGCAGAACCTGGGAGAACTGGATCCGAGCGACCTGGTCGGGCCCCTCGCCGCGATCGTCGTCACCGCGCTCGCCGCGGTGATCGTCGGGGCGTACCTGGTCCGTGACGGCCGGCGGGCGGCACTGGTCGTGTCCGCCCTGGTAGCCGCATTCCTCCTGTACGGCCACGTCGCGGGACTCCTTGGTCCCCTGGGAGTCCGGGCCGTCGTCCTCCAGGTCGGCTGGATCGCCCTCGTCGGCCTCACGGTGGTGTTCGCGCTCAAGGCCGGCTCGGATCGACTGTCCTTGGCGACTCGCGGACTGAACCTCGTGACCGCCCTCCTGGTGATCGTGACCCTCGTGTCGATCGTGCCCGCGGAATTCGCTCGTGGGAACCGGAGCGCGGCGTCGGCGACGCCCATCGGGGGCACGGCGGGGACCGGCCGGGACATCTGGTACCTGGTGTTCGACCGCTACGGGTCGGCCCGATCGCTCGACCTGCTCTACGGGATCGACGATCGGCCCTTCCTCGATCGCCTCCGCGACCGCGGTTTCCAGATCGTGCCCGACAGTCATGCGAACTACGTCAAGACCGCCCTGTCCCTGGCCGCCACGCTCAACCTCGATTATCTCGACGACATCGTCGCCGCGCAGGACCCGGCCTCGGAAGACCACGGGGCCATCTACCGGCATCTTGCGGACCACGCCGTGGGTCACTTCCTGCACGATCGGGGATACCGCTACGTCCATGTCGGATCGACCTACGACCCGACCGAGACGAGCCCGCTGGCCGACCTCAACCCACGGATCGATGGGCCGTCCGACTTCGTCGACGCCCTGTTCGACGTGTCGGCGCTGCCCGCCATCGCGCGCCGGCTGCGGATCCGCACGAACACGCCCGCACGAGAGCGTCACTACCAGGTCGGCCGCTTCCAGCTCGATGCGCTCGACGACCTCGTCGCCGAGCCCGGCCCGAAGTTCGTTTTCGCGCATGTCCTGCTGCCGCATCCCCCGTACACCTTCGCGAGCGACGGCAGGTTCCTGACCGACGAGGAGGACGCGGCGCTGACCAACGCACAGGGCTACGCACAGCAGCTGGTCTACCTGCAGGCGCGACTCGAAGCGCTCGTAGACCGCCTGCTCGCGCTGCCAGAGGCGGAGCGGCCGATCATCGTCCTCCAGGCCGATGAAGGGCCGTACCCGACCGACTACGCGCGAGATACCGTTGGATACGACTGGGCCACCGCGACGAGCGAGGACCTCGAGATCAAGTTCGGGATCTTCAACGCGATGTACCTGCCCGGGAGCGAGGCGCCCGACGTGCCCACCACCCTCAGCTCCGTGAACACCTTCCGGTTGATCTTCGGCGCGTACTTCGGCGCCGACCTGCCGCCGCTCGCCGACCGGTCGTTCACGTCTGCAGGCAAGTACCGGCCCTACGACCTCACCGAGATCACCGATCGCCTGCCGAGCGCCGAGCCCTAGGCCGGCCGACACGCCGGTGGCGGTCGATCCGCGCGTGTCCCGCGCGTCAAGGTTGACGGCCCGATAATCCGCTGGTGACCACCGACTCGACTGCCCTCCCGGGCACGGCCGATCGCGCGACGGGGCCGCTCTCGGGGCGGCTTCGCTCGGCATGGCGCGGCCGGCCGCTGCCACTGCATCCGCTGCTGCTGGCGGCATACCCGGTCCTGTTCCTGTACGGCCAGAACCTCGGCGAGCTCGAGCCATCGGATCTGGTCGCGCCACTCGTCGTCATCGTCGCCGCCACGCTCGCCGTGCTGTTGATCGCCGCCGGCATCCTGGGAGACGCTCGTCGGGCGGCCCTCGGCGTCTCTGCCCTGGCGGCCGCGTTGCTCCTCTACGGCCACCTGGCCGGGCTGCTGGGTCCGCTCGGGGTCAAAGCGGGCTTCCAGCAGATCGCCTGGGCCGTGTT
>JARDZW010000208.1 GCA_029240655.1 Chloroflexota bacterium
TCGGCGAGCTCCTCGAAGCCGCGCGCGACGCGGGTGAACATCGCACCGGACGCGACCGGACCGACGATGACGTCCGGCGTGCGCCAGCCGAGCGACTCGGCGATCTCATAGGCGAGGGTCTTGGAGCCTTCGGCGTAGAACGGACGCAAGTTGATGTTCACGAAGCCCCAGCCGGTCTCGTCGGCCACTTCGAGACAGAGGCGGTTGACGTCGTCGTAGGTGCCGTCGATCGGCACGACGGTGGCGCCGTACGCCAGGGCGTGGTCGACCTTGGCGGGCTCGAGGTCGGCGGGGATGAACACGTAGGCCGGCAACCCGACAGCGGCCGCTGCGGCCGCCGTGGCGCCAGCGAGGTTGCCGGTCGAGGCGCAGGCCAGCGCCGGCACGCCGAACTCGACGGCGCGTGCCGCCGCGATCGCCACCGCGCGATCCTTGAAACTCAGCGACGGGTTCCGGGTGTCGTCTTTGAGCCAGAGCTTGTCGACGCCTAGGGTGGGGGCCAGCCGCGCGGCGTCGAGGAGCGGTGTGGAACCGACGGGCAGCGACCGCGCCGGCGCCGCATCGACGGGGAGCAGCTCGAGGTAGCGCCAGATACCCGGCGCTCGCCGAGCGATCGTCTCGTGGGTGAGCGTGGCCGCGACGACTGCCAGGTCGTAGGTCACCTCGAGCGGCCCGAAACAGGCCGGACAGACGTACGCGAGGGCGATCGGCTGGGTGAGCCCGCAGTTGCGACAGGCCATGCCGGTCACGCGCGCGGGCGCGGGCGCCGCGTCGAGCGGCGCGTTTCGTGTCGTCGTGGTCGGCGATGTCAGGGTTCCGGTCGTCATGGGTGGTCTCCGGGCGTTCGCGGCGTGGCGCGGCGCGGGGACCGGTACGGACGGACGAGCCTGATCGCTTCGAGGGGGCTCCGAAGAGTTCCCTTATCTCGCAGGAGGACCTGCCCGGAATTGGCACCTTGCCGGCATCGCGCCGGTAGGTTGTCGTGGCTTCAACGGGCCGGTCCCTCTGCCACTCTTGATAAGCGCTCTTCAGTTGTCTGCCGATGCTACGGGTGGCGGCATCCACCGTCAAGGCGATGCGCGCCGCTGGCCACGAACGGAAACGCCGCGGTTCCCGGGCGCAACCTTCTTGCCACCCAAGCGCAACCTCCAGACCCGGACCCGTGTACAATCCCGCCGTACGCGACTGTGGAAGCCGACTCCTGCGGTGCCCGGCGAGGGCCTGCATCACGCGCGGCCGGTCGACTCGTGACGTGATGCTTCGCGCCAAGGAGTCCCGACCACAGATGGCCACCACGCATCCCGCCCGCCCCGACCATCCCCCGATGCCCGCCGTCGGTCGAGACCGCCCGCCGCTGGGACGCCGCCTGCGGGTCAACCGCTCGTCGGCTGAGCTCGTGGAGGACGCGATCCGTGCCGGCGAAGGTCTCATCGCTGCGGAAGGCCCGCTCGTCGTCCGCACGGGCAAGCACACCGGTCGCTCGCCCCAGGACAAGTTCATCGTCGACGAGCCCACCACCCGCGACAAGATCTGGTGGGGCGAGGTCAACCGGCCGATCACGGAGGCGAACTACGACCGTCTCCGTGCGCGCCTGATCGACTACTGCGCCGAGAAGGACCTCTACGCGCAGGACATGTTCATCGGGGCTGATCCGGCCCATCAGCGGCGGCTACGCGTCTACACCGAGACCGCGTGGGCCAGCCTGTTCGCCCGAAACCTCTTCCGCCGCCCGGGAGCCGCGGACCTGGTTGGCTTCGAGCCGAACTTCACGATCATCTGCGTCCCGTCGTTCAAGGCCGATCCCGCCACCGAGGGGACTCGCACCGAGACCGCGATCCTGGTCCACCTCGAACGGATGGAGATCCTGATCGTCGGCACGGAGTACGCGGGCGAGATCAAGAAGTCGGCCTTCACGGTCATGAATCACCTCATGCCCGACGAGGGCGTCCTGCCGATGCACTCATCGGTCAACGTCGGCAAGGCCGGCGACTCGGTCGTCTTCTTCGGACTCAGCGGGACCGGCAAGACCACGCTGTCCGCCGACCCCGAGCGGAGCCTCATCGGCGACGACGAGCATGGCTGGGGCCCGGACGGCCTGTTCAACTTCGAGGGCGGCTGCTACGCCAAGACGATCCGGCTCTCGCCGATGTACGAGCCCGACATCTTCCAGACGACCCGGCGCTTCGGGACGGTCCTCGAAAACGTCGACCTCGATCCCGATACGCGCGAGCTCGATCTCGACTCGGAGCGGTTCACCGAGAACACCCGGGGCGCGTACCCGCTGCACTTCATCGGCAACGCCGACCCGACCGGCATGACCGGCCAGCCGCGGACCGTCGTCCTGCTGACGGCCGACGCGTTCGGCGTGCTGCCGCCCATCTCGCGCCTTAGCCACGCCCAGGCCGCGTACCATTTCATCAGCGGGTACACCGCCAAGCTGGCCGGCACCGAGGTCGGGGTCAAGGAGCCCAAGGCCACGTTCAGCGCCTGTTTCGGTGCCCCGTTCATGCCGCGTCATCCGGGTCTCTACGCCGGGATGCTGACGGAGCGCCTGGCCGCCCAGGACGCCACGGTCTGGCTCGTCAACACCGGTTGGACCGGGGGACCGTACGGAACCGGCGAGCGGATGGACATCGCCCACACGCGGGCGATGGTCCGGGCCGCCCTCAACGGCGCCCTTGCTTCCGTCGAGATGCGGATCGATCCGATCTTCGGGGTCCAGGTCCCGCTCACCTGCCCGGACGTGCCGGCGTCGTTCCTGGATCCGCGTGCCACGTGGGCGGACAAGGACGCCTACGACCGGCAGGCCAGGATCCTCGCCGGGATGTTTGCCGGGAACTTCGCCGATTACGCCGACGGCGTGACCGAGGACATCCGGGCCGCGGGGCCGCTCGTCGGCGACCCGAAGGCCGTGGATTCGCTCGAAGGCGATCCCGGCGCCGGTTGACCCGCGACATCGGGCGGACCTGAAGGGGCGCGCACGAGGCCATTTCCGTCAAGGTCCGCGACGGCCGCGACCCCGAGCGTCATGAGGCCAAGGAACCCAAGGACCGTCGCGGCCGGGAACCCGATCACGACGACCAGCACGAGGAGGTCGCTCATGCCGAGGCCGATGCCGAGTGATCCCGGGGCCCAACAGCCCGGTCCATACGCCGCAGGGCGAACACGAGGACGATCACGCCGATGGCGAGTGGCGCGAGCATCAGCCCGAACGGGATCGCGATCAGGATGAGCAGGATGCCGAGGAGGGCGTACGCGCCGCTCATGCTCGAGCGCCCCGGAT
>JARDZW010000209.1 GCA_029240655.1 Chloroflexota bacterium
GAACCCGAGCGGCCCGCTCGGGGAGTAGGAGGAACTGAACGACATGGAGTACATCGGCGCCGGACTCGCTGCTCTCGGGGTGCTCGGCCCCGGCATCGGCATCGGCATCCTCGGCGGCCTGTCGGCCACGGCCATCGGCCGTAACCCCGACGCGGCCGGCCAGATCCGCGGCATCGCGATCATCCTCGCGGCATTCGCGGAGGGCCTCGGCGTCCTCGCGATCGTCGTCGGCCTGCTCGCCATCTTCATCCAGCCCGCGTAGTCGCACCGGCACGGAGTAGGCAATCGTGGACATCCTGTCCGTCACGTCCGAGATCGGGCGTGAGGTGGTCCGCCTGACGACCGAGGCGGAATCCGGGCCGCTCTTCCAGGTGAACCTGTTCCAGGTCATCATCGCCTCGGCCAACTTCCTGCTGTTCCTCGCGATCATCTGGACCTTCGCCTTCAAGCCCGTCTCGAAGATGCTCACGGACCGCAAGGAGCGGATCGAACAGGGCCTCAAGGACGCCGAGCAGGCCCGGAGCGATCGCGAGAACGCGGAGGCCGAGCGCGTGGCGACGCTGGCTGAGGCGCGTCGGGAATCGAACGAGATCCTGGCCCGCGCCCAGAAGGTCGCGCAGGAGACGCGCGACGCCGACATCGCCGCCACGAAGGAGGAGCTCGAGCGGCTGCGTGCGCGCGCCGCCGCCGACATCGAGGCGGAGAAGGTCCGGGCGATCACGGAAGTCCGGGCCGAGGTCGCCGACCTGGCCCTTCGGGCCGCCAGCAGCGTCGTCGGCGAGACGATGACGAGCGAACGGGAGCGTCGCCTGGTCGATGAGTTCCTGCGCAGCGCGCCGACCGGTGGATCCAACAACTGATGGCACGTCGCAAGTCGGGTGCTCGCCGCTACGCCGAAGCCGCCTTCGAGGTGGCTCAGCGTGACGACACGATCGACGCCTGGCGCCGCGAGCTGGACGCTGCCGCCGCGATCGTCGCGGAGGAGCGCGTCGGTCGTGCCCTCGCCAACCCCGCGATCCCGCTCGAGACCCGGATCGCCACGGCGGGCGCCACGTTCGGGCCGCTCGTCGGCCCCAAGGTCCTGAACCTGATCGGCCTGATGCTCCGGCGCGGCCGGATCCAGGAACTGCCGCGCCTCGCGGCGGAGTTCAGCCGTCTCGACGACGAGCGCCAGGGGATCGCCCGCGCGTCCGTCACCAGCACCCTGCCACTCGAGCCTGACGAGGTGGCCGCGCTCAAGGAGCGGCTCGCCAGCTCCGCCGACCGTCGCGTCGAGCTCGACCTCAAGGTCGATCCCAGCCTGCTGGGCGGACTCGTGGTACGGCTCGGCGACCGTCTGGTCGACGGAAGCGTGCGAAGCCGCCTCGAGCGCCTGCGCAATCACCTCGTTTCTGGCGCCCTCTAGGAGATCTGAGACCCATGGCCATTCGTTCCGACGAGATCACGAGCATCATCAAGTCCGCGATCGACGCCTTCGACTCCGGCGTCGAGACCCGAAACGTCGGGACGGTCGTCGAGGTTGGTGACGGCATCGCCCAGATCTACGGCCTCGACGGCGCCCTCGCGTCCGAGATGCTCGAGTTCCCGAACGGGGTGATGGGCCTTGCCCTGAACCTCGAGGAGGAGACGGTCGGCGCGGTCATCCTCGGCGACGCCTCCGCGATCAAGGAAGGCGATACGGTCAAGACGACGGGGCGCGTCGTGGAGGTGCCCGTCGGCCAGGCGCTCCTCGGACGGGTCGTGGACGCGCTCGGGCGCCCGCTCGACGACAAGGGCCCCATCGCTTCGACCAAGAATCGCCCGGTCGAACGCATCGCCCCCGGCGTCATCGTGCGCAAGTCGGTCGATACGCCGGTCCAGACCGGCATCAAGGCCATCGACGCGCTGATCCCGATCGGCCGCGGCCAGCGCGAGCTGATCATCGGCGACCGCCAGACCGGCAAGACGGCCATCGCCATCGACGCGATCATCAATCAGACGGGCAAGGGCCTCGTCTGCATCTACGTGGCGATCGGCCAGAAGCTGTCCACGGTCGCGAACACCGTCGCGATCCTGGAGGAGAACGGGGCGATGGACCACACGATCGTCGTGGTGGCCGGCGCCGACGATCCTGCTCCGCTCCAGTACCTCGCCCCCTACAGCGGCGTGGCGATGGGCGAGGAAGTCATGGAGAACGGCGTGGAAGTCGCCGGGCAGGGGCTGGTCAAGGACGCGCTGTGTGTCTACGACGACCTCTCCAAGCACGCCTGGGCCTACCGCGAGATGGCCCTGCTGCTGCGCCGCCCGCCCGGTCGCGAGGCGTACCCGGGTGACGTGTTCTACCTCCACAGCCGGCTCCTCGAGCGCGCCGCGCGCCTCAACGACGAGAACGGCGGCGGTTCGCTGACGGCCCTGCCGATCATCGAGACGCAGGCCGGTGACGTGTCGGCCTACATCCCGACCAACGTCATCTCCATCACCGACGGCCAGATCTTCCTCGAGACCGACCTGTTCAACGCCGGCCAGCGGCCCGCACTCAACATCGGCATCTCCGTGTCTCGCGTTGGGTCCGCGGCCCAGACCAAGGCCATGAAGTCCGTCGCAGCGCCATTGAAGCTGGACCTGGCGCAGTACCGCGCGCTTGCGGCCTTCGCCCAGTTCGCGTCCGACCTGGACAAGGCGACTCGCGACCAGCTGACCCGCGGCGAGAAGCTCAGTGAGATCGTGAAGCAGCCGCAGTACCAGCCGCTGCCGGTGGAGAAGCAGGTCGCGATCCTGTATGTCGCCACCACCGGCAAGCTCGACGACGTCCCGACGCCGCGCGTCAAGGAATTCGAGACCCAGTTCTACCGCTTCCTCGAGAGCCAGCGCCCGGCCATCCTCAAGGACCTCGGCGAGAGCCAGGCGTTGAGCGACGAGATCCGGGGCGCGCTCGACGAGGCCATCGAGCAGTTCCGCGTCGACTTCGGGATGGAGGCCACCCAGCCGAAGGCCGACCAGCCATCGGCGCCGGCCGAGGCATCGATCTCCGCCTCGCCGGCGGGTGGCCAGCCAGCGGCTGCAGCGGCGGCCGAAGCGCCGGCGACAGCCTCGGCCGAGCCCGCCGAGCCCGCCGCGACGCCCGAAGAGGACGCCGAGGCCGCACCGACCGAAACGACAGGCGATGGCAAGCCAGCGTGACATTCGGCGGCGCATCGGCGCCGTCAAGAACATCAAGCAGATCACGCGCGCGATGCAGTTCGTCGCAGCGTCGAAGCTCAAGCGCGCCCAGGACGCGACGCTC
>JARDZW010000011.1 GCA_029240655.1 Chloroflexota bacterium
GAGCTGCGCCGGCTCGGGGGCATGCGTGACGACGAGCTGTTCGTCGCGGCCAAGGATCTCCAGGCACCGTACGAGCTCGTGAAGGATGTCGCGGCGAACGGCAAGCTGCCGGTCGTCAACTTCGTGGCCGGCGGCATCTCGACCCCATCCGATGCGGCGCTGGTCATGCAGCTCGGGGCGGAGGGCGTGTTCGTCGGCTCGGGCATCTTCAAGAGCGAGGACCCGGCCCGCATGGCCAATGCGATCGTGCAGGCCACCACCTTCTTCGACGACGCCAAGAAGATCGCCGAGGTCTCGAAGGGTCTGGGAGCCCCGATGCGGGGCATCGCCCTCGAGGAGATCCCGGAGCAGGAGCGGCTCGCGGTCCGCGGCTGGTAGGCGGGCACGGCCGCCGCTACGGTTCGCGTATGAGGATCGGGGTCCTGGCACTTCAAGGTGCCTTCCGCGAGCATCTCGACACGCTCGGCGCCATCGGCGTCGAGGGTGTTCGCGTGCGCGAGCCGGCCGACCTCGACGGGCTCAGCGGCCTGATCCTGCCCGGCGGCGAGAGCACGACGATGCGGGGGCTCATCGAGCGCTGGGGCCTGCGCCAGCCGATCATGGATTTCGCCGACTCAGGAGCGCCCGTCTTCGGGACCTGCGCCGGGATGATCGTCCTCTCGCGCGAGATCGCGGGCGGCGAGGAGCCCATCCTGCCGCTCCTCGACGTGACCGTGGAGCGCAACGCGTTCGGGCGACAGCTCGAGTCGTTCGAGGCGGATCTGGACGTCGATGTCCTGGGCGGGACGCCCGTGCATGCCGTCTTCATCCGCGCGCCGATCATCGAGCGGACCGGCCTCGGGGTCGATGTCCTGGCGCGCCTGGACGACGGGCGGATCGTCGCCGTGCGCGAGCGGAACATCGTGGCGACCTCGTTCCACCCCGAGCTCGCCGGGGAGACGCGCTTCCACCGGCTCGTCGCGACGATGGCCGCCGAGCACGACGATCCAGGCGAGGGCTCCGGCCGTCGACCGCACCCGACCCGCCGGACGCGGGCGCGATGACGACCAGGGGGGTCGTCCCGTGACTGCGACGAGACCGCCGCGCACCCAGGGCAAGGTTCGGGCCGCGCGTCTGACCGATCTCGCCGCACTCGGCGAACTGTCGCGGCTTTGCCAGTCGGACGACGCCGCGACACGGTCGCTCGGCCTGCCCGTCAGCGGCCCGCCGATCGGCGTCTTCAGCCTGTTCCGCCTCCCGCTCGGCGCCTTTCGCCCGAACGACCTGATGTACGTCTACGAAGGCGGCGGCCGCATCGCGGGCCTCGTCCGTGTGGAGCGGGAGTCGATCCGCGACGAGTGGACGATCGTGGAGCTCGACGCAGTGGGCATCGCCGACGCGGGCGACATCCGCTACCGACTCGTCCAGCAGATCCTGCGCGAGGGTGCGAAACGGGGAGCTGCCCGGTTCCACGTCGCGTGCGCCGACGTTGACGGCAACGTCGAACTGCTCATGCAGGCCGGGTTCATGCGCTACGGCGAGGAACGCATCCTGTTCCGTCCGGCCAAGTCGAAGCTGCCCGCGCCGTGGACCGAGGACGCTGCCGACGCAGCACGGATCAGGCCAGCGCAGTCGATCGATGCGCTCGCGCTCCATCGGCTGTACCTCGCGGCGACACCGGGGCCCGTCGCTCGTCTGGAGGCTTTCCGGTTGCCGGACTGGGAACGTCAGGGGACCCACTGGCGCGTCCCGCGCTCCAGCCTCGCGCCGATCCTGCGCTTCGCCGACGTCGAGGCGTATGTGCAGGTCGCCCCCGGTGGCGGGAAGGACGGCACGGAGCTCGACGCGTTCGTCCAGGTCGGCGTGGCCAAGGAGGACCAGCCCCATTACCTGAAGGTCGTTGCGAGGCCGGAGGCCGATGCCGAAGCCATCATCGGATACGGTCTGGGCATCATCGCGGCACGCACGGGGAAAGGCCGCGACCATCGCCCGAACCACGGCGTCATCTCACCCGTGCGAACCTATGAGGCACCGCTCGATCGCCGACTGGAGGAGGCTGCCTTCGATTCGATCGCCAGCGTGACATTGCTCATGAAGGAAACCCTCGTTCGCGTGGCCGAGCCGGCCCTCGTGCCGGCCGGGGTGCGCTAAATCCGTCCATCAGTGGAGGTCAGCATGGGATCCGAGGACCGTCAGCGGGAATCGATCGACGACCTCGACGCGCTGCTCTCGTCCCTTCCGCCTGAGATCGTCGATGCCGTGCACGCGCTCGAGGAGCGTGAGTCGCTCATCGAGGTCGTGATGGATCTCGGCCGACGCCCGGAGGGCCGATTCCCCGACGCCGAGGTGATGCTGCTCGAACGCGAGATCGTCGACGCCGACATCGCGTTCGTGGTCGAGCACATCGGGCTGTTCGGGGACGACAACCGGGCGGGGATCGAGCGGACGCTCCATCGCATCAGCGCGATCCGCAACCGCAGCGGCAAGATCGTCGGGCTGACCTGCCGCATCGGCCGGGCCGTGTACGGAACCATCGAGATCATCACGGACTTCGTCGAGACCGGGAAGTCGATCCTGATCATGGGTCGCCCGGGTATCGGCAAGACCACGATGCTGCGCGAGGCTGCCCGCGTCCTGGCGGACGACCTGGGCAAGCGCGTCGTGGTCGTCGACACCAGCAACGAGATCGCCGGCGACGGCGACATCCCGCACCCGGCCATCGGCAAGGCCCGCAGGATGCAGGTGCGCACGCCCTCGCTCCAGCACGAGGTGATGATCGAGGCGGTCGAGAACCACATGCCCCAGGTCATCGTCATCGACGAGATCGGGACCGAGCTCGAGGCGCAGGCTGCTCGCACGATCGCCGAGCGCGGCGTGCAGCTGATCGGGACGGCGCACGGCAACAACCTCGACAACCTGATGCTCAACCCGACACTGTCCGACCTCATCGGCGGCATCCAGAGCGTGACCCTCGGCGACGAGGAGGCGCGCCGCCGGCGCACCCAGAAGAGCGTGCTCGAGCGCAAGGCCCCGCCGACCTTCGACGTCATCGTCGAGATCCAGGACCGTGAGCGTGTCGCCGTCCACAGCGATGTCGCGGACACGATCGATGCGCTGCTGCGCGGGGACGCCGTGGCGCCCGAGCTGCGATGGCGTGACGAGGAAGGCGTGCATCGATCGCAGGGACGGCCCCGGCCATCGCCGCGCGAGCAGCTGGGGGCCGAGCGCTTCGCCGGCCTGGTCGGCGCCGGCTCGCCGTGGCGGATGGAGCCGGGCTGGCGGGGCGATGGCTCGGCGCGGACGGCCGGCGGCTTTCGGGAGGCCGAGCGCGGTGGGTTCCGACCGGGGTATCGACCCGGCGCCTCCGGTGGCTGGCGCCAGACGCGTGGTGGCTCCGGTCGCGAAAGCGCGCCGCGCGGGCCTGTCTCGGAGGGCGGCGCATCGGGCGTGATGCCCGGCGAGCGGATCGCATCGCGGGGACCGGAGACGCCGTTCGTCTCCGGTGAGATCGCGGACCGCGGGCCGCTGGAGCGAGGGGCCACGTCGACGGCCCTGGAGACCCGTGCCCGCGAGGCCCGCGAGCTCGAGCGCCAGAAGGCCTGGCGCGACCAGGCCGCACGCGCCCTCCAGACCCTGAAGGCCGATGAGGGCACGGCGCCCATCAACGCCGAGGCCCTCGAGGAGGACGACGACCTCGATGCGTTGCCGCTCGGGGCGGAGGAGGGCCGGAACGGCGAGACGGTGCTCGTCCACGGCGGCTCGCCCTTGCCGACTCTGCGGGTCCTGCCTCAGGGCGTCAGCCGTAAGCGTCTCGAGCAGGCCGTCCGCGACCTCGGGCTGCCGGTGGTGATCGCCCGGGACGTGGACGAGGCCGACGTCGTGATGACGCTCAAGAACGAGTACAAGCAGAAGACACCGCTCCTGCGCGAGGCGGAGGAGCGCGCCATGCCGATCTACGTCCTCAAGAGCAACACCGTCCCGCAGATGCAGACCAGCCTGACGTCGATCTTCTCCCTCGAGATCGATCCGCGCGAGGCCGCGATGCGCGAGACGGAGGACGCCATCGAGGTCGTGCTGACCTCGGCCGAACCCGTCGAGCTTTCACCCCAGAACGCGTACATCCGGCGGCTGCAGCACCAGATGGCCGAGCGAGCCAACCTCGTGTCGCGGTCGCGCGGCCGGGAGCCGTACCGGCGGGTGCGCCTGTACCCGGACGCCGCCAGATCCGCCTGGCGCTAGGTGAATGTCCCTGCGCCGGAGGTGGTTGCCCGGCGGCCGCTCACGTTGCGTCGCGGGCTGCGCCGGCTGAGCACTGGGCTCATCGCGTACGGGCTCATCGGGCTGGCACTTGCCTTCATGGGCGCGTTCGCGCTGGCGTGGGTTGGCGGGCGTGTCGGCGCCGTGGCCGACCGGACGGGGGAGCAGGTCGAATCGATCGTCTCGACGTTGGATGAGACGGCGAACGTGCTGGCGAGCATGGGGACGTCGGCGACGTCGTTCTCCGGGACGCTGGAGCGGACACCGCCCGCGGTCCGCCAGACCGCAGCGACGGTCGCCAACCTGCGTTCCAACCTGACCCTGGTCCAGGGCCAGCTGGCGGCGATCAACATCCTCGGGGCTCGACCGCTGGCGGACGCTGCGAACCTGTTCGGTCAGATGGCGGCCGATCTCGAAGGCCTGGACGGCCGGCTCGAGGTGATCGCGGCGGACCTCGACGCCAACCGGACGGCGTTGCTCGAGAACTCGACGCGGCTGCAGGCCCTGGGGACGGAGCTGGACGGCGTCGCGGACGGCTTACGCGCGGGTTCGATCGAGGAGAGCCTCGCCGACGTGCAGCTGATTCTGCTCGTGCTGTCCGGGCTGCTCGTTGTCTGGGCCCTGCTTCCGGCTGTCGGTGCCCTGGGTTTGGGCTGGTGGCTCCGGCGCGAGTTGCTCGACCCCGACGACGGCCCGGTCGCGCCTTAGCGCAACTCGTGACGTAAGGCGGACCGGGCGGCGTGGTAGCCGCTCATGCCGTGGACCCCGCCGCCCGGCGGGGTCGACGAGGAACACAGGTAGAGCCCGGGTCCAGCGTGGTACGGATCCAGACTCGGAACAGGTCGGAAGAGCGTCTGGCGGATGTTCGAGATGCCGGCGTTGATGTCGCCGCCGATGTAGTTCGCGTCGTGGGCCTCCATCTGCGCCGGCGCGTGCGTGGCCCGAGCGAGGATCAGGTCGTGGAACCCGGGGGCGAAACGCTCGATCTGGGCCTCGATCCGGCGGGTCATGTCCACCTCGGATCCCGAGGGCACGTGGCAATACGCCCAGGCCGTCGTCCTGCCGGCCGGCGCGCGGGACGGATCCCACGGGTGATACTGGGCGAGCAGCGTGAATGGCCGGTCCGCGTGACGGCCGGCCGCGACCTCCGATTCCGACTGCGCGATCTCGTCGAGCGTTCCGCCAAGGTGGACCGTGCCCGCGCGCCGGAGGCCGTCGGCGATCCACGGGATGGGGCCATCGAGCGCCCAATCCACCTTGAACACGCCCGAGCCGTAGCGGAAGGCCTCGTACGTGGACCGCGTCTTCGTTGGCAGCCGGTCGCCGGCGATGGCCACCGCTGCCCGTGGGGTCGTGTCGAAGAGCACGGCTCGTGCCGCTGGGAGATCGTCCAGGCTGTCCACGCGCTCGCCGGTCACGATCTCGCCTCCGAGGGAGCGGAGCTCGGCAGCCAGGGCGTCGGTCACTGCGGCAGACCCCCCGCGGATCATCGGCCAGCCCACGGCGTGGGCGTACATCCCCAGCACGAGCCCGAACGATGCCGATAACGGCCGGTCGAGCGCGACCATCGAGTGCGCCGCAAGGGCCCCGAACAGCGCCCGAGCCGGCTCCCCGCGGAAGCGGGCGCGGGCCAGCCTCTCCGCTGAGCGCAGCGCCGGCAGGCCGAACCTCGCGAGGGCCAGTGGGTGGCGCGGCACGTGGACCACGGGACCGAGCAATTCCTTCGACAGCTTCCGTGCATCGCGGACGAGCGGCCCGAACAACCGCAGCCAGGCGCCGCCGTCGTCGGTCCGACGGTCGCGGTCCAGGCCCGCCGCGGTCACCGTGAACGAGCGCTCCAGCACCGCCGCGCGCCCGCCATCGAGGGCATGGGCGAGTGGTGCGTCGGGATGGATGAGCTCCACGCCATGGGCGTCCCAGTCGATGGTGCGGAAGAACGGGGAGGCAGCGGTCAGCGGCAGGATCGTCGAGCACACGTCGTGGCGGAACCCGGGGAGCGTCAGTTCCTCGGTCCGGGTACCGCCACCGATCGTCGGGGCCGCCTCGTACACGCGTACGGATCTGCCCGCGCGCACCAGCGTGAGGGCCGCGGCGAGGCCATTTGGGCCGGCCCCGACGACGATGGCATCGAGATCGGGCGTCGTCATCCGGCGCCCGACCCTAGCTTCGGCCGGTGATCCAGCGGGCTGGTGCGGTCAACATGTGGCGCATGGACCGAAGCGTGGCGCTGTTGCGGACATTGGTCGCCTGGCGCCACTGGCGGCGCTTGTCGACACACACGGCCTCCGAAACCACGGCTGGTTCCATGGTGCCCATCGCCCGGGCCACGTTGCCAAGCGTCTCTCGCCAGAAGGTCTCCATCATTCGCCGGCCCCCGAACATCAGGCCGAGTTCGTCGAAGGGATCCGATGTGCGCTCCAGGGCCTGGACCTGGGCGACCGTCATGTCTCCATCGCGATAGGCCGAGAAGGTGATCCACCCCGAGAACATGTGGCCCTGGGGCGAGATGAACGTGAATGACTCGTCGTCCGCGTAGATGACCATGACGCCGGTGGACAGTGTGACAGGGGAGCCCGGCATGGGGCTGATGTCGAGCAGGGCGACCTCTCCGGGCACGATCCCGGCCAGCGGCGCATAGAACCGGCCCGCCTTGGGCCAGAACGTCGCGAACCGCTCCTTCCAGATCACGATGACTTCCTGGGGGCTCATCGTCGAGCCCTCGAGCGGAACGCGGAAGGTCTTCTGCCACATCTGCCCGAACCCCTGGAGCGGGTTCGCCACGCGCTTGCCCGTCACGCTATCCACGCCGGCACCGACCACCTGGGCCGAGAGCCGATCGACGGGCTTCGCCCAATGGGCGCCGTCACGGGTCGTATGCGCCGCAGGCGCTGGCGGCGGGATCTTGTCGGTGATCGTCATGTCACACCTTCACGGCGGCGATGGCCGCCGCTTCGTCCTCGTGGATCTCGATCGCCTCGTCGAGGCGGGTCAATGCCAGGATCTCGCGGTAATGCTCGGAGAGGCCGCTGGCCAACAGGCGGATGCCGCCGCGCTGGGCCCGCACGAGCAGCGTGACGAGCAGCCCGATGCCACCACTGTTCATGTACTCGAGCCCGCGGAAGTCGAGGACGATCGCGGGCGCGCCGCCGTCGACCGCCTGCGTGTAGGCGGCCATCAGCTCGGCTTCGCTTGACGAGGTGATGTCGCCCGCGATGCGCATCGTCGCGACCGGCCCGCTACGGTCCAAAGCCACGGAGGTGGCATTCATGCGGCGTCTCCTTCCACGATCTCCATGAAGTCCGAAAGGCGGGTGATCCGGAAGATCTCTCGGTAGTGCTCGGTCAAGCCGACGGCCCGTACCGCTCGGCCATCCCGGCGCGCTTCCGCCAGGAGCCGGACGACGAGCGCGATGCCCGTGCTGTTGATGTAGCCGACGTGGCCGAAGTCAAGGCTCACCCGCCGCGGACCGAGGGCCACGACGCGTTCGTACGCAGCCGCGAGCGTCTCGTCAGCTCGAGCGTTGAGGTCGCCGCTGAGACGCATCCGGACCTCGTCCGGGATCTCCGTCACCTCGGCTCCGAAGCGTCGCTCATCCATCGGTCGGCTCCTTCCGCGCCATCGTCAGGGTGACCGTCTGGGTCGACCCGTCCGTGGTCACGTCCATCGAATCCACCATGTTCTGGATCAGGAAGAGCCCCCAACCGCGCGCCTTCTGGGCACCGGCCAGCTTCAGGTCGATGTCCGGCGTCTCGGCGTCCTCCGGCACCGCGCCCGACAGGGCGCGATCGGTGATCCGCACGATCACGGCGTCCGGCGTGGCCTCGACTTCGACGTCCACCGGCACGTCGGCCCGGCCCTGGCTGCCGTATTCGATGGCGTTCATCGTCGCTTCGCTGACGGCGGTCTTCAAGCGCTCGAGGCGTGCGGGCGAGATGCCCAGGTCCGCGACGGCGCCACCGACCCGGTCCATGGCCAGTCGCTCGTTGCCCTCCTCGCCGGGGATCGAGAAAGCGCTCGTCATCGTCGGGGCTTCCCCGGTCTGGTCCGACACGCCCGAGGCGCGCCGCAGGGTCACGAGCGTGATGTCGTCCTCCTGCTCCCAATCGGCGCCGGTGAACTCGTGGAGCGTCTCGAGGAGTCGATCGAGCAGCTCGCTGCCGGCGTCGTCGACGGTCATCGCCTCCCGCAGTCGCGGGAAGCCATACATCTGCTGGGTCACGTCGTGGGCCTCGACCAGGCCGTCCGAGTAGAGCAGGACGTTGCTGCCCGGGGCGATGACGCCTTCGGTCTCTTCGTAGCGGATGTCCGGCATGAGTCCGAGCGGCATCCCCGTCGCACGGAGCTCGATGACCCCGTCGTCCGTGCGGATGTACGGGAGGTTGTGGCCGGCGTTGGCCATGACGATCCGGCCCGTCTCGGGCTCCAGGATCGCGAAGAGACACGTCACGAACATCCGGGCCGGCATCTCTGGCTCGAGCAGGGCGTTGGCGCGCGCCAGGATCTCGCCCGGCGAGTCGCTCCGGCTGGCTTCTGCCCGCAGGATCGAGTGCGTGCGGGCCATGACCAGCGCCGCCGGCACGCCCTTGTCCGTGACGTCGCCGACGGCGATGCCCAGGCGCCCGCCCGGCATCTCGATGAAGTCGTAGAAGTCGCCACCGACGGCTCGCGCCGGGCCGTAGTACGCGGCGATCTGCCATTGGGGCAGGCTCGGCAGCTCGCGGGGCAGGAACTGCTGCTGGATCAGGGTCGCAACGCGCATCTCCTGTTCCATGCGCTCGCGCTCGGCCGCTTCGTGCGCCTGCTCGCGAACGAGCTGGGCGACGCGGATCGCGGGCGCGGCCTGCGCCGCGAGCGTGGTGAGGAGCCGGCGGTCGTCGGTCGAGTAGTCCTGCTCCGAGAGGCGCGGGCCGAGATTGAGCGTGCCGATGAGCTCGCCCTGGGAGACGAGCGGCACGATCAGCGCCACGCCCGCATCGCGAAGCGCGGTGACCGCCGGCGACTCGAGCTCGAGCCGGGCGAGGTCGACCGGACCCGGTGCCGACTGGAGGTACGCGAGCAGGGGATCGCTCTCGGCGATGTCGATGCCGATCGTGCTGGTCGCTGCGTCAACGGTCGGCGACGCCTCGGCGATCGGTTCCGCTGTGCGTGTGGCCGGCGCAGCCTCGATGGCGGGCGCGGTTTGACCGAGCAAGCGGCGGATCGGACGGGTCAGGGCTGTCATCTCGAGCCTCATGCTGGCGGTCGGTCGTCCGGGAATCGTTACGGTGCTGTCTGGCGCGCTGGGCGGATCCAGACGCCGATGGTGGTAGGGCGGAGGGCGGTGTCCACGACGCCGGCGATGTCGCCGCTGACGGAGGCTAGGTCGGTCTCGCTGCGAAGCCGCTCGGCGAAGTCGGCCGCCGTCCGATCGGCGTCGTAACGGGCGCGGTTGAAGCGGTGGTCGACGGCCACCTGGACCCGCCGTCGGAGCGGCTGGAACAGCGCGGCGGCGAGGAGCGTGGAACCGGCCACGGCCACGGTCTGGCCCTGGATCAGGTCACCGAGGAGGCTTTGCAGGACGAGAACGGCTCCGGCGTAGACCGCCAGCAGCAATCCGCTGACCACCGCCCACGACAAGCCGCGGCTCACGAGCCGGTCGATCTCGTACAGTCGGTAGCGGGTCACAGCGATGCCGATGGCGATGGGTGGAAGCATGAACGCGATTGACGCGGGCACCCATGCGATCACGCCGGTTGCGTCGCCCAAGGCCCAGATCAGAAAACCGATGGGCACCGCGACCGCGATCAACGCGAACGCCCCTGCGAGCCAGCGGATCTGTAGCCGCTCCAGGTCGCGCGCACCGGCATAGCGACCGGCGATTGCCGCGATTGACGCGACCAGGATGAACGGCAACAGGGCCGTTCCGGCCATCTGGGAGGGTAGGCCGATCCCGAGGACGGTCGGTGGCAGGAGGCCGATCGGGTTGGGGATCTCGACGATCCCTGAACGGCCTCGCGGTTCCACCGTCAGCACCGGCCAGAACGCGGAGACGATGACCAGCGTCCAGATCAGCGCGAGCACGAGCCCCGCCAGTCGCCTCCATCGACCTTCGACGAGCTTGCCGGTGGGAAACGAAAAGGCGAGCGTGGCGAACAACGCGAACGTGAACGACACGGTCCAGGCGGTGAGCCATGCGATCGCCTGGTGGAGCGGGGACGCCGTCAGGGTCTGCAGCTCGTATGCGGTCGCATCGATGGGCAGGAAGGAGACGGCGAACGTCCAGCCGATCGCCAGGAGCAGCCAACCGATCGGATTCCGCGGCCGCCGGATCACCAGGATGGAACCGACGCCGGCGTACGGCGCGTAGGCCGCCAGGAGGATCACCAGGGAGAGGGCCCCTGGCTTTCCGGCGAGCAGCATGGCCGACGCCGCATACGCGGCAAGCGCGCATCCCAGGACGAACTGGACGCCGACCAGGACCGTGGCCGCGGTCTTCACCTGGGCATTCCGGGGCGCGGACCGTAGAAATGCGGCCGTCATGCCGGGCCGCGTTGTGCGCGCCCGCGGATCCACACCCCGACGGTCGTCGGGCGCAGCGCACCGTCCACGACACCGGCGATGTCGGCTTCGAGATCCGCGAGGTCGACCTGCTCCCGGAGGCGCTCCGCGAACGCCGCTGCGGTGCGGTCGCCGTCGTAGCGGGCGCGATCGAATCGATGGTCGACGATCGCCTGCACGCGTCGGCGCACCGGCTGGAAGAGGGCGAACGCGATGAGGGTCGAGGCCGCGACCGCGAGGGTCTGGCCCTGCATGACCCGATCGAGCACGGCCTGGAGGCCGATCACCGTGGCTCCGAACACGGTCACCAGGATCCCGGTGACGAGAGTCCACCCGATCGTCCGGCTGACGAGCCGATCGATCTCGTAGAGGCGATAGCGCGTCACCGCCATCCCGATCGCGATCGGCAAGGCGAGGACGACCGCGTAGGAGACCGAGACGGTGATGAGGCTGTTCGGTGCGTCGGCCCCCGCACCAGTCAAGGTGCGCAGGGCCAGCTCGATGAGGATGCCCAGACCTGCGAGTGGGATGAGGGCCACAGCGGTGACGAACCACCGGATCTGCAGGCGGACGATCCGATCGCCGCGACGATAGCGGATGATCACCGCCGCCACTCCCATAAGGAGCGTCGCCAGGACGACGAGCGGGACCGCATCGACGAGGGGCTGCAGCACGATGGGCCACCAGTCGACGCCGAACGGGTTCACCAGGTCGAACCCGGTCACAAACGGTCCGGGGCGGAACGCCGTGGCGATCAGGCCGATACCGAACAGGCTCAGAGTGGCCAGGGCGGGCACGCGCCATCTGGGGCCGGGAAGGTGGCCGGTCGGGAAGAGGAGGGGGATCCAGCCGATGATGAGCGCGACGGCTGGCCACGAGAGCAGGTACTCGGTCCAACTGACGACCTGGTAGGCAAAGGGGTCGATCCGCGGTTGGAGCAGGTTGAGTGTGCTCCAGCCCGCCGAGACGAGCGCGTAGAGCGGCCCCGCGAGCATCAGCAGCCGCCCGATCGCATGGCCCGGCCGTTGCCACTCGATGATGCCGCCGACCAGCGAAAGGAGGATCGCCGTGCCATTGAAGATCGCGGTGCCCACGGCAACCACCGCCCTGGCGTCGGTCGAGTAGCGGATCAGCACGACGTCCATCGCGAGCGAGATCGCGACGGATGCCGTGATCGACGCCGCGATCAACGTGAACGAGAATCTCCCGAGGCGATGCGGTGTCGGGCGCTCCGTCATCGCCGGCTCTGCCGCAGCCAGATGCCGATCGACCGCGGCGCGATCGCGTCGCGGATCGTCGTGTCCAGGTCGCCGCTTAGCGCGGCCAAGTCGAGCTCGGCGCGCAGCCGATCGGAAAACTCGGCCACGGTTCGCTGCGCGTCGTAGTGGGCTCGATCGAATCGGCGGTCCACGGCCGATTGCACGCGCCGCCGAATCGGCTGGAACAGCGCGAAGGCCACGAGCGTGGACGCCGCGACCGCAACGGTGGGCCCTTGCAGGAATCCGGCGAGGGCAGCCTGCAGCGCAACGTGCGCCACGCCAAATCCGATGACGAGGAGCCCGGTGACGACGGCCCACGACAGCGTGCGCGCGATCAGTCGGTCGATCTCGAAGAGGCGGTATCGGAGGATCGCGATCCCGACCGCCACCGGTGGGAGCGTGAAGCTCGCATAGGCGAGGAGGTCGAGGATCGTCGGGTCGGTGCCCGCCACCAGGCCGAGGAACCCGCCATCGGCGAGGCCGAGGATCACGAGCGTGCCAACGGCGACGTTCGCCGCCACGAACCACTTGAGCTGCGCTCGTTCGACCCCCCGAGAGCGACGGAAACGCATCGTGACGGCTGCGACCCCGAGCACGAGCGCCACGAGCAGTGCGGCGATGCCCAGGGTCAGGCCGATCGGCCAGAAGGCCTCCGATCCCGAAAAGCCGCTCATGCCGAACGGGCTGTCCACCTTGGTGCCGACGATCGGTCCCGGCCGAGCGACGACGATCGTCGAGCCGATCACGCCCGCGACGACGATCCCTGCGAGCAACCACCTCCAGTGCGGGCCCGGAAGTCGTCCTGTCGGGAACAGGAGGGCCAACAGCGGCCCCGCCATGACCAACGATGGGAGGAAGCCCACCGCGCCGACGACCGACATGACCCCCGCGATCGTGTCGTGCGGCCCGCGTTGCTCGGCGAGGGCGGCTCCGCCGACCCACCCGAAGATGGTGACCGCCGTCAGGCCCCCCGCGACCATCAGGACCGCGCCGATGACGTTCCCAGGGCGTCGGAGCATGAGGACCGCGCCCACGCTAGCGTTCGTTATGACGCCCAGCGCCACTCCAGCGAAGACCAGGACGGCGCCGTTCCCGGCGAATGCGGCCGGGCGCACCGCGAAGGCGAGCATCACCGTGGCGACGGCCGCGAGCCAGGCGACGGCGACGAAGGTCGAGCGCGCCTTCACGATCTCCCCTCGCGGATCCACAGGTATACCGACGTGGGCTTGACGGCATCCCGGATCGTCGCGTGCAGGTCGGTGGTGACCGTGGCGATATCGACCTCCTCGCGCAGCCGATCGGAGAATTCCGCCACCGTGCGCTGGGCGTCATAGCGAGCCCGATCGAAGCGGCGATCGACAGCCGCCTGCACCCGCCGCCGAAGCGGCTGGAAGAGCGCGAAGGCGACGAGCGTGGACGCGGCCACCGCGACAGTCTGGCCCTGGATGAAGTCGTCAAGGATGGCCTGCAGGGCCACGACCCCAGCCGCGAAGCCGATCACCAGCACCCCGGTGACGACGGCCCATGACACCGTCCGCGCGATCAGTCGGTCGATCTCGAAGAGGCGGTAGCGCATGATCGCGATGCCGACGGCGATCGGTGGCAGGGAGAGCGACCACATGGCGAGGATGTCGAATGCCGTCGGGTCCGTCGCGCCATCAACGAAGCTGAGGGTGAGTAGTCCTCCCGTGGCGACGTTCGCAGCGACGAACCAGTTGAGCTGCGCGAGTTCGACACTTCGACTGCGGCGGATGCGCACGATCACTGCGGCCAGCGCGAGGAGCATGGCGGCCGGAACGGCGGCGAGGGTGAGCGAAAGTGCGAACTCCCAGATCGGTTCG
Source organism: Chloroflexota bacterium (assembly GCA_029240655.1). GTDB lineage: Bacteria > Chloroflexota > Limnocylindria > Limnocylindrales > CSP1-4 > SPCO01. The sequence goes on from JARDZW010000011.1 coordinate 13,874, forward strand.
GATCCGGAGAAACCGGCGACGCCGAACGGATTGTCGGCGAGGCTGTCGCCAACAGGTCCTGGGCGCAGCGCCATGATCGCCGAGCCGACGGCCACCGCGGCCGCGATCACTCCCGCCGGCCATCTCCAGCGCCGGCCCGGGAGCCGCCCGTCCGGGAAGACCAGGGCCAGCAGTGGTCCCGCGATGATCAGGGTCGGCGTGATCCCGAGCGAGCCGACCACCGCGGAGAGGCCCGCCGCGACGTCCTGTCTGTCCCCTCCGACCGTAGGCACCGCTCCGCCGATGAACCCGAGGAACGTGACCGGCAGCAGGGTGCCAGCAAGCAGGAGGATGAGGCCGACGATGTTCCCGGGACGTCGTAGCGTCAGCATGGCACCAACCGTCGCGTCGGAGATGCTCGCGGCCGCCAACCCAGCGAACCCGAGCGAAAATCCGGTCCCGACGAGGATGACCCCGGAGCTCGCAACGACCGCCATCATCACGGCGCCCATGACGGCCGCAGACCACGCGACCCCGATGATGGCTGTCCGGGTCATCATCGGTGGCTGTCCCGGAGCCAGATCTCCACCGATCTTGGTGCCATGGCCGCGCGGATCGTCGAATCGAGATCCACGCGCAGATGGGCCAGGTCGATCTGGTCTCGCAGCCGCGCCGAGAAGCTCGCCACCGTCTGGTCCGAGTCGTAGCGGGCCCGGTGAAACCTTCGATCGACATCATGGCGAACGCGTCGCAGCACCGGCTGGAAGACGGCGAACGCGGCCAAAGTCGAAGCAGCTACGGCGACCGTCTGTCCCTGGGCGAAGGATGCGAGCGCCGTCGACAGCAGGACCACCACCCCGCCGAACACGACCGCGACGATCGCGCTGACGAGCGCGTACGCGATCGTCCTACTGACGATGCGGTCGATGTCGTAGAGGTTGTGGCGCAGGATGGCGATCGCGATGGCTACAGCCACGAACGCGGCGCCAAACGAGTAGACCACCAGCCCGACCTCACCCGGTGAGCCGCCGTTCAGCATCGCCCCCCAGCCCGCGAAGGCGACGCCGGCGATCGCGACGACCCCGGCGAGCGCGAACCACTTGAGCTGTTGCCGCTCGGTGTGGCCGGCCATCCGGTAGCGCATCGCGAGCGCGACGGGGATCGCCGGCGCCGCGATCACCGAGAAGAGCGTGAACAGCGGTGAGAACGGCTGATCGCCGCGGAGGTCGGGACCGATCGCGAATGGATTGTCGAGGGTCGGGGTGAGATGGAGAGGGCCGGGTTGGATGAGGACGACCGCGCTGGCTGCCAGCATCATCAGCGCGGCGAACCGCGTGAACCATGCCCATCGCTGCGACTGCGCTCGGCCCGTTGGGAAGATGAAGAGGATCAGGAACCCGAAGGCGCCGACCTGATTTGCCAGCAGCGTGGCCCAGGCGGCCATCTCCGCCAAACGGTCACTCCGAGCAGTCCCATCGAACGCGAATGCGAACACCAGCGCGGCGAAGAACATCGTCGAGGCATAGCCCGCTCCTGCAACGACCATCAGCAAGCCGACGGCGTTCTCTGGGCGACGCATGACGAGGAACGCGCCGACGGATGCCCAACTCATGCCCAGCACGATGAAGCCGACCATGGCGGCCGGACCGAACCCGAATGCGGCAGGCAGAAACGGTGCCCCGGAGACGACTCGGATCACGACCGCGCCGACCCCACCGCCGATCGCGAGGGCGAGGCATGCGAGCGCCACCCCCCGCCTGGCTCTCATCGGGTCGTCTCCCGGATCCATATTCCGGCGGATGCCGGGTGGAACGTCCGGTCCACTACGCCAAGCACATCCGCCTCCACTCGGCGAAGATCCACGTCGTCGCGCAGCCGGGTAGTCATCGTCTCGACCGTCAGGGCGGCGTCATACCCCGCCCGATCGAAGCGGCGGTCCACGATCGCCTGGGCGCGCCGCCGGAGCGGACCGAACAACGCCGCCACGAGCAGCGTCGAGCCCGCGACGGCGATCGTCTGCCCCTCGCCGACCGTGCTGAGGACGACCCCCAGCACGAGCGCGGCCACACCGAAGACCATGGCCAGCACGGCGGTGATCGCCCCGTAGACCACCGTCCGGCTGATCAGCCGATCGATGTCGTACAGGCCGTGGCGGAGGATGGCGATCCCGATCGCGACCGGAACGAGCGATCCTGCAAATCCGAAGACGACCAAACCGGCCTCCGGGGGTTCGTTGGTGAGCACCGCGCCTACGGCCGCGGCTCCAACGCCGACGATCGTCACGAAGATCGCGAGGACGAACCACTTCAGTTGCTGTCGACCGATGGTGTTCGCCATGCGGTAGCGCGAGACGAGCGAGAACGCGAGGACGGGAACGACGATCGCGGAGCACGCCGCAATCGCCTGCGAGACATTCGCCCCAAGTAACGGTCGCAGGTCCGGACCGATCCCGAAGGGATTTTCGATCGTCGAGAAGAGGTGGAGCGGCCCGGGTCGGATCAGGAAGGTGAAGAGGGAAATGACCGGGAACCAGATCGCACCGAGCCGGATGAATCGATCCCAGGCTGGGCTGTGGCCACGACCGGTCGGGAAGATGAACCCGAGCACGAAGACCAGGCCCCCGATGGTGGTGACGAACACGGTGAACCAGCCGGCAAGTGCGGCCGTCGCGGCTCCCGCCGGTCCGTCAGCCGCCGCCGAGGCGGTAATGGCGGCGCCGAGGCCTCCGAGGGCGTAACCATCGCCGATCAGCACCATGCACCAGCCGACCGCATTCCCTGGGCGGCGGACGACGAGCAGCGCCCCGACGACGGCGAACGTCACGCCGAGGAGCTCCATGCCGACGAGTGCCGTCGGCCCGAAGCCGAACGATCCGGGAAGGAGTGGCGCAGGATCGCCGATGCGGAGGATGAACGCGGCGATGGCCGCGGCCAGCGCGATCAGCGATCCGACGATCGCGAACGGCCGAGCGAGGCGTCGAATCACGGCGCGCAGCCCCGAAGCGCCAAGGGGCTCCTCGCAGGCCCGAAGTGGGTCATAGGCGCATCATCCTCCGTCCACGTCACAGGAACGTTACGAGACCGCCCGGAGAATGAGTACCGTTACGCAGTGACCAAGGAGCTGTCGCCACCTCTCGACATCCGGCTGCTCGGCCCGCCCGAGGTGCTGGTGGACGGTGCCCCACTCGTGGTGGATACCCGCAAGGCCGTGGCGATCCTCGCCCTGCTGGGCGCGGAGGGGCGAGCGTTCGCTCGGGACGAGCTCGCGGCGATGTTCTGGCCCGATTCGGATGCATCGGCTGCGAACGGCGCGCTGCGGCGGACCCTGTCCTCGCTCCGCGCGGCCGCCGGGCCTGAGTCGGTCCTCGTCGATCGCTCTCGCGTTGCGCTCGATCCCGCGCGTGTTCGGGTGGACCTCGCGGACCTGGAGCGCCTCGGCGGGTCGGATTCGAGGCGGTCGCTCGCCGCCGCCGCCGCCCTGGCTCGTGGTCCGTTCCTGGCCGGCTTCAACCTTCGCGACAGCCCGGAGTTCGATGATTGGCGGGCGGCGCGGGCGGTCGCCGTGGAACGGACCGTCATGTCGGTGCTGGACAAGCTGGCCGAGGCGAACCTGGCGGCCGGCGATCTGCCGGGTGCGATCGACGCAGCCTCCGATCGTCTGGATCTCGATCCGCTCGACGAAGCCGGGCATCTCCGGTTGATGGATCTGTACGCCCGGTCGGGGGATCGAGCCGCGGCGCTTCGCCAGTATCGGCTGTGTGTCGCGATCCTGGATCGCGAGCTCGGGGTGGCGCCGCTCGCGTCCACCAGCCAGCGGTACGAGGTGATCCGGGACGCGCCGGACGAGCCTCTCGACGCGCCAAGTGCGCCGGCCCCGGGGCCGGGTCCGCGTCGGACGACCAGCACCACGGGACCAGGTGCTCTCCCGCCGGCCTCGATCCTCGTCGGCCGGGATGATGCGCTGGATCGGCTCCTGGCAGCCTGCCCGGCGGATACGGCCGGTCCGGGTCGGATCGCCGCGCTCATCGGCGAGGCCGGCATCGGCAAGACCCGGCTCGCCGAGGCGGTCGCCGAACGGATCCGCGCTCGAGGCGGCACGGTGCTCGCAGCGAGGGCACATCCCGGCGAACGGACCATCGCCTACGGCCCGATCGTGGAGCTGTTGCGATCCGCGATCGCGGAACCGGGCGCCCTCGAGCGCCTCGGCGACCCGGGCGTCCGGTCCGAGCTCGCCCGCCTTCTGCCGGCCATCGGTCCCGGCGGTCGTTCACCCACGACCCGTGCCGACGGTCCGGGCGCCCATGCTCGGCTCGTGGCCGCCATCGCGGACGGCCTGACGGCGCTGACCGGGGGCCCGGTGCCGGGGTGCATCTGGCTCGATGATCTCGAGTGGGCCGACGGGGCGACCCTGGAAGCCCTCGACTACCTGGCGCCTCGCCTCTCGGGACGCCCGATCCTCGTGCTGTTGACCTGGCGTCCAGAGGAGCTGGATGAGCTGACCGATCCCGTCGTCCGGCGCCTCACGGCGGCTCCGACCGTGGTCGTCGAGCTGGGCCGGCTGGACCGTGGCGCGGTGGCCGAGCTGGCTGCGCCAACGACCACGGACCCCGACGTCATCGACCGGCTGGTCGAGGCGTCCGAGGGCCTGCCGCTCTACGTTGTCGAGGCGCTCGCCACCGGCGAGGCGGCGCTCACGACGATGCCGATCGGGGTCCGGGCCGTTCTGCGCGCACGGCTGGCCGCCGCCGGTGAGACGACCGGCCAGGTGCTCGCGGCGGCGTCCGTCATCGGGCGGTCGTTCGACCTTGGCACGGTCCGTCACGCGAGCGGCAGATCCGAGGGCGAGACCGTGGACGCGCTCGATGATTCGCTGCGGCGTGGCCTCGTGCGGGAGTCCGGCGCCGGGTTCGACTTCGCCCACGGCGGTCTCCGCGACCTGGCCTACGAGTCGACCAGCGTGACGCGGCGTCGCTTGCTGCATCGACGCGTCGCGGACGCCCTGCGGCTGGACCTCGCGAAGAGTGGTCCCGAAGACCTGGCTCGCCTGGCGCTCATCGCCACGCACGAGCGCGAAGGAGGTCGATCCGCCGAAGCTGCGGAGGCGTTCCGGCTCGCCGGTTCCCGCGCGGCCTCGATCTTCGCGAACCGCGAAGCGATCGAGCACGACGAGGCTGCCTTGTCCCTGGGTCACCCCGATGTCGCGGGCCTGCGTGCCGACATCGGCCGGTTGCGGACGCGGTTGGGCGATTACGCCGGCGCCATCACCGCCCTCGAGGCCGCCGCGGCCGCGGCCGACGAAGCGTCCCTTCCCGGCATCGAACACGCCATCGCCGGAGCCCACCTCCGACGCGGCGACCTCGTGGCGGCCGCACGACACCTCGACGCCGCGCTCGACGGGGCCACGGAGCCGGGCTTCGTGGCCAGGGTCCTCGTCGATCGGAGCGTCGTCCTGCGCCTCGGCGGCGACGGGCCGGGTGCCCTCGATGCGGCGCAGGACGCCCTCGACGCGGCGGTCAGGGCGCATGACGCGGCGGCGATCGGGGCGGCGCACCGCTCGCTCGGCCTCATCGCGCTCGCCTCGGGTGACGCGGAAGGCGCCCGCATGGCGTCACGGCAAGCGGTGGCAGCCGCCGATCCGGGGGACCCGACCGGGCGGATCGCCGCGTTGACGGGCCTGGCGCTCGCCGAGGCCGCGGCCGGCGACGTCGACTCTGGCCTGGGTCACGGCCTCAGCGCGGCCCAGCTGTGCCATGAGATCGGCGATCGTCACCTCGAGGGGGCCGTCGAGAATCATCTCGCCGACCTGCTGCACGCCGCGGGTCGAGAGGACGAGGCGATGGTCCACCTGCGTCGCGCGGTCGAGGCGTTCGCCGAGGTGGGAGGCGACCCTGCCGCATCCGACCCCGGTATCTGGATGTTGTCGGCGTCGTGATCGGCGGCGGCGAGCGTCAGGGCGCGGCGACCACGAACGGCTGCCCGGCACGCAACTCCAGGTCCGGCGGGACGCCGACCATGCAGACCGGCCCGTAGGTCCCGGCCTCGAGCGACACGGAACCTGTGATGGATCCGCCCGCGCCCGGCTCGTCAGAGGCGCCGCCAGCGTCGATGATCCAGTCGGGCAACGCGTCGGTCTCGAGATCGACGGTGGGAAGCGCGGCCACGACTTCGTCCCAGGTGTGAGGCTCGCGCACGCCGAAGATCTGGACGGCGGCCGGGTCGCCCGTCGTGTTCTCGAACGTCAACGCGGCCAGACCGGGATTCAGGCCGCCGGGCATCTCGAAGGTGCACGCGGCGCCGTCCCAGCGGACCGTGAGTTGACCAGCCAGCTCGAATGGCGTCACTCGGTCGGCGCCCACCGCCAAGGCGTCGACGAGCGCCGCCTCGACCGCCTCGCGATCCGCCGTGGTCGCGAAGAGCACCGGCCGGCCCGCGTCCTGCCGGCTGACCCGCCCGGTCTCATCGACCAGCAGCAGCGCGTCCTCCCAGGTCACCAGGTCCGGTGAGCCGACCGTCAGGGCGGCGAGCTCATCCCAGAGCTGCTGGCCCTCGCCGGTCAGGCGCGTGGGGACGCGGGCCAGGAGCTCGAAGACGAGGTCGGCGCCCGCCGTCGGCCGGTGCTCGGTCAGGCGCTCGGGCAGGTCCGGCGGGATCGGCACGTCGTCGGTCGCGTCGAGCGGGACCAGACTGATCGGCGTCGCAGTCTCGAAGACCGCGCTGACCGCGGACGGGTCGGCGGCGAGGTTCCATTCGAGGCCGTCATCGGCCGTGATGCCGTCGACGATGACGTTGCCCGGCACGTCGATCGCGCCACCCATCGCGTGGATCGCCGCGATCCGGTCGGCGACCGTCGGATCGGCGATGACGGCATCCTCGAGGTTGGTCCAGGGGCCGAGCGCCACCACCGTCGGCGAGCTCGGGCTCGCGTCCACGGCGCGCGTCAGGAGCGTCGCCGCGTCCTCCACGGCACCCGTGTTCGACGGCGGCGGCATCACCATCCCCCAGCCCTCGTCCGCGTTGAGACGCCACTCGTCGGGAAACCGTTGGCCGTCGGGTCCCGGGTCCTCCCGACCGCAGGCGAACGGGATCGCGGCGGCCCCGAATTCCTCGAGCACGTACCCCACGATCTGGCGGCCGGAAGCGCAGTTCGTGACGCCCGTTCCGGTCGGTGCGATCGTGATGGCGCGTACGTCGACGCGCGGGTCGCGCAACAGCACGGCCAGCGCCGCCATGTCGCTGACGTCGACGTCCGTGTCGACGATGATCGGGATGCGTGCCGTGGGCGGGTCGCCGGTGACCGGCGGCAGCTCCGTCGCGTCCGTGCCCGCACCGCAGGCGCCGACCAGCCAGGCCAGGACGACGACGAAGACGACGCCCGCTCGAGCCCGACTGGGTGGCATGCGCTGCATGGTAGGGCCGCGACGGCCCCCGGGACGCAGCAATCGCCCTCAGCCTGCCACGGCACCCCGATCGAACCAGATCCGCTCCCCGGTGAACAATTCCGTGGCAGGGTCCCACGGGAAGTAGATGAGGACTTCGAGCGATACGGCCATCCCGCTCGGTGGCACGCCGGCCCAGGGCCCACGGTTCGTCCCGGTCAGCGTTGCTACCTCGAAGACGCCTTGCGGCCCGACGACGATCTCCGACAGGGCGAACGCGTTGTCCGGGAAGGCGGCGAACAGCTCCCCGTAGAACCGCCGCGCACCCTCATGCCCCTCCCACCGCTGCCCGGTCGGCACGATCTGGTACACGCAATCCTCGGCCAGGGTGGCGATGAGCCCATCGATGTCGCGACGGTCCTCGGCGATGGAGTGGCGGACCCACAAGCGCTTGATCCGGCGCAACTCGTCCGGATCGAAACCGCGAGCCAGCATCGCCCGCGTGCGTGGCCGCTCGGTCACCGGGCCGTGCCGGCCAGCCGTTCCAGTGCTTCGAGCGTCCGGTCGACCTCGGCCGCGGTGTTGTAGTGGACCAGCCCGATCCGCAGCACCCCGCCGACATCCGCCTTGCCGAGGCGCTCGATGAGCCCCGTCGCGTAAAAGTCGCCGTCCCACACATAGATTCCCACGCGCCCGAGCGCCTCCGCAGCCGCGCGCGGTGCCAAGCCGTCGATCGAGATCGATACCGTCGGTGCGCGTTCTGCGGCTCGGGCCGAGTCGGCGATCCCGTGGATCATCACGCCGGGGATGGCCCCGAGGCCCGCGATCAGCCGGCCCACCAGCTCACGCTCGTACGCCACGATGGCGGTCATCCCCGCGACGAGCTCGCGCCTGCGCTCGCTGGCCTCGCCGGCACCCGGCGCGCCGGTCACGTCGCCGTACGCTCTCCCGACGTCACGCAGGTAGTCGGTGGCGGCGAGCATTCCGGCGATCGACTCGAACGCGGCCGTGCCCGTCTCGAATCGATCGTGCGCCGGGCGCACTTTGAAGGCAGGCAGCGAACCGAGGACTGCGGCCTTGCCGTACAGCGCGCCGACGTGCGGACCAAACCACTTGTAAGCGCTGCACACCAGGAAGTCGGTATCGAGCGCGCGGACATCGATGGGTCCGTGTGGCGCATACGCGACCGCATCAACGTACGTGAGCGCCCCGACCTCATGTGCGCGGGCGACGATCTCGGCGACCGGATTGATGGTCCCCACGGCATTGCTGGCGTAGCCCACCGCGACGAGCTTGGTCCGCGCCGTGAGCTTCGACTCGAGATCCTCGAGGTCGAGCGTGACATCGTCCTCGCGGATGTCGACCTTGCGGACCGTCACCCCGCGGTCGGCGGCCATCGCCTCCCAGGTCGAGACATTCGCCTCGTGGTCGAGGGCCGTGACCACGATCTCGTCGCCGGGTCCGAGTGTCGCGCCGATCGAGCGCCCGACGTGGAGCGTGAGCGTCGTCATGTTGTAGCCGAACTTGACCTCGTCCGGGCTCGCGGCACCGAGAAAGTCGGCCACCGCCGCGTGTGCTTCGTCGGCCATCGCGTCGCTCAATTCGCTCGTCGTGAAGGCGCCGCCGCTGTTGGCGTTGGCGTTGGCGAAGTAGTCGCCCACGGCATCGATCACGCGCTGCGGGACCTGGGTGCCGCCGGGGCCATCGAGGAACGCGACCGTCCGGCCGTCCTGCTCGCGAGCGAGGGCCGGGAATTCGGCGCGCAGGGCATCGACATCGAAGGCGGGCATCAAGACTCCGTTCAACTCGCGGGTTGGACCGTCGGGTCGCGAGGCAGCAACAGGCTGACCAGCCGATACAGCCCGTAACCCAGGGCGACGCCGAGGACGTTGATGATGATGTCATCGACATCGGCGACGCGGTACGGCGCGCCGACCAGCACGGACAGGCCAAGTTGCACGGTCTCGAGGGCGAGCGAGATCGCAAGTCCGGCGCCGACGACCGCGGGCAGGGACCGCCAGCGCGGCCAGATGATCGGCAGGAAGACGCCGAACGGGACGAATGCGAGGACGTTGCCGACCAGGACGCGTCCCTGCTGCCCGTCGAGCCCGAACCGCAGCGCGACTCCAATGGTCTCGAACGGCACGATGTTCACCCAGGGGAATGGCCACGGCCGGTACCCGTCGAGATTCGCGGCCGGCAGCCTGGTCCACGGTGGGAGCGGAAACGGCGTGAACAGGAGCCCGATCAGCACGACGACATAGGCCGCGAAGAGGAGACGGATGGATGATGGCCCGCGACCGATCCGATCACGCCGGTTGCTCCAGGCGACCACGGGCAGGACGACGAGCAGGCCGAGCAGGGTGAAGGTCGTCGTGGGAAACGTATCCGAGCTCACCGCTCGATCATTCGCAGCACCGAGTCCTATCAGGCCTCCACCATCGTCGGGACGCCGGCCCTTGCGAGGATCCCCGCGGCTCGCTCGGCCGGTGACCCGGCGTCAAGCAGCGTCGACGGTGTGGCGATGACCGCGGACCCGTCTGCCCGAGCCAACGCGGCGGCGGTCGCGGGCAGCTCGTCGAACGTGATCGGCTCCGACTCTCCCTCGAGCGTGGCGATCATCGATCCGTCGTCTTCGACACGGAGGTGCAATCGCGGCCCGGCCGGCTGCGGGACGGCTGGCCCCGCAGGTTCAGCCGGCTGCAGGACGGCTGGCGCCGGAGCCTCGGCTGACGCCGGGTCATCGGCCGGGTGCGGTCCGGGCCGTACCCCTTCCACCGAGCCGACCGGTCGGACACTGACGTCTTCTGTCGGTGCCGACGCCGGCTCGAACCCTAAGGGGCCGGCAACCATCACCGGCTCCGACCTCGCCTGGTTCGCGGGATCATTCGAGGATGCCGCCGCCGCAATGGCCGCGCCTTCCCAGCTGACAGCGCCCGGTCGCGCTTCCACCGAGCCGGGCTCTGGACGCTGGGCGAACGCGGTCTTGCGGATCTCACGATCTCTGGCAGCGGCCCGCGACTCGATCCGAAAGATGATCAGGACCAGGACGATCGCGCCGATGGAGGCCATGATCGTGGTGACGACATCGACGATGAGCTGCATGTCGAATGCACCCTCGACGACCTCGATGGCATCTCCCAGGGTCTCCGACCTGGTTGCGACGGTGGCGATCCGGAGGTTGACCCACCAGCCCATGAAGAACCCCACGATCGCGCTCCCGACCAATCCGACCCAGGCCACCAGGACCATGAAGAAACCGCCGGCCTTGGGGTCCAGTCGATAGAGGGCGTTGTGGATCATGGGTGGCGTCTTGAGAAGATTCCAGAACGGGATCAGCGGATAGATGAAGGCCTTGGTCGGCGTCGTGTTCGGCGTGCCACCGCCCAGGGCCGGGATATTCATGACGACGCGGCTCAACCAGGCCGCGAAGAACAGGAGCGCGCCGATGCCGAAGACGGTTTGGAGGAGTGCCGGGATGACCGCGGGTTCCATCACGCGAAGCATCTCCTGATCGAACGTGGTGATCTCGCCTTGCAGGATCGCCGGAATCTGGTCACGCATGAACTTCGAGAACGCGAGACTCTCGATGAGCAAGACGATGCTGACGACCGCATACGCCACGATGAACGCCGCCGCGACGAGCGCTCGCAAGATGGACCGGCGATACGGCGTGACCGCCCGACTCACGATGGCCTGCTCGGTGCGGACATTGGCGATGTCGGTGCTCGCTTGCTCCTGCTTCGCACCGCACTTGTAACAAGTCGAATTCCGCTGCCGGTTGATCGAATGGCAGTTCGAACAGGCCCAGATATCCGTCATAGGCCAGGACTCGTTCGCTGTCGGTTCACCGTGCTACCTCTCTTCCATCGTGGCCGGCACGCGGGCGTCCTTGAAGACTTCGAGGGCTTCCGTGGCCAGGGATCGTGCCTCGAACGACGCGGCTGCCGGCACGATGACAGCGGAGCCGTCAGCCCGGGCGAGGGCCGCGGCGGCGGCATGCAGTTCGCGCAGTGTGATCGGTTCCGACGCGCCGTCGAGGGTGGCGATCATCTTCGTGCCACTATCGACCTGGAGGTGCAACCGGGGACCGGTCGGGGTGGCCTCGAGCGGCAGGACCGAGGCGGGTGAGGCCGATGCGCCTTCGACTGGGATTGGCGCCATGGAGATCTCAGTCTGCGCATCTATCGACCCGGCGACAGAGGCGGCGCCCGTGGCAGCCGTGATGGGACGATACAGATCCGGCGCTGCCTGGCGAGTCGGCGCTGCAGGTGACGGATCCCCGATGGCCGCCGCGGCGTCCGCGATCGACCGCGCCGCGACGGGTGCCGCCCCGGCCCCGGGCACGCCCCCCATCCCGGGCGCAGACCCCGCTGCCCCCGCCGCCACCGGTGCCGGGCCGCCCGCCAGCTGGGCCTCGCGTCGGCGAACGATCCGCTTCTCGATCCACCAGATCAGGACGACGAGGAATGTGGCGCCGATGACGACCATGCCCGTGGCAATGGCCTGCACGACGAGCGTCTCCTGCACGGCCTCCTCGAGCGTGCCCGAGCCGAACCACCCGAGATAGACCGTGAAGCGCGGCACGAGATAGCCGCCCAGCAGCCCGATCCACGCGACGAAGATCAGGGCCTCGTGCTGGATCGACTCGGGATCGAGCCGGCGGATGACATCGCGCACGATGGCCGGGACACGAAACAGGTTCAGGCCCGGCAGGAAGTTCTCGACGAAGGCCATCAACCCGTCCGTGGGCGGATAGCCCAGTCCCAATGCCGGCATCGCCACCACGACGCGGCTCAGCCAGAACGCCCACCCGACCAACGCGAGCACGGCGACGCCGAGCGTGGCGATGGCGATCGAGCCGGCAACCAGCGATTCCACGGACTGACCGAACGCCGGGTCGTTCAGCAACGCCGGATCCTCGAGGATGCGGGCGAACAAGAGGGCGTCCGCGATGGTGGTCACGATCTGCATGACCGGGAGGAAGATCAGCAGCGCCGACGCAAGCAATGCCGCGCGCCGGGACGGCCGGTACTCGGGAAGGGCGATCTCGCGGAGCTTGCCATGGCCGGCCCCCTCGATCTGGGACGGGTCGACCGCCGCGACGTCGCGAGGCGTCCGGCAGTGGTAGCACTGCCTGGAGCGCAGGTTGTTGACGGAACGGCACTCGGCGCAGACCCAGATGTCCGCGTCGATGCCATCCATCAGTGTTCTGTGGTGCCGGTGAACGACCAGCTCTCGATACGGAGCGCTGGCACGACGACCCCTCCGAGAAAGCCCTTCAGGGTCTTGCGCTCGCTCGCGACGGCGACGGTGCCCGCCATCGCATCGAGATAACTCTGGGTGAAGCGCAGGTTCTTCACGGGCCCGAGGATACGCCCGCCTTCGACGAGAAACGTGCCATCCCGGGTCATGCCCGTGACGATCGCGAGCTTCGGATGGACGGGATTGGTGTAGTGGAACCGGGTGACTAACAGCCCGCGATCCAGACCGCCGATGAGCTCCTCGCGCGACGAGGACCCGGCAGCCATGACCTGGTTGAGCGGGAAAGGGCCGTAGGGATTGGGGGCCGGCAGGCCGTGGCCGGTGGACGCGACGCCGTCACGAGCGGCAGTCTGACCGTCGTACACGACCCCCTGGCACACGCCGGCGTCGAGCAGTGTCACCCGTTGCTTGGCCACACCCTCGTAGTCGAAACCCATCGGGAGGCCGGCGGGATCGCGCCCGTCGTCCACGACCGAGACGAGAGCGCTGCCGATGCGCTTGCCGATCTCCACGAAGCTGCGCTCTTCCTGGACGGCGAGCGCCGAGAAGCCGAGGTAGCCGAGCATGTCGAGCAGGTCCACGACGGCGTATTCCTCGAGGACGACCGGGTAGTCGCCGGCATCGATGGCGATCGCGTTCGCGGTCGCGCGCGCCTTGCCCGACGCTTCCCGGCCGATCGCGGCCGCGTCGATGGTCGTGGCGTCGACCGCGGACTGCTCCGCGTACCCCGTGCCGCCATTCGGCCCCATGGACACGGTCAAAAGCTGGGCCACGGTCCGCGTTCCCGCCGCGCGGACGCCCTTCGAATTGGCAACGGCCGTCGTCTCCGTGCCCGTCGAGAACGAGCCGTAGCCGATGACCCCGGCGGCATCGGCCGCGGCGATGACCGCCCGGACGCCGTCGGCCCGCAGCTCCGGCGAGGCCTCAGCGGTGCCCATGGCGTAGCCGGCGGGCACGTTCTCGATGGGTGTGGGCTCGGGCAGTCCACCCCAATCCTCGAGCTCTTCCACGACCCGGGCGATCGCGGCGGCGTTGGCGGCGAGGCGGCGGATCCCCTCGTCGTCCGTACGCCCCGAGGAGGCGACGCCCACCCGCTTCCCGACCGCGAACCGCAGGTTGATGGAGACGTTCGTCTCTGCCACGTTCTGGTGGATCTGGCTGTTCGCGAAGCGGGTCAGGGCTGCGTCCTCGGCCATGACGAGCGCCTCGCATTCCGATGCGCCTTCGCGCTCGGCGTGGGCGAGGACCCGTTCCGCGAGAACCAGCGCGTCGCGGGCCCTGTCGTCGTTCATGGATCGCCTACCACTTGCCGACGCCGACCTGGACATCGCGGAAGCGCGCCCCCGGCACGGCATGCCCGACATGTCCGGTCTGGCCGGGCTCGCCCTTCCCGCAGTTGGGCGTGCCGAGCATCACGTAGCTGCGCTCGTCGCCGACGGCGTCGCACGATCGCCAGAACTCGTACGTGATACCCGTGTACGTCGGATTCTTGAACAGGCGGCCCTTCTTGCCGCCCTTGATCTCGTACGCGACCTCGGTCGCGAACTGGAAGTTCAGGCGCCGGTCGTCGATGGACCACGAGCGGTTCGAGGCGAGGTACAGGCCGTCGTCGGTGTCGGCGACGATGTCGTCCAGGCTCATCCCAGGCTTGGGCAGCAGGTTGATGTTCGTCATGCGGATGAGCGGGATGCGGTTCCAGCCGTCGGCCCGCATCGCGCCGCTGCTCTGGCGCCCGATCTTCGGGGCCGTCTCACGCGACGTGAGATAGCCGACAAAGATGCCGTTCTTGACCAGCGGCACGGCCTGCGCGGTCACGCCCTCGTCGTCCCAGCCGAACGTGCCCATGCCGCCAGGCGCCGTCGCATCCGCCACGATGTCGACCAGGTCGGAGCCGTAGCGGAAGCCCTCTTCGAGCTTGTCGGTCGTGAGGAAGCTCGTCCCCGCGTAGCTCGCCTCGGTGCCGAACACCCGGTCAAGTTCCGTCGGGTGGCCGCAGCTCTCATGGACCTGCAGGTAGAGCTGGCTCGGGTCGAGGACGATCGTGAACCGACCGCTCGGGCATTGCGGGGCGGTCAGCAGCGCGACCGCCTCTTCGGCGAGTGGTTCGGCGCGATCCGCGAGGCCGAGCTTCCGGATGAACTCATAGCCGGCGGCCTGCCAGCCACCACCCGAATCGGGATACGACCGGCGCTGATGCTCGTCGCCATCGACGGCGTTCGCTTCCACCGCCGACCCGACGTGGGTGATCGTCTGTTCCGTGTACGAGCCATCCGTCGCGGCGAAGGTCTTCCACTCGCGCTGGGCCGCGTACA
>JARDZW010000210.1 GCA_029240655.1 Chloroflexota bacterium
GAAGCGGATGTGATCCTCGATGTCCAGACCATGGTCGCGGCCGAGCCATCCGCGGTCTGGGCTCATCTGACGTCGCCCGCACTTCGCACGATGTGGGAAGGACCGCTGGTCATCGAGGAGACGTCCGCCGCTGGCCGTCGTGGTGTCGGAACGACCGCCCAGTGCGTGACCGGCCGGCTTGCGACCCTCGAAGAGATCGTCGATTGGCAGCCGTACGACCGCGTCTCCTGGCGCCTCGCGGTGCCGACGCTGGGGCCGGTCGCGGCAACGGCCGATGTCGAGGCTGCGGAGGGCGGCACCCGGCTCCGGATCCGATGGGCCTACGTGGGCGAGATGCCTGCTGACGGCGCGGCAGTGGAACGCATCCGCGCCGACAAAGAAGCGGCCTACAAGCGCCTCGCAACCACCGTCGCCCGAGGCTTGCCGGTCATCGAGCAGAAGGAGGTCCTGCCATGAGCACCTTGAGCGAGTTCCCGATCAGCGCCCGGGCGGCAGCGATCGATCTCGAACGTGCGCGTCGCTGGTACGACGATCGACTCGGACTCCTGCCCGAGCGCGAGGACGCTGGTGGCGTCTGGTATCGCTTCGCTGGCGAGACGTGGTTGTACCTGTACGCGACGCCGTCGGCGGGCACGGCCCAGAACACGATCGCGGGTTGGGAAGTCGCCGATATCGGATCGGTGATGGCTGATCTTCGAGAACGAGGGGTCGTCTTCGAGCAATACGACCTCGGGGAGGTACCGATGATCGATGGTCTCGCCGACTTCGGTGCGGCCAGGGCGGCCTGGTTCAAGGACAGCGAGGGCAACACCTACGAGCTCACCGAGGTCCGATGACTCGACCCTTGACATCGGAGCCACTCCAAGGTTTGCTGCGTTGATGAGGATCGGCGAACTGGCACGAGAGGTCGGCGTTTCGACCGATACCGTTCGCTTCTATGAGCGCTCCGGCTGGCTTCCGCCGGCGAGCCGTCGCGAGAACGCCTACCGCGACTACGGGCAAGAGGATGTCGAGCACCTGCGGCTGCTCATCGACCTGCGCCGGCTGGACGTGCCGCTCGAGGATGCTGCCAGGATCGCCGGCTGGTGCCATTCGGGTCATTGCGGCGAGTCGACCGCCGAGTTGCCCCGCCTGATCGGGGCGCGACGCGCCGACATCGCCGACCGGATCGCGGGCCTGCGCATCCTCGACGCGCGGCTCGCCGGGCTGCAGACCCACCTCGATCGATCGTCTCGAGATTTGCCCATGGTCGAGGTGGACGGCCCCTGTTGCGAGGCGGCCGGCGCGGTGGCCGGGTCCTTGAAGGGTGGCTGCACCTGCTGTACGTCGGCGGTGAGCAGCCAAGGTGTCCTCAGCTCGACCGTCCCTGCATCCATGAACCCGGTCTAGCCGGCTCCCCAGGGCGAGATCCCACAGCCGACGTCGCGAAGCGGCTCGTCGTGGCGCGCCTGCCAGGCGTCAACGGAGTCGAGGTACAGGATCCCGACCAGCCATTCGTCGTCGCGGAAGGTCTACAGCCCGACGACGCGTTCGGCGTCCCCCGATCGCGCTCCCAACCCGGCGGTCCAGGCGACGTAGTACGAGCGCCGTTCCGGATCGTCGGGTCCGCATGCGCTCGTGCCAAGGACACGCGCTTCGCCAGACCCGGCTTCGTCAGTGAACGCCGGATCGATCGCCTCCACGGTCGAATCAAGCTCCTCGGCGTATGCCGACGGTGGAAGGACCTCGATGCTGCCGCTGACCGTTCCGATCGGGTAACCCTCGAGGACGTCGGCCGACTGGCAGCCCGTGAAGGTCGAGGCGTCCAGGTCCGCGCACGGGAACACGTCCGGTCTGCTGCGCTCCACGATGGCAGTGGTGTCGCCCGCCACGATCGCCTCCGCTACGGCCGCCGCGGGCGTGCAGAACGCCGGGTCCAGAACCGGGCACCCCGCAGCCGAGAAGGGACCGATCGAGCCGACGTGGGAAGCGGACGGTGTTGCGGGCGGGCTCGAGGAGGGCCCGATCGTTGCCGGCGAAGGTGCGGGCGGCGCCCCCGTGGCGCCCCCGCCCCCACAAGCCGCCAGCACGACAGTCAGCATGGCGGCAAGAAGTCGAACGCTGGGCCTCATCCTGAACTTGGATTCGTGGCCTTACCGTCCAGCCAGAGCATGTCCGAGGGGTCACGGTGCGTGCCGCCCGAGTCGACGTGCCTGGAGTCGATCTTGGGACCGTTCTTGATGACATGGACAAGGGCCATCGCATGCCCACGGCCGAGGTCGTAGTCGGCTTTCAGCCAGTCGACGATCGCGCCAGCCTTGACGTCCGGACCGTCGAGGCCCTTATCGTGGGCAAGTTCGATGAACTGGCGCGGTGTCAGGCCGGTCCTCTCTTCGATGTTGTCGAGATACGCCTGGAAGGACACGTCGCCTTGCCTTTCCTTCGGGGCCGGGAGCTCGCGGCTCAGTCAGGTCATCCTGCCCGAACGGTAGCGGGATGGCACTGAACGGGCGACGGAGCATTCGCTGAGCAAAGGAGCGTCCACGATGGTGATCGGCGGCTATGACGATCTGGAGGTGAACGATGAGTGCTGAGCCGGACGACGTCGGCAAGCACGGCAACGCTTACAACATCTTCATCCTGGTCCTGACCCTGTTCTCGCTCTTGATCATGGTCTTGCAGATCCTGCCGCTGAACCAGGCCTTGAAGGACCTCCTGCTCGTCTACGACAACGCCGTCTGCGTCATCTTCCTGATCGACTTCGCGATGAACCTGGTACGCGCGAAGACGAAGCGGGAGTACTTCATCAATCAGCGCGGCTGGCTCGACCTCATCGGATCGATCCCCACCTTGGGGTTCTTTCAGGCGACCGGCCTCTTCCGTCTCGCGCGGCTGAGTCGCCTGGCCCGGATCACCAAGCTGCTCCGAGGCCAGGCCGGCAAGGACCTCGTCATCGATGTCCTCGCCAACCGAAGCCAGTACGCGACGTTCATCACGATCCTGCTCGCCGGGATGGTTCTCAGCTTCTCGAGCCTGATCGTGCTGCAAGTCGAAAGCGGATCACCTGACGCCAACATCACGAGAGGCGGTGACGCGCTCTGGTGGGGACTCGTGACGATCACGACCGTCGGTTACGGCGACTTCTTTCCCGTGACCGCCATCGGGCGTCTCACCGGAGCGTTCGTCATGTTCGCCGGAGTCGGGATCATCGGCGCACTCGCGAGCATCCTCGCGAGCCTGCTGGTCTCGTCGCCG
>JARDZW010000211.1 GCA_029240655.1 Chloroflexota bacterium
CTTCGCGTTGTAGCTGTTGAAGAAGCCGCGCCCGATGCGCGGGTCCAGCAGCCCGCTGAGGCGCAGGAACAGCCGGGTCGTGTGGCTCCACGCGACGTCGTTCAGGTCGCCGGTCACGATCGTGGGCGGATGGGCGGGATCGTCGCCGATCGCACGACCCACGAGGACCAGCTCGGCGTCACGCGGCCCGGAATCCTGGTTGTCGATCGGCTCGGGCGGCCTCGGATGCAGGCAGTGCAGATTGATGACGTCGCCGCTCGTCAGGCGGATCCCGCAGTGAATCGACGGGACGTCCGCCTGCACCTGGTGACGAACCTCGGGGTTCACCAACTCCAGCCGGCTCAACAGCACCATGCCGTAGTGGTTGTCGCGAGGCTCCGCGACCACGTGCGGCCAGTCCGCGACGAGCGGGCGCACCGCGCGTTCCATCCACACGTCGTCGATCTCGACGGCGAGGATGATGTCGGGGTCGGCGGCGTGGACGACCTCACTCCACTTCTCGAACGCCCGGTTTTCCATCAGGACGTTCGTCGCCACCAGGCGGATGGACGTCGCACCGTGCTCGGTGCGTTCAGTGCCCAGCACCTGCTGGCGGGCGAGCGGCGTGTACGGGTAGATGTTCCATACCTGAACGCCGACGACGCCCGCGAGCGATGCGAGGAACACCGCATCCCACCAGCGCCAGTCGCATGTCCACGCCCACGCCGCAGCGACGATCGCCGCGAGTGCGGCGGTAAGCACACGGGGGAAATCCCAGCCGCGGATGTACCAGTGGGGATGACTGCTGAAGTTGAGCAGCGTGCCGGTGATGAGCCACACGCCCGTCGCCGCGAGCGTCCAGTGCAGGATTCCAAACGTCAGGTCGTGCATGGGTGCGGCGACGGTACCGCACATCATCGAGGCACTCCATCACCCGAAACAGGAAACATCATGCTACTTGCCGGGCAGGTTATCTCCTTCAGGAGCAGTACGAGCGCGTTTCCGACTGGCTGAACCCTGTCTCCAACGTCCTCTTTGCCGCTCTGCCCATCTGGTATGGTCCCGGGTCATGGGCTTCCACCAAAACTGAAGTCGGTAGATGCCGGTCGGGAGCTCGTGTCCGGATAGGGGTAAGGAAGCAGGAGAGCGGCAGGTCCGAAGGTCTCTGGCCAACACCGGGCGCTCTGCTAACGGCCAGAAGCCGCCTGGCTGATTCGCGCCTATCCTCGCCGTTCCCGTTGCTTGATGCCTGCGCCCCAAACCGGACGTTCCTTCAGGACGCGGGCTCAGGCCGTGCGACACCATTCTCGAACGACGCAAACACCTCAGGGGATGGAAGGTCGTGACCCATAGCCGCGTTCAGCCCGCTCGCCGCCCTGTGTCGCGCGCCGGGATCGGCGGTGTTTGGTAGGTGACGAGAACATCGACGGAAAGACTCGCGAGCTCCGCGGCCAGGGTTAGCAGCTGCGACGCGTCGCCCCCGGCCGAGCGCACCTCAAACCGCGCTTTTCGAAGCCGAAAGCGAAGCAGGCTCCAAAAGCGGCCCGGATCGCTATCGCATCCGGGGCTCCGCCGGCGTTCCGATGTGCTGTCCGGTTATCTCCAGGTACCTTAGCTGCCGCACGATGGACTTGACGGCCGGGATCGATCTTCGTAATCCAGTGGTCATGGCACTCTCCTGCCGAGAGTGCTAGTCCCAATCAGAATGGCGCGTTTTGGGCGCCCTCAGGGAGGAGCAAATGCAGTTCCGTCCGTTGCATGACCGCGTCGTCGTCCGCCGCATCGACGCGGAGGAAAAGACGAAGGGGGGCATTATCATCCCTGACACGGCCAAGGAGAAGCCACAGGAAGGCGAAGTGATCGCTGCCGGGCCCGGTGCCCGCGACGAGAGCGGCAAGATCGTTCCGCTCGACGTCAAGGCAGGCGATCGCATTCTGTTCGGCAAATGGTCGGGCACCGAGGTGCGCATCGATGGCGAGGATCTCCTCATCATGAAGGAGAGCGACATCATGGGCGTCGTCGAGAAGACACTCGCCAAGAAGGTGAAGAGCCTCGTCGGCGCTTAACAAACAATCAGAACGCAGGAGGACACAACATGGCTGCCAAAGACGTACGCTTCTCAACCGACGCTCGCGACCGCATGCTCCGAGGCGTCGAAACTCTCGCCAATGCCGTGAAGGTCACCCTTGGCCCTAAGGGCCGCAACGTGGTTCTCGACAAGTCGTACGGCGCACCCCGTGTGACCAAGGACGGCGTCACCGTGGCCAAGGAGATCGAGCTCTCCGATAAGTTCGAGAACATGGGCGCCCAGATGGTTCGCGAGGTCGCCTCGAAGTCGAGCGACATCGCCGGCGACGGCACCACGACCGCGACGGTGCTCGCCGCGTCGATCGTTCGTGAAGGCGCGAAGTCCGTCGCGGCCGGCATGAACCCGATGGACCTGAAGCGTGGGATCGATCTTGCGGTCGCCGAGGTCGTGAAGGACATCGAGAAGCGCGCCAAGAAGGTAAAGTCGTCGGACGAAATCGCGCAGGTCGGCACCATCTCCGCAAATGGCGACAAATCGATCGGCGACATGATCGCGAAGGCGATGCAGAAGGTCGGCAACGAAGGCGTGATCACGGCCGAGGAGGCGAAGACCGCAGAGACCGAGCTCGACATCGTGGAGGGCATGCAGTTCGACCGCGGCTACCTCTCGCCGTACTTCATCACCAACGCGGAGAAGATGATCGCCGAGCTCGACGACCCCTACATCCTCATCCACGAGAAGAAGCTCTCCTCGCTGCAGTCGCTGCTGCCGATCCTCGAGGCGGTGGTGCAGTCGGGCAAGCCGCTCCTGATTATCGCGGAAGACATTGAGGGCGAGGCGCTCGCCACGCTCGTGGTTAACAAGCTCCGCGGCGGCCTCAAGGTCGCGGCCGTGAAGGCGCCTGGCTTCGGCGATCGCCGCAAGGCCATGCTCGAGGACATCGCGGTTCTCACGGCCGGCCAGACGATCTCGGAAGAGCTCGGCATCAAGCTCGAGAACGTGACGCTCGACATGCTCGGCCGCGCGAAACGCGTGCGCATCGAGAAGGAGAACACCACGATTATCGACGGCAAGGGCAAGCGCTCCGACATCGAGGGCCGTATTGGGCAGATCAAGGCGCAGATCGAGGAGACCACCTCGGACTACGACCGTGAGAAGCTCCAGGAGCGTCTCGCGAAGCTCGCGGGCGGCGTCGCGATCATCCGCGTCGGCGGTTCGACCGAG
>JARDZW010000212.1 GCA_029240655.1 Chloroflexota bacterium
GTTATCTCGGCGCTGCGCCAGTACTCGAAACTGGACTATCTGCTGACCGGCGTCGCGTTCCTCGGCATCTCGATGCCCTCCTTCATGCTCGGCCTCGGCGGGCTCTACCTGTTCGGGCTCCAGCTCCGGATCTTCCCGATCGGCGGGATGGTCACGGCCGGCGCCCCGTTCTCGCTGCCGGACCTCCTGGCCCACCTGGCGCTGCCCGCGATCATCCTCGGCATCGGCTACGTCGCCACCCTGATGCGCTACACGCGGTCGGCCATGCTCGAGGTCCTGGGTTCGCTCTACGTGACGACGGCCGACGCCAAGGGCCTGCCGCCCCGGATCGTCGTCATCCGCCATGCCCTCCGTAACGCACTGGTCCCGATCGTCACCATCATCGGGCTGTCGCTGCCCGACCTCGTCGGCGGCGCGGTCATCATCGAGACGGTCTTCAGCTGGCCGGGCCTCGGGCTGATGATGGTCGAGGGTGTCGCGGGCCGGGACTTCCCGATGATCATGGGGCTGAGCCTCGTCGTCGCCGTCACCGTGCTCGTCGCGAACCTCCTGACGGACATCATCTACGCGGTCGCCGACCCGCGGGTCCGCTACAGCTGATGGCGACGACGGCATCGCCCCAGTTCGTCCCCGTCGAGCTTCCCCGGAGCGCTCCGTCGGAGCGGCCGATCGCCCGGACCATCCGCCGTTTCAGGCGTCACCGGATGGCGGTCATCGGGCTCATCACGATCGTCATCCTGGTCGTTCTCGCGGTGATCGGCGACGAGGCGGCCGCGCTCAAGCAGTCGCTCGCGATCGCCAACGAGGGCCCGTCCGCCGAGCACTGGTTCGGCACCGACCGGAACGGCCGCGACGTCCTGGCGAGGACGCTGGTCGCGGGTCGGGTGTCGCTCGCCGTCGGTCTGATCGCGACGGTTTTCTCCACGCTGATCGGCACGATCCTCGGCGCGATCGCCGGCTACTACCGGACCGCAGACCTCGTGATCATGCGCCTCGTCGACATCGTCATGAGCTTCCCCACGATCATCCTCCTCCTGATCGCGGTGTCCGTCCTCGGGCCGGGGATCATCAACCTGATGATCATGATCGGGCTCATCACGTGGACGATCCCGTGCCGGATCGTCCGGGGTCAGTTCCTCCTGCTGCGCGAGGCGGACTTCACGACGGCGGCCCGGGTCATTGGTCTGTCGGACAGGGCGATCGTCGTCAAGCACATCCTGCCGAACGCGATCGCGCCGCTGCTGGTCTACGCCAGCCTGGGGGTTGCCTCGGCGGTCCTCATCGAGGCCGGTCTCAGCTATCTGGGGCTTGGCGTGCAGCCACCGACGCCGAGCTGGGGCAACATGCTGAACGCCGCCCGCTCGCTCTCGACGCTCGAGCGCCATCCCTGGGAGTGGATCCCGCCGGCCGCTGCCACCGTCATCTTCGTCCTGGCGGTGAACTTCGTCGGCGATGGCCTGCGCGATGCGCTCGACCCGCGGAGCGCGAAGGACCGCTGATCGGGGCCCGTGCCGTCAACAAAGCCAGGACCGTCCGTCCCGCATGCCTATCAAGGAGCCGTGCCAGCGATGCGAATCATGGGGATCTACGCCCATCCTGCCGACGTGGCGACCGAAGCCGCGGGCACGATGGCGATCCATGCCGATCGCGGCGACGAGCTGACCGCCGTCGTCCTGAGCGACGGCATCCGGATGCATCCGCACTTCCTGACCGTCGGCGAGGGAGCGACCGACCCCGAGCCGGTCAGCCACGCCGAATACGCCGAGTTCAAGCGGGACGAGGTCCGCCGGGCGGCCGCCATCATCGGTATCGCGACGACGGAGTTCCTGGGCTGGGATCGCGACTTCTTCACCGCCACCGACGAGCGAGTCGAGGCCCTGGCCCGGCTGATCGTCGCCCACCGGCCGGACGTGATCCTGACCCACTATCCGGTTGGCCCGTATCTCATCGACTCGAACGCCTTCGCCGGGATCTACGCCACACGCGCGATGGAGCTTGCCACGACGCTCATCCCGCAGGTCGACGGCGTCGAGCCGCACTACGTTCGCGAGCTGTTCTTCTTCCTCATGGACCAGTCGATGGACACCCGGTCGAACATCGACACGCCCGGGATCGTCGCCGACTTCTACGTCGACACGACCGCGGTCATCGGCCGCAAGGTCCAGGCGTTCGACCAGTTCGTCAGCCAGGGCTACGAGGGCCAGTTCGCGCGAAAGGTCGTCGAGGCCCGCGACGGTCGCCACGGCATGCACGCCGAGTCCTCCTACGCTGAGCCGTTCCTCCTGTCGCGGAGTGTCACCCACGACGCCCTCCCGGTCAGCCCGCGGCTCCTCGACAAGACGTACGTCGCCAACAACCTGCCGGGCGACCAGCTGCTCGCCCAGGCGGTGCCGTCAGCCACGCCGCCCGAGGCGTACCGGCTCCGGCGATGACGCTCTCCAGGTCGCCGCGATGATCGTCGACAGCCATGCCTACTGCTTCACGGCCCCGGATAGCCTCGCCGGGCACCGCTCGGCTGAGGATCACCTGGGGATGTGGCAATGGGCGTATGCCCAGCACCATCAGCCCGCGTTCCGGGTTCGCGACCGGGCACCGGGCGACGCGAGCCTCCTCCTCGAGGAAATCCCCAAAGGCGGCCGGCGCCTCGCCCCTGATCGCGGGTTCCGCGTCGACCGGGACCACGGCCGGCTCGTCTGGACCGTCGACGGCGAGGATCACACCAAGCACTTCCTGCCCCCGAACATCCTCGAGTTCGGGCCGGGCGCGCTCATCGCCGAGATGGACTACGCCGGCGTCGACTGGGCACTCCTCCATGTCGACGCGACACTGACCCGGGATCTCGAGTATCTCGCCGCCTGCGTCCGGGCCTACCCGGATCGACTGCGCTCGATGGCCCCGGTGGACGAAGCCCGGATCCCGACCGAGCCGGCCGCTGTCGCTGCCGAAGCCGTCGGGGCGATCGAGGTCCATGGTCTCCACGCCCTGAAGATCATCCCCACGTACGCCTATCGGACGGGCGGCGCTCAGAGCTTCGACGAGCCGGCCTGGGCGCCGTTCTGGGATGCCGTCACGCGGCTCGACGTCCCGATCTTCTTCACACTCGGGCCGCGGCCGGGCTCGCAGGACCCCATCGAGGGCTTCCTCGACGAGCTCTGGATGCTCGCCCGCTGGACGGATCGCCATCCCGATGTCCAGGTGAGCATCACCCATGGCCTGGCGTGGC
>JARDZW010000012.1 GCA_029240655.1 Chloroflexota bacterium
GACCTCGAGGCGTGGGATCCCCCCGCGGTGGCTGCGGCGCGCCAGGACGTCCTGCGCGACCCCGCCGAGCTGGTCGACGAGTTCGTAGCGCTCCGGGCGGATGGCGTGGCCCTGGTCCGGACGCTGACCGTGGACGATCTCAAGCGCTCCGGCGTGCATCCCGAAGTTGGGCCGCTCCGCGTGGACGAGCTCCTCGGCGAGTGGGTGCACCATGACCGAAACCACATCCGCCAGCTCCTGGCGGTGACCCAGGCGCGCGTCTGGGGTCAGATGGGCAACGCCCGCCGGTTCAGCCTCGCGGAGAGCTGACGGGCGTCACCCGCTCAGGGTCAGACGGTGCCGACGTCGACCTCGCCGGACGGCTCCTGCGCCGGCATCGTGACCACGTCGCCGCCGTCGATGACGCGCCAGACGCCCCAGCCGACGATGCCGCCGACGACTGGGCCGACGAGATAGATCCACAGCTGGTTGACGTCGCCACCGACCAGCGCCGAGCCGATCGATCGAGCCGGGTTGAGGGACGCACCGCTCAGCGTGGCCAGGGCGAAGTGGAACGCGATGAGCGACAGTGGGATCGCCAGCGCGGCCAGGGCGGACGCGCGCCGGGTGGACGCCAGGATCACCAGCAGAAAACCGGCCGTGGCGATGACTTCGAGGATCAGCGCGCCGATATCGGTGACCCCGCCACTGGGCATGGTCACACCGGCGGTGACGGCGGCCTGGTTGATCGTCAACAAGACGACCACGCCGGCGGCGATGGCACCGATGATCTGGGCGATGATGTAGCCGAGCGCGTCCATCGGCGCCGTCCGGCGATCGAGCACCATGGCGATGGTCACTGCCGGATTGAAGTGTCCGCCCGAGATATGCCCGACCGCGAAGATCGCGGCCAGCAGGCCCAGACCGAACGAGAACGGCACCACGAGCAGGTTGGGTGTCGGGGCGCTTGCCGCAGCGAATGCTGGGACCGACAAGTAACCGATGGTCAGGAACAGGAATGTGCCGAATAGTTCGGCCAGATACGCACGAGCTGCCATCCAAAACCCTCCCTGGTTTTCGACCGCGGGACGCGATCCGCTGTCCTAGAGTGCCTCCCGCGTCAATCTCGGTCGAGGCTGTTCCGCGCGGCGCCAAGGAGCAGGGCGTCCTGCCAGGTTCGGCACAGGACCTCGATAAGCTCGAGCCGGTCGACCGCGGCGACGAGATCCTGACCGACCGCGACCGCCCCATGTCGCTCGAGGAGGACGGCGTCCGGGAAGGGTTCCGGCCCGTCCGTGAGCGCCGTCACGATCCGTTCGGCGAGGTCCGCGCTGCCCATCTCGCCGAAGCGTACGAACGGGAGACGAGGGATGAACAGGGCCGTCTCGGGCAGGGCCGTCGGATCCGGGATCTCGCCGGCAAGGGTCACGGCCATCGAGGCCGGCAGGTGGGCGTGGGCGACTGCGCCGGCGTCCGGCCGGCCGGCGTGGACCGCGAGATGGACCGCCAGATCCGAGGAGGGTCCAAGGCCGGACGCTGAGCGTGCGTTGAGATCCACGCCGCCGAGTGGCACGACGACGATGTCATGGGCGCCGAGCTCGTCCTTGCGCCGCCCGCGTGGCGTGATGGCTAGACGCTCGTCGTCCAGGCGAACCGAGAGATTGCCCTCGCCGGCGGAGATGAGTCCGCGAGCACCGAGTCTGCGCCCAGCCGCGAGGATGGCGTCCGTCGCATCCGCCAGGTCCATCCCCGGATGCTACGGCAGCGGAACGTCCGCCTGGGACGCCCCGGAGCGACACCGGGCCTACGCGACGGCCTCGAGGGCGACGAACGGATCCGGCGCGATCTCCGCGGCGAGGCCGCAGCCATCGCAGGTGACGAGCGTCAGCGCCTCGTCCGCACTGGCCTCGCCCGCGCACAGCGGGCAATCGATCTTGATCATCTGTTGGACTCCTTCCTGCCGGTTGGCTTGACCCGGAGTCTCGGAGCCGCGTGTGACAGCTAGCGTGTCACGCCGTAGCGGAAGCAGCCCGGCAGGTGATCATCGACCAGGCCCACGCTCTGCATGAACGCGTAGACGATCGTCGAACCGACGAACTTGAAGCCGCGCCGCCGCAGGTCGGCCGACAGCGCGTCCGACACGGGCGTCGTCGCTGGGATCTCGCCCGCCGTCGCCCCGGCGGGCAGACGCGCTGGGGGCGACGGCACCATGGAGCCGAGATATGCGGCGAATGACCCGAATTCCTCTGCCGTGGCCAGGAACGCCGCCGCATTGCCGATCGTCGCGTCGATCTTGGCGCGATTGCGGACGATCCCGGCGTCGGCCATCAGGCGCGCTCGGTCGCCGTCGTCGAAGTCCGCCACCACCCGTGGATCGAACCCGCGGAACGCCGCCCGGAATGCATCGCGCTTGTTGAGGATCGTCGACCACGACAGCCCGGCCTGGAACGACTCCAGGGCGAGCCGCTCGAACAGCTCCATGTCGTCGTGCGTCGGCACGCCCCACTCCGTGTCGTGGTAGGCGACCATGCGCGGATCCGCCGCGGCACCGGCCGCACCCGACCACCAGCAGCGTTGGAGCCCGTCGGTCATGCCGGGATGGTCACGGCACCGGCTGGAGGTCGAACAGCGTGCTCCGCATGGACGGATCGTCGGCGGGCCGATTGGCGTTGAACACGGAGCGGAACACCGATCCCGACACCTTCCGGGTCCCGAGCGACCCGATCAACGTGACGCTGATCAGCCGGCCCGACACGCCACGATCGCGCAGGTCCAGTGCCGTGATCGTCCCGACGTTCGTCCGGCTATCACGGCCGAACACGGTGGAGAGCTGCGTCCGCGTGTAGGTCCGCGTCTTCCACGTTGCGTAGGGCGACCCGGCGTCGTACGCGGTCCCGTCGGGGCGGCGGTCGGTCGATCCGCGCAGGTAGCTCACCGGAGCCGCCACTTTCGCGCCGGTCGGGCTGACATAGACGTTCTCGTTGTGCTCGGTGGCGCCGCCGCCGGTGGAGTGGAACAGCGTGTTGGCGATGGTCGAGCCGCTCTTGAGGACGACGCCGGCCGTCGCCTTGATCGCGGCCGTCGTGGTCGCCTTCTCCCCGAGGACCCCGAGGTAGATCTGCGATGTCGAGTCGTCGTCCACGTCGAAATACGACACGCCCGGTCGCAGGCGACGGGCCGCGTATGAGCGCGCGGCGATCGATTGCGCCTTCAGCGCCTCTGCCGGCCAGCTTGACGGCATCTCGGACGGCACGACCCCCTGCAGGTAGCCCTCCAGCGAGCGCTCGTTCGTCGCGCTGGCCAACGGTTCCGTGCTCTTCAGCCCGACCCGCAGCGTCCCCCGGTATTGATCGTAGGTCGAAGTCCGCGAGGCGACCTGGAACAGGGTCTTCGTGGTCACGCCGCGCAGCCGGAACGACTTGGTCGCGCCGGCGCGCAGGATCGTCCCGTCCGGCCCGATGACCTTGACGCGCCAGGCGACGGTCGTGCCCGACGCCGTCTTCGTGACCGTCGGCCGGATCTCCAAACGCGAATCCTTCGGGTAGACCGTCGCGCTTCCATCGAAGCGCCACTCCCCGCGGCGCCCGTACAGCACCAGGGGCCGGGTCGCCGCGGCCTTGAAGTCCCGAAGGACCCGCACCCTGATCGGGGTGTCGAGCGTGATCGACCCGAGCGTCGCGCCCTGATAGTAGTGAGCCAGGATCGAGGTCGACGTCGCGCCGTCGAGTGCCCGGCCGCGGGCACCGTGCTGACTCATCCCAACGCCGTGACCGTAGCCTCGGCCGTGGATGGTGACACTGGCGCCGACCGGCGTGGTGCCGGCAGGGACGGAAGCAGTCGCGAGCGTCGGTTCTGTGGCCCTGGCGGGGGCAGGTGGCGTCCCGGCGACGATGATGCAGATCGCGAAGAGGGCCACGGCGACGTGCATCGACGGGCGGGCTCGCGATCGATCCTGGGCAAACGGCATGAGGTCCCTTGTGCGGTGGGGACGAAGCATGCCCGGTGCATCCTGTCGACGGCCATGGGCCCAACGGGCCACGGCGCGGCCAGTCGATGGGCCTACCGGACGGCTACGCTGTCGATATGGAGCTCCACTGTTTCCTGGGGCATGGGGCGTCGGGCTCGGCCGCCAGCATGACACCGTACGTCAACGGGCTGCAGACCCGCGGGGTCCCTGCGACCGCGATCGACCTGCCGCGTCGGCGCGCCGAAGATGCCATCCCGGCATTCCACCTGGCCGTGCCGCGCGAGCCGTGGGTCGTCGTTGGAGGCCAATCCTTCGGCGGTCGGGTGGCCAGCCTGGCGGCGGCCGAAGCGGCGGCGCCGTACGCGGCGCTCGTGCTGTTCAGCTACCCACTGCATCCGCCCGGCTCGCCCGAGAAGGCCGAGGCTCGGACGAGCCACTGGCCGCAGATACGCTGCCCGGTGCTGCTGCTGTCGGGCGAATCGGACCCGTTCGCGAAGCTCGACCTGTTGCGCGCTGCGGTCCCGACACTGGGCGGGCCGGCCGAGCTCGTCACCTACCCGAAACTCGGCCACGGCCTGATGCCCGTTCTCGACGACGTGCTCGATCGGGTCGCGGCGTACCTGGCGGCCAAGGTGCCCCACGTTTCGTCCGACCCCTTGCCCTGACCGATCGCGGGCCCTATGGTGGGCGACCTCCGGGGGGGCCGGCGCCCACCGTGCCCGTCTGGACGATCTGCGTCGCTGCCGGAGTCCCCAACCGGCGGGCCCCAAGCCCGTCCATCGCTCCGGCCCGACCGAGCCGCGTTCGATGCGCTCACCGCATCGACCCGGTAGGGAGGAGCCACATTGCGAGTCCTGTCCGGCCGCCGGAGCGCGGTCTTCATCGTCGCACTCGCGACGATCCTCATCCTCACGGCATCGGGCTCCGCGGCCCTCGCCGCCAAGTCCCCGCCCGGTCTGTCCAAGTTCAAGGCCGCCATCGGCCGCATCGAGTCCGGCGGGAGGTACACCGCGCGGAACTCCACGTCAGGTGCGTACGGCAAATACCAGATCCTGCCGTCGAACTGGCCCTCGTGGGCGCGCCAGTACCTCGGGAACGCGAATGCCCGCCAGACCCCGGCGAATCAGGAAAAGGTCGCCTCGGGCAAGATGACCTCGCTTTACCGATGGCTCGGCAGCTGGAAGCGCGTCGCCTACTGGTGGTTGACGGGATCGTCTCGGACGACAGGATGGTCGAGCTACGCCAAGCGCTATGTCGCAACAGTCATGCGCTACTACCGTGCGGCCGGCGGCAAGGCCGCACCCAAGGCCGCACGCTGGGTCGCGAGTGAACGCTCCAAGGCCATCGAGTTCACCGGAACGTGGCGAAGCGCCAGGCATCGTGGCTACGGCGGCGATCGCGTGGTCTACGCGAAGTCGGCCGGCGCCAGTGCGACGTTCACGTTCGTCGGCCGAAAGGTCGCATGGAACGGTCCGACGGGCCCGACGCGCGGCAAGGCCAAGGTCTACATCGACGGGAAGTACGCCAAGACCGTGAACATGAACCGCCGCTCGTTCGACCCACGAGCCACGCTCTTCCAGGCCAGCTGGAAGTCGGCCGGCGAGCACAGCCTCAAGGTCGTCGTCCTCGGGACGAAGGGCCATCCGATGGTGGCGATCGACGATTTCGTCGTCCTGAAGAAGTAGCCCTCGCGGCGTAGGTCAGCGCGCCGCGAGCACTTCGATCTCGATTCGGTAATCGGCGGCCAGGGCGGTCACGCCCACGGTCGCGCGCGTCGGTGGCTCGGTCGGGAAATACTCGCGGTAGACCTCGTTCATCGCGGCGAACTCGCTGAAGTCGCGCAGGTAGACCGTGCATTTCACGACATCCCCGAAGCCCAGGCCCACGGCGTCGAGCAGCCGACCGACGTTGTCGAGCATCGCGCGCGTCTCGGCCGCGATGCCCCCAGGGACAGCGCCGTGCGTTCCTGGTGCGTCGCCGACCTGGCCCGCCAAAAACACGAAGCCGTTGGCTTCGACGACCTGCGAGAACGGATAGTCGCTCGGCGGGATGCCGGGGAGCGATGGGACGGACTTGGGCACAAGGCACCTCCTTGGTCAGAGTGTGCCGCACGGGCGCGCCGCCCATGACCCCTGTGCCGCGTCAGAGTCGGCGCTGCGCCGCCTCGAGCGCGCGTCGACACCACCAGGCGAGATCGTCGGCGGCGGAGGTCCGTGACGCCAGGATCACACCAGCCTCGGCATCGAGGCCCTTCCGCCAGCCGCGCAGCAGCAGGCCGACGATCCAGGTCAGGTCCGCCTGGGCATCCCAATCGCCGGTCAGGCCGGCGAAGTCGTTTGCGTCGTCACCGAATCCCCAGCGCCCGCTGTCCCACTCGAGCGCCTGGCGGTATTCCGCGACGATCGACTCCGGCTTCGCCGGGAGCGAGCCGCTGTTGGACACCAGGAACCAGCCAAGATCGACCGCGATCGGCGCGCGCAGCGTCATCTGCCAGTCGATGAAGCCGACGCGATCCTCCGGCAGCAGCGCCACGTTCGCCAGCTTGAGATCGCCGTGCAGGCCGACAGACGGTAGCCCCCCGAGCGCATCGACCAGCGGTTGTGGGTTGGCGCCGAGGTCGTCCACGAGCTTCCGCGCCGCCTCCGGCGCGCGCCGGTCGAAGGCGTCCCAGCCGGCGAGGAATCGCGGGCCGACGGCGTTGCCGTCCGCGGCATACCCCGCGGCGGACGGTCGGGATAGCAGCGTCAGCCGTTCCGCGAGGGGGCACCACGGTGGCGGCAGCTGGCCCTCGCGTTCGCTCGCCGACTCGAGCACCCGGCTCCACGGCATCGCGTGGAGCCGAGCGACCGACTCGATGACCCGCCGCAGCGTGGGATCGTCGATCACCGGGTCGTGCCCTGGCCGCTCCCAGGCGATGAGCTCGGTCGAGAGGTCGGGCATGAGGATCGCGACCCCGTCGCCGTCCGCCGCCGCCCCGAGATAGGCGATCGACGTGCGCGGCAGCCACGCCATCGCCTCGGTCGGCCGGGCCGCGAGCCAGCCCTCTCGCAGGTCTTCGTCGCGCGTCGCGCGGGCGATCCAGTCCGTGGCGAGCGAGGTCCGCTTCAGGACGTAGTGTCGGCCGACCGGATCGATGAGGCCGGTGAAGGTGGCACCCGACCAGCCGTCGGTCGGGAACGCGTGCTCGGGGCTCAGCTCGAGGCCGTGTTCGGTCAGCAGGTCCAGCAGGGTTCGCTCGCGCCAACCGGCGGTCATCGGGTCAGCACGGCGCCGGGACGTCGTCGCTCCCGTCCGGACCCCCGTCGAGGTACACGACGTGCGAATCGGGGCAGTTCCGCGTCAGGACGACGACGAGCGGCTCGGCTGCCGAAGCGTTCTCCTCGACGTGGATCTCGCCGGCGGGGATGTAGATGACGTCGCCGGTTCCCGCCCCCATCTCGTGCTCGGTGCCGGTCGGGCCCCAGGTGTAGCGGGCCGTCCCCGAGAGGATGTAGATCGAGGTCTCGCAATCGCCGTGATGGTGGATGCGCGTCTTCTCGCCGGGCGCGGTGGACACAACGGCCGTATAGAGCTGATCGGCCCCGACCGTCGGCCGCGAGATCGCGATGGAGCGCTCCATGCCCGCGTGCTGACCCACGGTCGTCTGCCGATCGGCGGGGCGGATGCGCGTGGCCATCGCCCGATGATAGGCCGGTACCATCGGGCCATGTCCGTCCCTGCGCCCGAGCTACCGCGCTTTCGGCTGTTCGATGCCCCATCGCCGCTCGCTCCACTCCATCGATTGTCGGCGGCGCTCGGCGGCCGTACCGAGATCTGGGTCAAGCGGGAGGACCTGCTGCCGCTCGCCTTCGGCGGCAACAAGCTGCGCAACCTCGAGTTCCTCGTCGGAGCGGCGCTGGCCGACGGCGCGGACACCCTGGTCACGAGCGGGCGCCGCTGGTCGAACCACTGCCGCCTGACCGCGGCTGCCGGAGCCAGGGCGGGCCTCGCCGTGGAGCTCGTGCTGTCCGGGCCACCGGCGTCGGTGCGCGGGCCTGGCGTGGTGCTCATGACGGCATTCGGGGCAACGGTGCATCAGCTCCCCAGCCTGGACCGGGACGCACGGGAGGCGGAGGTGGCACGGGTCACCCGGGCGGTCGTTGAGCGGGGCGGACGACCGTACGTGATCGAAGTCGGGGGCTCGGGGGTACTCGGGGCGCATGGTCAGGCGCTCGCTGGTCTCGAGCTGTTCGACCAGGCCGACGCCGTGGGTGTCGCGGTCGACCGCATCGTCGTACCGTCGGCCACGGGTGGGACGCAGGCCGGGTTGATCGTCGCGGCCGCCGACCGCTCCCCGGCGACGCGTGTCGCGGGCGTGATCGTGGCCAGGCCCGCGTCCGAGCTGCGACCGGCGATCGGATCGATGGTTCGCAGCCTGAACCCGGACAACGCCGCCGGTGTCGACGCGGACCGAGCGATCGAGCTCGATGAGCGCCAGCTCGGAGATGGCTACGGGCGACCCACGGCCGAGGCCGGCGCGGCGGCGGACCTGCTGGCCGGGACCGAGGGGATCCTGGTCGATCCGATCTACACGGCCAAGGCGCTCGCGAGCCTCGTCTCAGGCGTGCGCAGCGGCGCCCTCGACGGGCAGCAGGTCGTGTTCTGGCACGCCGGCGGCCTGCCGGGGATCTTCGAGCCGCTCGATTGACGCCGACACGACGGCGACGCCGTGCCCATCACTCCCCGGCCGACCGCCACGCGTCGCGGATCTTCATCCGGCCCGCCGTCTGAAGCACTGCGCCCGCGTAGACTCGCGCACCGACGTTGAACAGGACCCAGATCCCGGCCACCGTGACCGCGATCGAGAGCAGGATCTCGATCGGCCCGATCGCATCGAACGCCGCCCGCAACGGCACCACGAACGGCGCCGACGGCGGCAGGTACGTCGCCACCACGGCGACCGGCCCGGACGGGTCGTTGATGACGGCGAAGATCGCCACGAAGTAGCTGATCATCGCGACCATCGTGACGGGCGTCGACGCGTTCGATGCCTCCTCCATGCGCGATGCCAACGCCCCAAGAAAACCAAGCGCCGTCGAGTAGAGCGCATAGCCGAGAACGAACCAGACCACCAGAAGCAGGACCGCGGACGGAGTCGTGGCGGGCAGCCCGAACCGATCCGTCAGGACGGCAGCCGCGAGCGCAGCGGCGACGAATACGGCCAGCTGGATCAGTCCCAGGACACCGATGCCCATGACCTTGCCCATCAGGAGGTCGCGTGGGCGAACGGTCGAAAGGACGACCTCGACGACCCGGCTCTGCTTCTCCTCAACGACCCCAGTCAGCACCGTGAACCCGAAGCTGAAGATGCCGACGAGGATCAGCACGGCACCGATATTCGCGAACAGGAACTGCGCGTCGTCCATCTCGGTCTGTGGGTCCAGCGCATGGACGGTGGGTGCCTGCTGGGCGGCCAGCATGTCCGCCGGCGGGACGCCTGCCTCGGTCACCACAGCCTGCGTCCGCAACGCCACCACCGACGCGGTCACGAGCTGGGTCACGAACTGGTCCGGCTCCTTGTCGAAACGGATCTCGCCGGGTCCGGACAGGTCGGCCGGCACGATCGCGACGCCCTCGACCGACTCGTCCGCCAGGGCCGCATCCCCGGCGGCCTCGTCCGCGAACGGTACGATCTCGATCTCCTGATCGAGCTGGCTGGCGCTCGTGGTGATCGCCAGGCTCAGGCCGGGCGGCTCCGGCTGGACGACCCCGATCTTCGTCGCGTCGTCGTCCCCGAACAACAATGTCGGAACGACGAACGATCCCACCACGAGCACGGTCGTGAACGCGACCGAGAGGATGAAGCCGCGACTGCGGCCCCGCTCGACCATCTCGCGCCGGGCCACGAGCCAGACGCTCCGCCAACGACTCATCGGGTCTCCGCCATGACCGGCGACGGCGCAGGCGTCACGGCCTCCATGAACAACTCGGACAGCTTCGGTGGCTGATAGGCGAAGGTCCGGACCTCGCCGGCCGCCCGGGCCCGCGCGAGGAGCGCGTCGAGATCGACGTCCTCGGGAACCAGCAGCTTCACGCGGTCGCCGCTGCGCTGCAGGATGGTCAGATCACCGCCGCCGTCGAGCCAGGCGCCATCCGATCCGGCGACCTCGACCTCGAGATGGCGGCGCCCCGAACGGGCCTTCAGCTCATCGATCGCGCCGGCGGCCACGATCTGGCCGCGGGCGATGATGACCACGTCCTCGCACACATCCTCGACGAGGTCGAGCTGGTGGCTGCTGAACACCACGCCGACGCCGGCCTGCGCCCGCTCATTGACGACCTCGGTCATCGTGGCGATCCCGAGGGGGTCGAGGCCGGAGAAGGGCTCGTCCAGCACGAGCAGCTCCGGGTCGTGGGCCAGGGCGACGGCCAGCTGGACCCGCTGCTGGTTCCCGTGCGACAGCTCTTCCAGCTTGGCCTTGGCGCGGTCTCCGAGGCCCATCCGGTCCAGCCAGCGCGTCGCCGCCGCGTTCGCGTCGCGACCGGAGAGGCCGTGTTGCTGGGCAAAGTAGGACAGTTGCTCGGCGACCCGCATCCGTGGATACAGGCCGCGCTGCTCGGGCATGTAACCGAAGCCCAGCCGCGCCGCCCGGTCGACGGGCTGACCCTTCCAGCGGACCTCGCCGCGATCGGGCCGAGCGAGACCGAAGATGCAGCGCATGGTCGTCGTCTTGCCGGCGCCGTTGGGCCCGAGGAAGCCCACGATCCGCCCGGGCCGGGCACTGAAGGTCGCGCCGTCGAGCGCCACCACCGGACCATAGCGCTTGGCGAGATCGATGACTTCGAGCATGTGTCCCCCCGTGATCCCATGCGCCAACGCCGCGGGCAGGCTCCGAGGATACCCAAACGGAGAGACCCCGGCCTGTGCAGCAGGCCGGGGTCCGGAGCGGCGGGGTGCTAGCGCGGCTACCCGGCGGTGAGTGTGCCCTTCATGTCCGGATGGACCTCGCACCAGAACTCATAGGCGCCGGCAGCGAGGGCCGGGACGTCGTACGTGATCGTCGTGGACGTCACGATCTCGCCCTTGAATTTCTCGGCGCCGGCCGCGTCCTTGATGGCGATGTTATGCGGCACGCCTTCCTGGTTGTCGAAGACGATCTGGAAGGCCTCGTCCGCGGGTGCCGTGATCGACGCCGTCGAGAACTTGAGGTCCTTGGCGCTCACGGTGATCGCGTCGCCCGCCGGGGCGGAGGCGGCCGGCGCGGAGGCAGCCGGGGCAGAGGGCGAGGCACCGGATCCACCGGAACAGGCGGCGCTGATGACGGCGAGGGCCACGAGGCCCAGGCCCAGAACGAGGCGCTTCATCGGGTCTGACTCCTTGTCGGATGAGCGCGGCCGGTAGGACTCCCGGCCGCGCCATGGGATCTAGGCGCCGGCACCCTCGGTGCGACGGCCGGTGACGAGGCTGGCGAAGGACGCCATCTCGCGCTTGACCACCGCGATGGGGTTGCCGTCCATCCGAGCGAAGTCGACAGCGACCAGGACGATCAGGGCGACCTCGATGGCCTTGGCGATATAGGCCGTCTGGTAGTACGGGCCCTGGATCGCCCAGCCGAGGATGGTCGTCAAAGCGTACCCGATAAGGCCGAGACGGACGACCCAGCGGAACCGGACCGCGAGGGCCAGCGGAACGATCATCGCGACCGCAGCGACGAAGTAGCCGATCGCGTTCAGCGTGAACAGGAGTCCGCCCAGGGTCGAGTGGATGTATCCGGTGGCCAGCGCCAGGCCGACGATGGCGGCGCGGATGACGACGTCGGACGTGCGGAGCTGCGTTCGGGAAGCGAACATCAGGTGTCGGGACCTCGCTACGTTGGTGACCGGTCAGGGGTGCCGTGTCGTGCCGATATCGTCCGGGCGGGCATGCGCCGAACGCGCCCGACAAGGGACACCAGCCGACCCGGACACTCGCCCCGGTCGCTTCGTCGTCGCCGGTCGACCCTGGCCTCGGCCGGATGACGTAGCCGCGTCGGCCGAACGGCGATGCCCGCTCGCGGCGGACCCGTCGTATCCTCGGGCCGATGACCGCCCCCACCCGACCGCCCGGTCCGATCGAGCCCGGCCCCAGTCCGCACGACCCCGACGGCGGAGCGGGCGGTATCCACGAACTGCTCTCGGTCGCCGTCGAGGAGGCCGCCCGGCTCCTCGATGCTGACGGCGCGATGGTCTACCTCATCGACCCCACTACCGGGAACCTGCGCTTCGCCCACGACGCGGGGATCCGCAGCGAACGGAGCCGCGAATGGGTTCGCGGACTGGAGCTGGCGCCCGGTACCGGGATGTTCGGGCGAGCCCTGGTCGAGCGCGCCGTCGTCGTCACGAACGACTACCAGAACGACCCCTCGTTCCGCCATGCCACCCAGACCGACCGCGTCGTCGAGGACATCGGCATCCGCTCGATGGTCGTCGCGCCACTCGCGGCCGGCGACCAGATGTTCGGGGCGATGGGCACGTTCTCCACTCGTGCGGAGGCGTTCGACAAGGCGCAGATCGCCCTGGTCCGCGCGCTGGCCGATCATGCCGCCGCCGCGATGGCCAACACGCGTCTCATCGAGGATCTCGACCGATCTCGAGCGGAGCTCGCCCAGCGGGCCGAGATCGAGCGAACGCTGCGCGAGATCAACGCCCGCATCTCCGCGGCCGCGGATCTCTCCAGCGTGCTGCAGCTCGCGGTCGACGAGGCGGCCCGCCTGTTGGGCGCTGACGGTTCGCGGATCGACCTCGTCGATGCCGAGTCGGGGCTGCTTCGCTGGGCGTATGCGTCGGGCGAGGTCAAACCGGTCGACGAGGCCAGGTACATCGATCCCGACGAGACCCCCGAGCAGGGCATCGCCGGCCAGGCGATGGTCCAGGCGCGGCCGATCTGGACGGGCGACTACGCCGCCGACGACGGCTTCCCGCACGGGACCGGGGGCGACGCGTATGTGGCCGAATTCGGCATCCAGTCGGTGATGGCCGCGCCGCTGGTCGGTGAGGCCGGTCCCTTCGGCGCCCTGTCGATCTTCTCCACGCGCGCCCACGCGTGGCGGGACGCCGATGCCGGGCTGCTCGAGTCGATCGCCGCGCAGGCCGCCATCGCCATCACCCGGACCCGGCTCCTCGAGGAGCTTGACCGGTCGCGTGGCTCGCTCGCCCGCCGGGCCGGGGCCGAACAGGCCCTCCGCGAGATCGCGGCACGCATCACCGCGTTGCGAGATCCGTCCGAGATCCTCCAGCAGGTCGTCGAGCTCGCGAGCCGCCTCGTCGGTGGGCAAGGGGCGATCCTCGACATCCTGGAGCCCGGCACCGACAAGCTGCGCTGGGCGTTCGACGATGGCCTGAGCCGGCTCTTCAGCGACGAGGAGCGCTCGAAGCTGTGGATCTCGGTCGGGGAGGGCGCCACCGGGATGGCCGTCGCCGAGGACCGGGTGGTCATCGCGGGCGACGACCTGGCGGCGCAGTTCCCACCGAGCCCCGAATCGACGCAGTTCTACGAGCGCACCGGCTTCCGCTCGATGATCGCGGCGCCGATCACCGGCGAGCACGGCCCGCTCGGCGTCATCGAGGTCTACGCAGTCGTAGCGGACGCGTTCGACGGCGAGGATGCGGCGCTCATCCGCGCGCTCGCCGGCCAGGCGGCGATCGCCATCACGAACGCCCGGCTCATCGACGAGCTCGAGCGGTCGCGCGAGGAGAATGCCCAGCGCGCCGACGCCGAGCGAACGCTGCGCGAGATCGCGGTCCGCGTCTCGTCGATCCTCGATCCCGACACGGTCCTGACCCGGATCGTCGCGGAATCGGCGCGACTCCTCGGCTCCGACGGTGCGCGGATCGACCTGTGGGACGAGGAGCTGGGCGCGCTGCGCTGGGCCTACGCGTCCGGCGAGGCCATGGCCGAAGTGCCCGAGTGGGGACAGACCGGTGGGCTCAAACCGCGTCAGGCCGTGGCCGGCCTCGCCTTCGCCGAGCAGAAGCCGATCATGACCCAGGACTATCTGGCTGACGACCGGTTCGAGACGACGCCCGAGATCGAGGCGTTCGTGCGCAAAGCCGGCATCCGCGCCGTGATCGGCGTGCCGCTGACCGGCGAAGGCGACGCTCCGCTCGGCGTGCTGTCGGTCGTGTCGCGCGAGCCCGGCGCCTACACGGAGACCGAGGTCGAGCTGCTGACCGCCCTCGCGACGCACGCGTCGATCGCCATCACGAATGCGAACCTGATGGAGCAGCTCGCTCGCTCCCGTCAGGACATCGAGCGTCGCGCCGACGCCGAAGCCAGCCTGCGCCAGATCGCGGCGCGGATCACGGCCCTGCGCGAACCGGACGAGGTCCTCCAGCACGTCGTCGACGAGGCGCGGCGGCTGTTGCGTGCCGATGGTGGCCTCATCGACCAGTACGACCCCGAAAGCGGCACGCTCCAGTGGGCCTACGACGCCGGGCTCGAGCCCGACCAGCGCGAGGCGGTCAAGATGACCAACCTGCGACTGGGCGAGGGCGTGTCGGGCAAGGCCGTGGCCGAGGCCCGGGTCATCCACGCCGGTGACTACCTTGCCGGGGACTTCCAGCACGACGCCCTGGCCGATTCGCTCGTCGAGCGGGCCGGCGTCCGTGACCTGATCGCCGCGCCGATCATCGGCGAGGCGGGCCCGCTCGGTGCGATCGAGGTGCTGAGCCGCCGGCCGAACGCCTTCGACGACCTCGACGCAGTCGTGCTCGGAAGCCTGGCCGAGCAGGCGGCCATCGCGATCACGAACGCCCGGCTGATCGACGAGCTGGAGCGGTCCCGAGTGGCCCTCGCTCGCCGGGCCGAGACCGAGCGATCGCTGCGGGACATCACGGCCCGCATCGCGGCGCTGACGGACCCGGATGAGGTGCTCGAGCGGGTGGTCGAGGACGCGAAGCGCCTGCTGTCGACGGACGGGGCGCACCTGACCCGTATGGCACCGTCCGGCACGTACCTCGTCCCGGTCGTGGTGACCGGCGCCAGCGACGACGCGACGCGCGAGTGGCTGATGAGCAAGCGGTTCCCGCTCGGGGATGGGATCAACGGCCTCGCCGCGCAAGTGGGCACACCGGTCTGGACCTTCGACTACCTGGCGGATCCGCGCATCCCCCATGAGCCGGACGACGACTTCACGGCCGAGCGGCTGGGCCTCCGCGGTATGGCCTCGACCCCACTGCGCGCGCCCGGTGGCGAGGTCATCGGCACGCTCGCCATCTCGACCGCGGAGCCACGCACGTTCGAGGCCGACGACCTCGACCTCCTCCAGGGGCTGGCCGACCAGGCCGCGATCGCGCTGACGAACTCGAACCTCCTCGCCCGATTGACCCATGAGGAGGCGCGGTTCCGGGGACTGGTCCAGACGACCCCGGACGTGATCTGGCACGCGGACGGGAAGGGGACCTTCACCTTCATGGCCGATTCGGCCGAAGCCCTGTTCGGTCGGCCGGTCGACGAGATCGTCGGGCAACACTTCGAGTTCCTGACCGAACCGTCGTCGATGCCGCTCGCCCTCGAAGCATTTGCTGCCGTAGGAGCCGAACCTGGCCGCGTCGAGCGGGTGCCGCTCATCCTTGTCCGCCGCGACGGATCGAGGTTCGCGGCCGAGGTCACGGCCACGGGTGTCTTCGAGGACGGGGCCTGGGTCGGCGCCCAGGGGACCGTCCGGGACGTCAGCGAGCGTGAACGGCTCGAGCGCGAGCTGCGCGAGTCGGAGGAGCGCTACCGGTTCCTGGTCCAGAACGCTCCGGACCTCGTGTGGTCGATCGGACCGGACGCGCGCATTACCTTCCTGTCGGACGCCGTCGAACGGCTGACCGGCTTCCGCCCGGACGAGCTGCTGGGCGAGCATTTCGGCGCCATCGTCCATCCCTCGTCGCGCGACGTGGCCGAGATCGACTGGACGGCCGCGATGAATGCGCCGTCGCAGGAGGTCCGCGGTCGGATCAGCCTCCAGCATCGCGACGGCTCCGCGGTCCCGGCCGAGTTCATCGCCGTCGCAGCCCTCGGCGCCGACGGCAAGTTCGCGGGCGCGAATGGATCCGTCCGCGACATGCGCGAGCGCGATCGGCTCGAGCGCGAGCTCAGGGCCTCCGAGGACCGCTACCGGACCCTGGCCTCGTCGTCGCCGGATCTCGTGTTCGCCACGGATGCGGAGGGCCGCTACACCTTCCTGTCCGACCGGGCCCAGACGACGCTCGGCTGGGACCGCACTGCCGCACTCGGTCGTTCGTTCATGGACTACGTCGCCCCGGGTTTCGAAGCCGCGGCCGCCGCGAGCTACCAGGCCGTCCTCGCGGATCCCGAGCAGGTCCATTCGGCACGGGTGGATTTCCTCGACGGGTCGGGGCACCCCGTCCAGCTCGAGGTCAACGTCGTCGGCAAGGTCGAGGACGGGGCGCTTGTGGGGATCAACGGCGTCGCGCGCGACGTGTCGGAGCGCGAGCGCCTCGAGCGTGAGCTGGTCCGGTCGGAGGAGCGCTACCGGTTCCTCGTGCAGAACTCGCCGGACGTCGTCTTCGCGACGAACGTCGAGGGAAACTTCACCTTCATCTCGGCCGCCATCGAGCGGCTCACGGGCCATCCCGCGGTCCAGCTCATCGGGAAGCACTTCGGGACGATCGTCGAGTCGGAGGACCTCCAGGTGGCGGGCAGTCGCTGGGAGTCGCTCTCGACCCACCCGGACCAGGAGGTCCAGGCTGCCCAGGTCCTGCGCGGTCGCGATGGCCGTCGGACCCCGGTCGACGTGCGCGCGGTGGGCGTCTGGGTGGACGGTGTGTTCTCTGGCATCCAGGGCGCCGCCCGTGACGTGAGCGATCAGGTCCGGCTGGAGCGCGAGCTGCGTCGCCAGGCCGGAGAGCTCGCCGCCGGCGAGGAGCGCGCCCACCTCGCGCGCGAGCTGCACGACTCGGTGACCCAGGCGCTGTTCTCCATGACGCTGGTGGCGCGCTCGGTCGAGATGCTGCTGGAGAAGGACCCGGATACCGCGCGGACGCACTTGACCCAGCTGCGCGAGCTCCAGCGCGAGGCGCTCGCCGAGATGCGGGCGCTCATCTTCGAGCTTCGGCCCGGCAACCTGGAGCAGGACGGGCTGGTCCGCGCCGTGAAGACCCACAGCGCCGCGCTCCAGGGACGACTCGGCCTCCCGGTGGTCGTGGAAAGCGACCTCGAGACACGACTGCCGCTGGCCGCCGAGGAGGTCTTGTACCGCATCGCCCAGGAGGCGCTGCACAACGTCGTGAAGCACGCAGCCGCCCGCCAGGTGCGGGTCGACATCCGCCAGTACGAGGGCGGCGTACGGCTGCGGGTCAAGGACGACGGCAAGGGATTCGATGCGGCGACCGTGCCCGACGGTCACCTGGGACTCGCAGGCATGCGGGCTCGGACCGAGCGCGTCGGCGGCTCCTTCACATGCGTGAGCGAGCCCGGGTCGGGGACGGCGATCGAGGTCACGCTCTCTTCGGCAGTGCTCGCGGACCTGCAGGCGGCGGCATCAGCCGGTGATGCCGCGGGACGCCCGACCCCATCCGCCGGGACCCCGTCGATCCGCGACGGATGACGTAGCCCGCCCCGGTCGTTCCGCCGACGGCCTGTCGGTCGAAGGTCGCTTTCGCTCACCGGGCGCCAGCCGCACCATCTCCGGCATGCCCCCCGCTGAAGCCCGGTCCGAGGATGCGCCGCTGCGCATCCTCGTCGTCGATGCCGACGACCGGGTCCGCGAGAGCCTGACCGGGCTGCTCGCCATCGGCGAGCGCGTGGTCATCGTCGGCAGCTCCGGCCACGCGGGAACGGCGCTCGCCCTGGCGACCGAGCATCGGCCCGATGTCGTGATCGTCGATCCGCGACTGCCCGACCTGGATGGCGGCCTGACCTTCATCGCC
This sequence comes from Chloroflexota bacterium, assembly GCA_029240655.1. Lineage (GTDB taxonomy): Bacteria > Chloroflexota > Limnocylindria > Limnocylindrales > CSP1-4 > SPCO01. The sequence continues at coordinate 17,843 of JARDZW010000012.1, forward strand.
GGGCTCCAGGAATGCTGTCCGGAGACGCGCATCCTCGCCATGAGCTGGTCGGACGCCCTCGAACGCCGGGCCCTCGATGGCGGCGCCCACGGCTTCGTCCGCAAGACGTTCCGCCCCACCGAGCTGATCGCCGCGATCCTCGCGGCCGGCCGCCCCGCCGACGCCTGAGGAGACCGCTTTGCTAGACTCGACGCTGTCCCCAACGACCCCCCAGACACCAGCGGCGCGACTGCGCCGGGAGCCGATGTGACAGACGACGCCCCGATCCGCGTGCTCATCGTCGACGACCACGCCGTCGTCCGGACGGGCCTCAAGGTGTTCCTCGATCTCCAGCCGGACATCGAGGTCGTCGGCGAGGCGGCAGACGGCTCCGAGGGCGTGGCCATGGCCCGCCGCCTCCAGCCCGATGTCGTGCTGATGGACCTGCTGATGCCGAACATGGACGGCGTCACCGCGATCGGCCGGATCAAGGCCGAGCACCCCGAGATCGAGATCGTGACCATGACCTCCTTCATCGAGGAGGAGAAGGTCACCTCCGCACTCGAGGCCGGAGCGTCGGGTTACGTCCTCAAGGACGCGGAGGCCGAGGAGGTCGCGGCGGCCGTGCGGGCCGCCCATGCGGGCGAAGTCCACCTCGATCCGGCCGTGGCCCGCCTGCTGGCCCAGCGCATGCGTGACCGCAAGTCCCCCAAGGACGAGCTCGCCGAGCCGCTGACCGATCGCGAGAAGGACGTGCTCCGCCTGCTTGGGCAGGGGATGTCCAACAAGGACATCGGTTCGACGTTGTTCATCACGGAGCGCACGGCTCGCACGTACGTCTCGAACATCCTGGGCAAGCTCGGTCTCGCGTCACGGACGCAGGCGGCGCTGTATGCCGTGGAGCACAAGCTCGTCGACGCTCCCGGCGCCTGATCCCGGATGCGCCCCGGGGCGGGATCTCGCCGGGATCCTATTCGACCGAGACGACCCGGTAGTTGACCGCGCCACGCGGTGTCTTGACTGCGACCTCGTCGCCCGCGACCGCGCCGAGTAGCGCCCTCCCGACCGGGGACGCCACCGACAGCCGCCCCGACGACGGATCCGCCTCCGCCGTGCCCACGAGCGTGTAGGTGTCGGTGTCGCCGTCGATCTCGACGACGATCCGGGAACCCAGATCCGCGCCAGCGCCGGCGCTCGGCGCCACCGCGATGACCGCAGAGCGCAACTGCGCCTCGATGGCCTGGACACGGCCCTCCAGGAACGACTGCTCCTCGCGCGCGGAGCTGTAGTCGGCATTCTCCTTGAGGTCGCCGAGCTCCTTGGCCGCCCGGATCCGGGCGATGACCTCCGGCCGCTTCACCCCGGTCAGCTCCGCCAGCTCCGCCCGCAGGCGCTCCGCGCCCTCGGCGGTCAGGGTCGCGGCTGGCCCGCCGGGCGTGGCCGTCGGTGGCGCCTCCGGAGGGCGCGCCGCTCCGGGCGCCGAGGGACTCTCACCGCCTCCGGCGCGTGACGATGTCGGCGCGGGGGACGGCGAAGGCGTGGCGCGCGGTGCGCGGTGCCGTGGCTCCGGCGGCTCCCCTCGCGCCCCCTCCGCGTCGCCGTCCGGGAGCACCACGACCCGGGTCGGCGGCGGGGCCGGTTCGACCGGTTCGGGCAGCAGCGACCCCGATAGGCCGCTCGCCTTACGCTCGCCGGTCGGGCGCCGCAGGTTCGCGAATGGCAGGACGACGTCGGGGTCATGCAACCCCGCTCGCTCGCTCGCCACGACCGTTTCGGCGAAGGCCGCCAACAGCGCGTCCTCATACTCCTCGACGGCCTCGGTCGCGGCCCACCACACGCGGCTTGACGGGAGCGTTCGAAGGGTCATGAGCCAGTGGCCGCCGGCGTACGGGCGGCGGTCCCCGAGGGTCGTCCGCCCCATCGCCGCCAGCCGACCGCTGATCGTCGCCGCGGTCGCGCCGACGTAGAGCACGGTCTGGGACGGCAACCAGAAGGAGGCGAGCCGTGCAGACAGGGCACGCGACGTCGGCCTCGCCCCGTCGAGCATCAGACCCGGCACGTGCTCGAGCCATTTCCCGACGCGGGTGAGCTCGATCGGGGCCGTCGGGAGTGGGGCCGGGAGCTCGACCAGAAAGACCCCTGGGGAGCGGCCGGGCACCGGACGACCCCACGGCAAGGGGCCGTCGGGAAGCAGGCCGACCTTGCGCAGGAGGCTCGGCCCGGACAGCGCCTCGTCGTCGTCAGGCATCCGGGGGATGGTACCCGTGACGGACTCGCGGTACCGTGCACTGCGCATGGCTGCTGTTCGGCCGCGTCGGACGCGGGTCCGGCGCGCCCTCCTGATCCTCGCCACCGTGATGGCGACGAGCCTCATCTCGATCGCGCTCGGCCCGCTGCTGACCGGATCCAGGATCCCCGACCCGATCGCAGCCGCGCGACCGACGGCGGTGGTCGAACTGACGGCTCCCTCCGAGGTCGGTGGCGACCTCCAACCGGCAAGCGCGAAGCCCGCGAATCCCATCCCGACGCCATCGTTGGCGGCACGCTCGATCGTCGCCACCATCGGGGTCCGACCGCCGGAGCTGGCCGGTCTCAGTGCCACGGCGGCGACCCGCCGCGCGCTGCAGAAGCGTCTCGACCAGCTCCGCGAACGATACGGAGTCCCCGGGATCTCGGTCACGATCCTCTTCCCCGATGGGAGCTCGTGGGTCGGCGTGAGCGGCCTGGCGAACGTCGCGGCCAAGACGCCCGTGACCGCGGCCACGTCGTTCGCCATCGCGAGCGTGAGCAAGACCTTCACGGCCGCGCTCGTGCTGGCCCTCGCGCACGACGGGACCATCGACCTCGACGAGCCCGTGCGAACGTACCTGCCCGAGGTGAAGGTCAATGCCAGGATCACGGTCCGCCAGCTGCTCGACCACACCAGTGGCCTGCGCGACTACTTCTTCCATCCCGCGATCGACAAGAAGCTGTTGACGGATCGCGGCCGGGTTTGGGATACCGCGGACGCGATGAAGCACGTCGGCAAGGCGTACTTCAAGCCGGGCACCGGTTGGCATTACTCGAACACCAACTATCTCGTGCTCGGGATGCTGGCAGAGCGAGTCGGAGGCGCACCCCTGGCGGACCAGGTCCGCGCCCGCTTCCTCGAACCGCTCGGCCTGCGCCATACCTGGTATCAGCCCACCGAGGAGGCCAGTGCGGATGGCGCTCACGGCTATCGGTTCGAGTCGACGTCGAAGGACGCGCTCCCCATCGACCTATCCGACGGTAGCGCGTTCATGCCGTTCACCTCCGTGGTCACGGCAGCGGCCGGGGCCGGCGCCTTCGCCTCCAACTCGACCGACCTCGTCCGCTGGATCCGCGCGCTGTACGCCGGCGCGGTGCTGTCTCAGGAGTCCGTCGATGCGATGGTCGGCGACATCAGCCGTACCGCGCTGTACAAGCCCCGCGTTCCCTACGGCCTCGGCGTGCAGCGCCAGGAGATCGACGGTCTCCCGTCGCTCGGGCATTCCGGCCGGCTGCTCGGCTTTCGCTCGGTCGTCCGCTGGCTGCCGGACGAGGACGTCGCCATCGCGGTCGTGAGCAACCAGAGTAGGACCGATCCCGGGATCTTCGCACGAGCCCTGCTCAGGACCGCCCGGGCCGCTGGCGCCTGCGTGAACTGCACCAGCCAGCGCTGAGGCCCCCTGCGTCGTGCGGGCGGTGGGACCATCGCACGACTACCGACGGTACGGACGGCTGTTGACCTTTGCCATCAGGGGGCGCACGTTGCGCGTACGTTTCGGGGGAAACATGATCGAGGTCGACGCCTATACGGTCGGGGGAATGGCCCACGGCACGCTCACGCGTGCCGGGCATCTGCGCGAGATCCTGGAGGCGACCGGCGAGCTGGCACTCCAGAGCGTCCGCTGGTTACCGCTCGGCGCGTCGGAGGCGCAGGCTGCGGGCGACCTGACGATCGCCATCGACGACCTCCTCGTGGCAGTCACGAACGACGAATCGGCCATCCCGGTCCACGCCAGCTGGCACGCCCTCCGGATCGAGGTCGGGCCCTACGTCCTCGAAGGTGAGCTGCCGACACTCCCGGGCTATGACCCCGATCGGGCCCTTGCGCGACCGAACGGCGAGTTCGTGCTCATCCGCGAACCGCGCCTTGGCCGCGTGGACGGGCCGCTCGCGCCGATCGGCGAGGAAGCGCTCGTGAACCGGTACGGCGTCGAGCGCGTCGAGGCCGACATCATGCTCGGGTTCTTCTTCCCGGGAGCCTCGATGCCCGACGCGAGCGAGACCGATGCGATCGAGCGCCGGCCGGCCCCCATCGCCTCGGAGACGAGCGCGCCCTAGCCAGCCCTCGGCGGCGTCCCTAGCGTGCGCCGCCGGTGCCGGCCCCCGTGCGCCGGCGTACGGGCTTGCGATGGGCGTGGTGCTCCTGCGTGACCCGGGCATGGCCACTGCGCATGCCAAGGGGCCGTGGCTCCGTGTCCCGGTCCGGCACGAATCCCTCGGCCACGGTCCACGGGATCGCATGCTTGAGCATCCGCTGCACGCCGCGGAGCAGATCGACCTCGTCGATGCAGACCAGGCTGATCGCCTCGCCCAGGGCGCCCGCTCGCCCGGTTCGGCCGATGCGGTGGATGTAGTCCTGCGGGTTCCACGGCAGTTCGAAGTTCACGACGACCGGCAGGTCCTCGATATCGAGGCCGCGGGCGGCGACGTCCGTCGCGACGAGCACCCGGATCGTCCCGGTCTTGAAGCCTTCGAGCGCACGGGTCCGCTCCGGTTGCGATCGGTCGCTGTGGATGGCGACCGCATCGATACCGTCCCGGTCCAGGCGCGACGCGAGCCGCGAGGCGGCGAGCTTCGTGCGGGTGAAGACCAGGACCTGGTGCAGGTCGCCCGACCGGATGAGATGCGCGAGGAGCGCCTCCTTGCGGTCGCGATCCACCGGGTAGACGAGCTGGCGGATGCCCTCGACCGTGGTGTTGCGTGGGGCCACTTCGACCGTCTCGGGGTCGCGCAGGATCGTCCCGGACAGGCGCCGGATGTCGTCGGAGAAGGTCGCCGAGAACATGAGGTTCTGGCGGCGCTTGGGCAGGAGCTCGATGATGCGCTGGATGTCCGGCAGGAAGCCCATATCAAGCATCCGGTCGGCCTCGTCGAGGACCAGGATCTCGACCTGGCCCAGGTTCGCGACCTTCTGGCCGACGAGGTCGAGCAGGCGACCCGGGGTGGCAACGAGGATCTCGACCCCCGCGCGCAGGGCCTTGATCTGCGGGTCCATGGGGATGCCGCCGTACACGACGGTCGAACGCAAGGGCACGGTCCGGCCGTAGGTGCGGACGCTCTCATCGACCTGCATCGCAAGCTCGCGGGTGGGCACGAGGATGAGCGCGCGGACCGGGTGGCGGGCGGGCGAGAATGACGTATTGGCCTGCGGCCGGAGGCGATCCAGGATCGGCAGCGTGAACGCCGCGGTCTTGCCGGTACCGGTCTGGGCGGCCGCGAGGACGTCACGGCCGGCGAGCACGAGGGGGATCGCTGCTGCCTGCACCGGTGTGGGTGTGGTGTAGCCCTCTTCGGTGACGGTCTTGAGTAGATCGGCTGACAGGCCGAGTGATTCGAAGGTCAAGCGTGGCTCCTGCAGGGACCCTGGCCGTCGCGGGCGGGGCTCCGCGGGAGCGCGACGGTGGCGATCGGACGGCGCGCCAGAGCGCGGCCGCACGTGGGCCGCCCGGAGCATAGCCGAAATCAGTCGCATCGGAACTTCACGGCTGTTGAAAAGCGGACCGTTGCGCACCGGTACGACTGGTGCAATGACGCGCGCTTGCTAGCACTGGCATACTGGGGGCCCAGCCCCCCAAGCTCGGCACACCCGACAGACAGGCATAACCAAAGACTCGCCGCCCCAACGGCAGGACCCTGTCGATCTCGTCGGGTGTTCTTCACTCGACGGCCCGGTTCGGCTCACCCGGACCGGCTCAACCCCTCGCTCGCGCTCACCGCGATCGATGGGCGTCCGTCACTCGCGTGCCACGCCAACTCACCTGCCTCGTGGCGGCCCCACCCACCGTCACCGCGTCCCCCCACGCGGTGTTCTGGAAGAAGGAGGCAGGAATCTTGCTGGTACCCACAAACGTCGCCCAGAGGGCGGCCGGCCACCGGTCACTTCGCCTGACCGCATTTGCTCTGACGGCCGCGCTGGTCGTGAGTGTCGGAGCGATGGCGAATCCCCAGGAAACGAACGCTCGAGCCCTCAAGGTCGTCGTGGTCGTCGGACCGGTCGGGTCCAAGACCTCGGAATACAAGTCGAGCGGCAAGTACTACGCCTCCTTGGCGCGCTCGTACGGAGCGTCGGTCACGGAGATCTACAGCCCCTATGCCACATGGTCCAAGGTCAAGGCTGCCGCCCAGGGCGCCAATCTGCTGATCTACCTCGGCCATGGCAACGGCTATCCCAGTCCCTACGGCGCATTCCAGCGCTACACCAAGGACGGGATGGGGCTCAACGCCTCGTACGGCAACGGGAACTCGAACGTCAAATACTGGGGCGAGTACTACATCGACCGTGACATCCAGATGGCGAAGAACGCCGTCGTCATCCTGAACCGCCTGTGCTACGCGTCGGGCAACTCGGAGTGGGGTTCCGCGAACCCGACGAAGTCGACAGCGATCAAGCGGGTCGACAACTACGGCGCCGGTTTCCTGCGGGCCGGTGCGAAGGCCGTCTTCGCGGAAGCGATCACGAGCGCGTCGTACACCATCCGCGCCCTGTTCAAGTCGTCGAGGACGATGAACTCGATCCTCATGACCCACCCCTCGGCAAGTGACGCGCGAGACTTCTACTTCAACTCCGTCCGAACCAGCGGGATGCGGGCGCACCTCGATCCGCCCCAGGCCGGCAAGTACTGGCGGTCCCTGATCGGCAACCTGGCGTTGACGGCCACGCAGTGGCGCGCCGGCGGCTGAGCCCTCGTCTCTGTAGCGACTGACCGAGGCCCGGCGTCAGCCGGGCCTCGGCATGTCCGGACGCCGTACCATGCGGGCCATGACTGCCACGACCGACCGACTGCCATTCACCGGCGACGACGCTGCCGATCGATTGCTCGTCTCCGATCCGCTCGCGATGCTGATCGGGTTCGCCCTCGACCAGCAGGTCACGGTCCAGAAGGCCTTCAGCGGCCCACTCGAGCTGGAACGCAGGATCGGCCACCTCGACGCGGCGAAGCTGGCGGCGACCGACCCAGCCGAGCTCGACGCGGTGTTCCGCAAGCCACCTGCCCTGCATCGGTTCCCCGGATCCATGGCCGGCAAGGTCCAGCAGCTCGCGGCAGCGATCGCCAACGACTACGGCAACGACGCATCCCGCATCTGGACGGAAGCGACCGATGGCCCCGACCTCAAGCGCCGCCTGCTGGCCCTCCCCGGGATCGGCGAGATGAAGGCCGCCGCGATCATTGCCATCCTTGGCAAGCGTCTTGGTCTCGACCTGCCGGGTCTCGACGCCGTGATGCCGGCGCACCCGACGCTCGGCGATGTCGATTCACCCGAGGCACTGGCTTCCTACCAGGCCGGCAAGCGCGCGATGAAAGCGGAGAAGCGGGCCGCCGCAAACGGCTGAGCCGCGCCGCCGCGATGGGGTGGTCCGAGGCGTCCAGGACACGAAACGACCCCGGCTGTGGGGCCGGGGTCGTCCGTCTGCGCGGAGTTACAGAGGCTGGCCCGGCGGTACCAGCCACGGACGACTGTCGCGGTCGTCGACGCCAGGACGGGAGTCGACACCGAAGCGGAGCGCCGCTGCCGCGAAGGCGACGAGCGGGGTGATGAAGATGGCGGCCACTGTGAGGGCGGCCACGACCTGATCGAACGTCATGTCTTTCGCCCTTCCTTTCCGGTCCAATGACGTCGAATGTGCCCCCGGCGTCTTGACATTGGACTGTTGCTTCGCGCATCATGGCGCGCATGAACGACCAGTCCAATAGCCAATCCACTACAAGTGGACTGAAAAGGCAATCGATGGTCTCGGCCGCAGCGCTCGTGGAGCTCATCGGCCCCTGGGCGGAGGGAGCCGAGCCGCTCAACGAGCAACTGGCGACCGCTCTGGCACGGGCCATCGACCTCGGGCTGCTGCCCCCCGGGGCGCGCCTGCCTGCCGAGCGCGAGCTGGCACGCGAACTCGCCCTCAGCCGCACCACGATCGTCGCCGCGTACGACCGTCTGCGTCTGGCGGGTCTTGCGCGAAGCCGCCAGGGAAGCGGTACGAGGGTCGCGGCGAGACGACCCGGCCTGACGCAGCCGTACCTCGCGTCGCTCGAGTCGATGGATTCGGACGCCGTCCGCATGCCGGCGACCACGACGGCCGCGACCGCAGCGACGGTCGGCCTCCTGACCCCGCTCGTCGACGATGCCATCGAACTGACGATCGGTGCGCTCCCGGCCGGATCGATCGTGGCGGAGGCGATGGCCGATGCGGTCCGTGAGGATCTTCCGACCCTCCTCCGCGATAGCGGCTACGACCCGTTCGGCTTGCCGGCCCTGCGCGGGCAGATCGCCGCGTACCTGACCCGCCTCGGCGTGGGCACGGATCCCGATCAGGTCCTCGTCACCAGCGGCGCCCAGCAGGCCCTCCATCTCATCGGATCGCAGCTGGGCGGACCGGGGAGCTCCATCGTCATGGAAAACCCGACGTACATCGGGGCCATCGATGCGTTCCGTACCACCGGCAATCGCCTCGTCCCGATCCCGGTCGACGACGACGGCGCCCGGGTCGAGGTCATCGGGCTGCTCGGGTCGAGCGCACCGGTCCGACTCGTCTACGTCATCCCGACCTTCCAGAACCCGACCGGCGCGGTGATGCCGGAATCGCGACGCCGCCAGCTCGCGCGCATGGCCTCCGAATCCGGCTTCCAGATCGTGGAGGACCTCACGCCCGACCTGACGCTCGGGGTCGACAGCCCGCCGCCCATCGCCTCGTTCGATGCGGGCGACCGGATCATCACCGTCGGCTCGCTGAGCAAGCTCGCCTGGGGCGGGCTGCGGGTCGGCTGGGTGCGGGCGTCACGGGATGTCATCGATCGGCTCGTCGCCGGCAAGATCGTCGCGGACCATTCCTCGAGCCTCGTCACGCAGGCGATCGGCGCACGCGTGTTCGATCGGCTCGACGACGTGGCGGCACGCAGTCGCAAGGCCGCCGCCGAGCGACGATCGGTGCTGATGGAGTCGGTCGCGACTCGCCTTCCCGAGTGGTCCTGGACCGAGCCCAAGGGCGGGCTGTCGCTGTGGGTTCGCCTGCCGGGGACGGACGCGGTGGCGTTCAGCCGCCTTGCAGCGACCCTCGGCGTCGTCGTACGACCCGGTCCGCTCGCCTCGCCGGACGGTGGCTTCCACGACCACATCCGGATCGCGTACGGCTCGGAGCCGGACCGGCTGGTCGACGGCGTCGAGCGCCTGGCCGCCGCGTGGGCGGCCTACATCCCGGCAACCCGCTCGAGCCGTCCGTCGCTGGCCGTCAGCGTCTGACGAAGGAACGGACGTTCGTTCGTGCCCCGGCCGGATCCCGTCGACGGGGCTAGACTTCCCGGCAGTGGCCGACCTCCCCGCAGGCTCACAGCAGCCCCCTCGCCCCAGCGCCCGATCGGCGCGTCGTCCGCGCTTCGTCCTGCCCCACGACCACCTCGATGAACGGGCCGGAGAACGCATCGAGGCGTTCCTCGAAGGCCCGCCGGTCCGTGCCCGGCGGACCCCTCGGTCACGGCATCTGAGGTCCGAGGGCTTGCGCCCGGTCCGCCGTGTCGTGCCCATGGACACCCGAACCGACTGGGACATCGCGTTGCGCCACGAAGATGCGCGCGTCGCACGCTACGGTCGGCCGGCCGCGATCCTGGCGGTCCGGCTCCGGATGCTCACGTCGGGCGCCGTGGACCACTATGCGACGCGGATCGGCGGCGCCATCCGCCATCAGGCCCGCGAGACGGACCGGGTCACCCGCTTCGGTCCGGACCGCTTCCACCTCCTGCTGCCCGAAACCCTCGAGGCCGAGGCGTCGGTCCTCGCGGAGCGGCTCCGCGCGGCCTGCGTCGCCGTGACCCCGGGCGCCCAGGGCTCGGAGGTGGAGGTTCTGGTCGCCGCGGCCGGGACGTCCGGAGGCGGCTCGCTCCTCGAGGCGATGCGCTCGGTCAAGGCCCAGCTGGAGAGCTAGCGGACCAGCGTTTCGAAGAGGTGCTCGAGTTCGCCCGCGGGATCGTCGGTCAGCCCCGTGTGCACGTCCGAGGGCTGGATGACCGTGCTGGCCGGTGACACGAGCCAGTGGAAGCGTTCGGCGATCGACAAACGCGCGATCGGCCCACCGTCCGGCTCGCCCCGCGCGATGCGCTCGATCGCCGCAAGATGTGGACGCACCGTCGCCGGATCAGTGTCGGGCGCCAGCGCGGTGAGGCGCGTCTCGTCGAGCTCGGTGCGCGCGCCGATGTACGACTTCGAGCGGCAGAGCAGGACGACCCCGGCGTTGAGGCACTCCCCGCGCTCCACCCGCGGAACGACGCGGACGATCGCGTACTGGTAAGGACTACGCGGCTCGTCGGGCACGCTCGGCCTCCTCCACGAACGGACGTCGGCCGGCCAGCCGCCGGTCGAGATAGCGGACGTACGCGGCACGCTGGTCGTCGGCGTCGCCGACGGTCGGGTCGTCGGGCAGCCACAGGGCCGGGATGGCCGCGGCCAGCCGCTCGAACAGCCCGCGGTCGAGCGTCTGCGCCAGGCGGGTATCCGCCTCGTCGATCGGGCCTGCGAATGGCAGCAGCACGTGGTCTCGAGTCCGCTCGAACGGCCGCGCCGCGTGCTCGTCCGGGTCGCGCCA
>JARDZW010000096.1 GCA_029240655.1 Chloroflexota bacterium
TCGCGTGGTCCAAGGGTTCGCGGCCGCGAAGGCGGCCCACGGCCCGACGACCTTCGGCACCTTCAGCTGCAGCAAGGCGACCAACGAGGTCAACTTCGCGGCCCAGAAGTTCAGCCGGGCGGTCCTGGGCAGTAACAATATCGATAGCTGCAACCGGACCTGACACGCTCCGAGCGTCGCCGGTCTGGCGACCGTGTTCGGTGCCGGTGGCGGCACGAATTCATACCGTGAGGCCGAGGACACCGATCTGATCGTCCTCTGGGGCAGCAACGCCCGCGAGACGCATCCGATCTTCTTCCACCACGTCCTCAAGGCGGTCCACAAGGGCGCGCGCCTGTACGCCATCGACCCGCGCCGAACCTCGTCCGCGGAGTGGGCCGACAGCTGGCTCGGGCTCGATGTCGGGTCGGACATCGCCCTCGCCAACGCGATGGCGCGCGAGATCATCGCGGCCGGCCTCGAGGACCGCGCGTTCATCGAGCGCGCCACGGTCGACTTCGAGGCATACAAGGCCAAGGTCGAGAGCTACACGCTCGAGTACGCCGAGCAGGAGACGGGTGTCCCGGCCGAGGCGATCCGGGAGCTCGCCCACGCGTTCGCGCAAGCGCCGAGGGCCATGATCTGCTGGACCCTCGGCATCACCGAGCACCACAACGCGGTCGATAACGTGCTCGCGCTGATCTCGCTCGTCCTGCTCACCGGCCACGTCGGGCGCTATGGCAGCGGCGTGAACCCGCTCCGTGGCCAGAACAACGTCCAGGGCGGCGGCGACATGGGTGCCTTGCCCGACCGGCTGCCGGGGTTCCAGCACGTCGAGAACGACGAGCTCCGGGCTAAATTCGATCAGGCGTGGGGTGTGACCGTGCCGCCCCAACGCGGCTGGCACCTGTCCGGGATGTTCGATGCGATGGAGCGCGGGGATCTCACCGCGGTCTACTGCATCGGCGAGAACCCGGTCCAGTCCGAGGCGGACCAGAAGCGCGCGATCGCCCTGCTCGAAGGCCTCGACGTGCTCGTGGTCCAGGACCTGTTCCTCACGAAGACCGCAGCCCTGGCGGATGTCGTTCTGCCCGCCACCGCAGCCTGGGCCGAGAGCGAAGGCACCGTGACCAACTCCGAACGACGCGTCCAGCGGGTGCGCGCCGCCGTGGCGCCGCCACCCGGCGCCCGGGACGATCTCGCGATCATCTTCGAGCTTGCCGACCGGATGGGCGCCGCGTGGGGCGAGCCCAGGGCCGAGGACGTCTGGGAGGAAGTCCGGCGGCTGTCGCCCGTGCATGCCGGGATGAGCTACCGCCGGCTGGAGGAGCTTGGCGGGCTCCAGTGGCCATGCTACGACGAGGACCATCCGGGCGAGCTGTTCCTGCACTCGCGGCTGTGGGAAGACCCTGTTCCCGGGAACCGGGTGCCGTTCGTGCCCGTGGACCACGACCCACCCGTCGACAAGCTCACGACCGAGTACCCGATCCGGCTCACCACGGGGCGTCGGCTGGACTCCTACAACACGGGCGTCCAGAGCGGAGGCTACACCTCGCCACTTCGCCGCGGCGAGTCGCTGGACATCTCGCCGGAGGACCTGATCGCGCACGGCCTGGCCGACGGCGAACGGGTGCGCGTGATCTCGCGACGCGGCCACGTCGAGGTGCCGGTCCGTATCGACGAGTCGCTCCGGCCAGGGCTCACGTTCATGACCCTGCACTTCCAGGACGACGTGGCCACGAACCTCCTGACGATCGACGCGACGGACCCGAAGTCCGGCACGGCCGAGTTCAAGGCCACGGCCATCCGCATCGAGAAGCTCGAGGCACCCGTCCCGGCCTGAGGAGGACCACGATGGCGACGGCAGCATCGGCGTTCCATGTCACCCGCGAGCAGTCCCACCTCGCCTGGGACCCCGCCATCCCAGCCGTCGCCACGGTGGCATCGGGCAGCACGGTCACCTTCGACTGCCTCGATGCGAGCGGCGGGCAGCTGACGGCGACGTCGACGCTGGACGACCTCGCCAACCTCGATTTCGACCGCGTCGACCAGGTCAACGGACCGATCGCCGTCGACGGGGCCGCGCCCGGTGACACCCTGCAGATCGACCTGCTCGATTTCCGGCCGGCCGACTGGGGCTGGACCGCGAGCATCCCGGGATTCGGCCTGCTCGCGGACGAGTTCTCCGACGCCGCGCTCCGCATTACGCGCCTGCCGGCGGTGGGTGAGCGCGCCGAGTTCCTGCCCGGCATCCGCGTGCCGGTCATCCCGTTCTGTGGCGAGGTCGGGGTCGCGCCCGTGGATGGCCCGCGCTCGACGATCCCGCCCGACGTCCACGGCGGAAACATGGACACCCGCCACCTTACGGCGGGCGCGACCCTCTTCCTGCCGGTGTTCCACGACGGGGCCGGCCTGAGCGTCGGGGACGGACACGCCGCGCAGGGCGACGGCGAAGTCTGTGGCACGGCGATCGAGACGCCGATGCACGCGACGCTCCGCCTGACGGTCCGCAAGGACGTGCATGTCACCGCACCGGAATTCCTGACGGCGCCCGGCGCCGCGGCCGAGCGCCCCGTCGGTCGCCGCTATGCGACCGACGGGGTCGGACCGGACCTGATGACGGCGGCGCGCGACGCGGTCCGCCGGATGATCGACTGGCTCGGCCGCGAGCACGGCCTGGCGCCGGTCGATGCCTATCTGCTGTGCAGTGTCGCCGTCGACCTGCGGATCAGCGAGATCGTGGACGTGCCGAACTTCATCGTCACGGCGCATTGCCCGCTATCGATCTTCGACTGAGCGCGGTCACCCGTCCGTCATCACGTCGCCCACCCGGTTGAGCGCTTCCGGATCGCGGTTCCGGAGGACGAAGTAGCCGACCACGCCGACGATCATCCAGATCAGGACGAGCAGTGGCACGATGTCGAATGGCTGGGCGAGCGGATCCAGGTCGATGTCGAGGATCGGGATGGTCAGACCACCAAGCACGCCGAGGAACGCCGGGATCAGCAGGATCACCCCGAGGATCGGGATGACGAGATGCTTGATCGGTGAGAACTCGTCGCGGCGCTCACCCCGGTAGAAGCCGATGACCGCGAGATTGACGGCGACGTACATGCCGGCGAACAACAGGCCCAGTGCGTAGCCGATCCAGACATACGTCGTCAGCGGGCCACCGAGCGGCTGGCCCTGGAACACCAGCCCGAGGATGACCGCAAGGCCGATCCCCAGGATGCCCTGGAAGTGGACGGCGTTCATCGGCGTCCGATGCGTCTCGTGGATGGCCGCGAACCAGCGCGGCAGGAGGCTCACCCGACCCAGCGAGAAGAGCACGCGGGTCGAGGCGTTGGCGCCGGCGCTGGCGTTGGCCAGGCAGCTGTTGAGGATCGCGAACGTGATCAGCAGGCCACCGACCGTTGGCAGGACCTCATTGGCCATCCCGCTCCACGGATCACCGTCGTTGAACCCGAGGAAGTCGCCCATCCGGTCCGGGCCGAAATACACGGTCGCGGCGTACATGTTGAACGTGTAGAAGAGGCCGATGAGGACGGCCGACAGCAGGACGGCCCGACGGATCGTCCGCTTCGGATCGCGGGTCTCCTCCGCCAGCGGAGCGGCGGCTTCGAAGCCGACGAACGCGAGCAGGCAGAACACCATCCCCTGGAGGGCGGGTTTCAGCCCGTCCGCGCCGGGAATGAAGACAGACGCCGTGTTCCTGTCGCCCGCGTTGATCACGAGCAGCAGCGAGACGAGCAGGAAGATGCCGATCTCGATCAGGCCCAGCGCGACGCCGACCCGGGTCGAGATCGAGATGCCCCGGTAGACGAGCCACCAGACGATGAGCCCGCAGATCACCGCAAGCGGAAGCCAAAGGAGGTCGTTCGAGAAACCGGTCAGGGTCGTGATCAGCGATGCGCCGAACAGACCGAAGGCCGCGAACAGAGCCGCCGGGACCACCGGCTCGGCGAGCAGGAAGGCCCAGGCCATCAGCCAGCCGGCAAACGAGCCGAGGCCACGTGCGACGTAGGTGTACATGCCGCCGGCCGAGGGCAGGTAGCGGGCCAGCTCGCCGATCGAGTACGCGGTGAACACCGCCGCGATGAGCGCGAGGACGACCGAGAGGGGCGCATTGCCTCCCGCGAACAGCGTCGCGGCCCCGATCGAAAGGGCCGTGGCGACCGCCGGCGCCATGTGGGTGATGGACTGGAAGAGGACCTCGGTCAGCCCGATGGCCCCACGTTCGAGGGTCTGTTCGCCAGGGTTGGACGCAGACGAGGACATCGTGCCTCCCTCTCCACTGGCGTGCGCCGCGCGGTCTCCCCTCCGCCCATCGGGCACGCGTCGGATGCATCCTACGCGTCACAAATCCGTTTGGAAGGCACGAGTCGCAGTCCGGGCCACGATGAGGCGTAGAGTTCGCTTGCTGTTGGGACGTGAGGTCGCCCATGGGATCTGAATCTCGACCTGCATCGACGCCCGAGGGCGCGACCTCTGGCAACGAGGCCGCGGCCCCCGAACCTGCCCCGCCCGCCTCGGATCCACAGTGGCGCGCGATCCTGGAAGGCACCGCGGGTGGGTTCGGCTCCGGCCGCCGGTTCCTCCGCCTGATCCCGAGCTCGCCACGGTGCAAGCTGTGCGCGGCGCCGTTCGCCGGTCCTGGTGCGCCCGTGATGCGGATGGTCGATCGCGGACCGTGGGCGAAGAACCCGACCATCTGTGGCTTCTGCTTCAAGGAGCTGGAGCGCGGCCGAGGCGGTGCCGAGATCGATCTCACGTTGCTGTTCGCCGACATCCGCGGTTCGACGCGCCTTGGCGAGTCGATGGGGGCGGCATCCTTTCACCAGCTCATGGGTCGCTTCTATCGGGAGATGACCAGGGTCCTCGTCGCTCGTGACGCCGTCGTCGACAAGTTCGTCGGCGATGAGGTCGTCGCTCTTTTCATCCCCGCGCTGACTGGACCCGATCACGCTGGTCGCGCTGTCGAAACCGCCCGTGAGATGTTGAAGGCCACCGGGCACGGGGACGGGGCCGTTCCATGGGCCCCGCTCGGGATCGGGATCCACACCGGACCGGCCTACGTCGGCACGGTCGGCGACACCGTGACCGACTTCACGGCCCTCGGGGACACGGTCAACGTGACGGCGCGGCTGGCGTCAGCGGCGGCCGGCGGCGAGATCCTGGTCAGCGCCCACGCGTCCGCCCTCGCGGGGCTCCAGCCCGAGCTCGAGACACGGCACCTGACGCTGCGAGGCCGCGAGCAACCGCTCGATGTCCGCGTGCTCCACGTCTGACACCGCCTCGCGTCGCTACACTCGACCACGATGGACCTGCACGTCATCGGGCCGCTCGCATCTCCCGCCGAGCGCGCGGCGGTCGACCGCGTCCTTGGGCCGCCGGAATCGGGCTGGGTCGGTGGCGCGCGGCGGCCGGGTATCGAGGGCCATGCGGCGCGCGGCGGCCACGCGATCCGGGCCAGGCGCTCGCAGCTGCTGCCGGCACTCCACGCGGTCCAGGATCGGATCGGCTGGATCAGCCAGCCGGCGCTGAACTACATCTCGCGTCGGCTCGCCGTGCCGCCAGCAGAGGCGTACGGCGTCGCCACGTTCTACGCCCTCTACTCGACGAAACCGCGGCCGCCGCTGGTCGCCCATGTCTGCGACGACATCGCTTGCCGTATCGCCGGGGCGGAGCGGATCTGCGAGGACCTGGCGCGTGCGGTCGGGCCGGCGGGCGAAGCCGCTCGCGACGGACGGGTCGGCTGGTTGCGTTCCCCGTGCCTGGGCCTGTGCGACCTCGCGCCGGCGGCCATGATCACGAGCGCGGGCGATCGCCCGACCGTCACGTCCGCAGCGCCGGTCGACGCCGCCGGGATCCTCAAGCGGCTGGACGGAACGACCGTCACGCGCCCGCCGGTCACGGCGCGACAAGCCGGCGATCCCAGCATTCGCCTCCTGCGACGGATCGGCACCGTCGATCCGGGCTCCCTCGACGACTACCGGGCCAGCGGCGGCTACGCCGCGCTCGCGAAGGCGCTCGACATCGGGTCCGAAGCCGTAGTCGCCGAGGTCACGGGGTCCAAGTTGATGGGTCGCGGTGGGGCGGCGTTCCCGACGGGGCGCAAGTGGGCCGCGGTCGCCGGCCAGCCCGCTCAGCCCCACTACCTCGTCTGCAACGCCGACGAATCGGAGCCCGGCACCTTCAAGGATCGCGTGCTCCTCGAAGGCGACCCGTTTGCCATCGTGGAGTCGATGACGATCGCGGCGTTCGCGACCGGGTCCAGCCTTGGCTACCTCTACATCCGGGGCGAATACCCCGAGTCGGAGGCCCGGGTCCGCCAGGCGATCGAGGCCGCACGCGATGCCGGGCTGCTCGGTCCGGACATCCTTGGTTCGGGCGTTGCCTTCGACATCGAGCTGCGACGCGGCGCGGGCGCGTACATCTGCGGCGAGGAGACGGCGCTCTTCGAGTCGATCGAGGGCAAGCGCGGCGAGCCGCGCAACAAGCCGCCGTTCCCGGTCGAGGTCGGGCTCTTCGGCAAGCCGACGGTCGTCAACAACGTCGAGACGCTGGCCAATATCCCGCTCATCCTCGAGATGGGCGGTGACGCCTACGCGCAGATCGGCACCGAGGGCTCCACCGGCCCGAAGCTGTTCTGCCTTTCCGGGCATGTCGAGCGGCCCGGCGTCTACGAGGTCGAATTCGGGGCGACGCTGCGCGACCTCATCGAGCTCGCCGGCGGCGTCAGCGCAGGTCGCGACATCCGGGCGATCCTGCTGGGCGGTGCGGCGGGGGTGTTCGTCGGGCCGGATGCGCTGGATATGTCACTCACCTTCGAGGCGACGCGCGCCGCGGCAGCGACCCTTGGCTCGGGCGTGATCATGGTCTTCGACGAGACCGTGGATCTCGTCGATACGCTGCGGCGCATCGCCCAGTTCTTCCGGGACGAGTCGTGTGGCCAGTGCGTGCCCTGTCGTGTGGGGAGCGTTCGCCAGGAGGAGCTGCTCGCCCGGTTGGCGGCGGGCTCCAGCGCGCGTTCACGCGACGAGGAGCTTGTCCTCCTGCGTGACATCGGCCAGGCCATGCGCGATGCCTCGATCTGCGGGCTGGGCCAGACGGCGTCGTCGGCGATCGAGTCGGCCCTGCGGCGCCCGGAGCTGGTGGCGCTGTGAGCGAGGAAACTCGGGGCCTGTCCATGAGCCGCGACCCGGCCCCCGATCCGCACACGCCACACGGCGGGCAGGCGCCGGCGGCCCAGCCGCTCACCGAGATCATCCTCCGCCCGCCCGCCAGGCCATCGCGCCCACCGACGGCACCGCCCGTCGAAGCGCCGCCGGAGGTCGAGCTGACGATCGATGGCGTGGCCGTGGCGGTGCCGGCGGGCACGACCATCCTCGGCGCGTGTCGTCAGCAGGGAATCGACACGCCGACCCTGTGCTACGCCGAGAACCTGACGCCCGTCAACGTCTGTCGCGTGTGCGTCGTGGAGGTCACGGGGTCGCGGGTGCTCGTGCCCGCCTGCTCGCGCAAGGTCGAAGCCGGCATGGATGTCCAGACCGATTCCGAACGCGTCCGCCTGTCGCGCAAGGTCGTGCTCGAGTTCCTGGGCTCCTCGGTCGACGTGTCGCTGGCCGGCCCGGCCGTGCCGGACGGGACCATCCACAGCTACATGGATCGATACGGGGCTGATCCGGCCCGCTACGGGAACCCTGCCGCTCCGGCCACCGCCGGGGAGCGCGACGACCGCACCCCCGGCCACCACCATGCGGCCGAGGGCGACGCGACGGCCGCGACGGTGGCCCAGCCCACGAAGATCGACAACGACCTGTACGTCCGCGATTACTCGAAGTGCATCCTCTGCTACAAGTGCGTCGAGGCGTGCGGCGAGGACGCCCAGAACACGTTCGCCATCGCCGTCGCGGGGCGTGGGTTCGACGCCCGGATCTCGACCGAGCAGGCCGTCCCACTGCCGGAATCGGCGTGCGTGTATTGCGGCAACTGCATCGGCGTCTGCCCGACGGGCGCGCTGATGGCCAAACCCGAGTACGACATGCGCGCGGCGGGAACCTGGGACGAGTCGGCGCAGACCGTCACCTCGACCATCTGCCCGTATTGCGGAGTCGGCTGCGTGCTCGACCTGCACGTCCAGGACGACAGGATCCTCAAGGTCACGTCGCCACTCGACTCGTCCGTGACCGAAGGGCACCTGTGTGTGAAGGGCCGCTTCGGTTTCGAGTTCGTCAACGAGCGCCCCCCGAGGCCGCAGGCCTGACCCGCGTCGGCCCGCCTTAACCCCAGCCCGTCAGGTCGTGCAGGTCGATGCGGCGGTCGTGGCTGTAGACGTTGAAACCGTCGCCGCGCAGGAACCCGACGAGTGTCACGCCGAGCCGCTCCGCGGTCTCGATCGCGAGGTCCGACGGTGCAGAAACCGCGCACACGATCGGGACGCCGACGACCGCGGCTTTCTGCACGATCTCGAAGCTGACTCGGCCACTGACCATGAGGATCCGATCGTGCAGCGGCAACGCGCCCGCGAGCAGTTGCGACCCAACGACCTTGTCGAGCGCGTTGTGCCGACCGACGTCCTCGCGGATCTCGATGAGCTCGCCACGCGGGCTGAACAGCGCCGCGGCATGGAGTCCGCCGGTCTGATCGAAGGCTCGCTGCGCGGCTCGCAGCAGGTCGGGTAGTGCCAGGACCAACGAACGAGCCACGACCGGCCCGTCCGGCAGCGCCTCGCAGCGAATGGCGATCTCATCGATCGAGGCCTTGCCGCAGATCCCGCACGATGCGGTCGCCACGAAATGCCGTTCCGCCACCGCGGAGGCGTCGAACGGGCGCGTGAGGCGGACGACGATCGTGTCGTCGGGCTGGTTCAGGGTCGCGGGATCGCCGCCCTCGGTCGAGGCGACGTCCTCCGAGCCGTCGATGAGGCCCTCCGTGCGCAGGAATCCGACCGCAAGGTCCGCCTCGTGGCCCGGCGTTCGCATGGTCACGGCCACCGCGACCGGGTCCTCGTCCGGACCGGCCGCGCGGATCTCCAACGGCGCTTCGCCCACGATGCGGTCGGGGCGGACCTCGAGCGTTTCGCCGCGCACGGCCACGACCGAACGGGTCGCGATGTGTCGAGTCGGCGGGACGCGCGTGTCGTGCACGCTCGGAGTGTAGGACCGGGCGCGGTCGGTGGCGCATCATTGGCCGTGCCGATGTCGACCGAGCCCCTGGACTCCCGAGAGCTCGCGTTCCTCGTCGCCGCTCGCCGGGCCATCATCGCCACGATCGACCCCGACGGCCGACCGAGGCCGATCCCGATCTGCTTCATCGTGGATGCCGCCGATCCGGCCCATGTTCGCCTGCTCACCCCACTCGACGACAAGCCGAAAGCCGTCGGCGACAAGCGGGACCTCGCGCGCGTCCGCGACATCCGGGCGCGTCCGGAGGTCAGCGTCCTCGTCGAGCAATGGGACGAGGACTGGTCCCGCCTCGGCTGGCTGCGCCTGAACGGCCGGGCGACCCTCCTGGAGCCGGCTGACGTGCCGTTCGATGTGGTCGAACGGCTGCGGGACAAGTACCCGCAGTACGCAACGCACGACCTGCAGTCGAGCCCGATGATCGCGATCGACATCGAGCGCGCGACCAGCTGGGGCGCGATGGACGCCCGCTAGCGGTCCAGGAAGACGGCCTCGCCCATCGGTCGCAGGCAGTGGGTCGAGCTCATCGCCTGCAGGTAGCCGCCGGCATTGAGCAACGCGACCATGTCGCCTTCTCGGACCGGCGGCATCGGATAGTCCGCGGCGAACACGTCGCTCGCTTCGTTGATGTGGCCGGCCACCGTGACGATGTCCGTCCGGGGAGCCGCCGCATCGCGGCACAGCACGAGCTCCTGCGCAAAGCCGTAGATGAAGTACGCGCAGTTCACGTTCCAGCCGATGTCGAGCCCGACGAACGTGACCCCTCGACGCGTCTCGACCGTGACGACCTCGCCAAGCAGGATCGCGGCGTCCTTGGACAGATGATCGCCGGGCTCCGAGCTGACCACCACCCCGAGCGGCCCGAAGTGACGGGCCACGACCACGGCGTACGCATCGAGATCGATCGCATGCTCATCCGCCCGGGCCGGCATCCCGAGCCCACCACCCACGTTCACCTCGACGACCTCGTGTCCAGCGGCGCGCAGTCGCTCGACGGCGTGGACGGCGGCCGGAAGCGCCCGCTCGAATCCCGGGAGCCCGTCGCGTAGCCAACCGGAGCCGGCGTGGAAATGGACGGTATCGACCGCGAGGTCGTGGCGAGCGGCGATCTCGATCGCCTCATCGAGCCGCTCGAGGCCCACCCCGAACTTCATCGGTCGCGCGCCGCTGTACTCGAGATGCTCGTTGTAGCCGACGCCCGCTCCGGGATCGATGCGGATCCCGATGCGCGATCCCGGCGCTCGCCGGCCGTATCGG
>JARDZW010000097.1 GCA_029240655.1 Chloroflexota bacterium
GCGCTCTGGGACTCCATCCCGAGCGTCATCTTCGAGGTCGACAGACAGGGGTTCATCGGCGGCGCCCTCCCGATCTTCGTCTCGAACAACTTGGTCCTGATGATCTTCAACCTGATCCCGATCCCGCCGCTCGACGGTTCGAAGGTGCTGTTCGCCTTCATGCCGCCGCGTTTGGCCTGGCAGTGGCGACCGGTCCTTGAGCAGTACGGCTTCATCCTGTTGCTGCTGCTGTTCTTCATCCCGCCCGGCGAATCCATCGGCGGGCGGATCATCGGGCCGATCCTGGATGGGCTCTTTGGCCTCCTGGTGGGGCTCTAGGGTCCGCCAGTTCCGTGCGCACGTGCGGGCCTCCGTTGGCCCGGCGGAACGCGCGGGACTGGAAGCCTGGCTCCGCGACCCGCAGCTCGCGCTGTTCGACGGCATGCATGTCGCCGATCGGCGGCACGGGCTGGATGTCGTGGCGACGCTTCGGGCGGACGGCATGACCGACCCCGAGGTGTTGCTCGCCGGCCTGTTGCACGACGCCGGCAAGGGGCAGACCGGGGTGTGGCCCCGCGTCGTCTACGCGCTCGGCCAGCGATACGGGAGCTGGATCCCTCGGGTCGCGGGCGTGTGGCCGCCCGCACGCGTCGCCCAGGCGCGGCTTCGTGACCATGCCGAGGTCTCGGCCGCACTGGCGAGCGCGGCCGGGTGCTCGCCACGGACCGTCGAGCTGATCCGTCACCAGGATGCGCCGGTCGATCCCGAGGCCGGCCGTCTCCTGCAGCTCGCGGACGAGGCGAACTGATGTCCCAAGCCAGCGGGCCGGGCGTCCCCGTGATGGCGCCGACCCCGGCGACCCCGCCGGCCGCCCCCGCCGTCAGCTTCGGCGTCGGTCGCCGGCCCGAGACCGCCACCCAGGTCCAGATCGCCGAATTCGACGGGCCGCTGGGCCTCCTGCTCTCGCTCATCGAGGCTCGCCAGCTGGATGTCCTGACCGTCCCACTCGGCGGTCTTGCGGACGCGTACCTGGACGCGCTCGCGGGTCTCGAATCGGACCGGCTCGGGAACGTCAGCGCGTTCATCGCGGTCGCCTCGCAGCTGATCCTCATCAAGAGCCGCGCCATGCTTCCCCGACAGACGGCGGCCGGCCCGACCGCGCTCGCGGACGAGGGGCCCGATCCCGAAGCCGAGCTGCGCGCCCGGCTCATCCTCTACCGCGCCTACCGCGATGCCGGGCAGCGCCTCGCCGATGGCGCGCTCCTGCGGATCGGTCTCTTCCGCCGCGAGCCGGGTGCGGCACGGGCCGCCGGCCTGGCTGGAGCCAGGCCCGCGGACGCTCCACCGCTTGATCCAGCCCGGCTCGCGAGCGCCGTGTCGCACCTCGCCGCGACCGTGCTGCCCGCCGCGCCTCCGACCGAGGTCATGCAGCGCGTCGTCACCCTCACGGAGCGGGCCACCGTCATCCGTGCGGCCCTTCGCGGCGCGCCGTCCGTGGTCCTGCAGGAGCTGCTCGCCGGTGTTCGCGACCGCGTGGTGATCGCAGTCACGTTCCTCGCCATGCTCGAGCTGATGAAGCGGCGCGAGATCGTCGTGGAGCAAGCCGAGCCGTGGGGTCCGATCGTGGCCCGCACCACGACGGCCGAAGAACGCGCGGCGGCCGGTCTCTCGCCGACGCCGGACGTTGATGACGCCCCCCTCGACGAAACCCTGGAGTCCTTCGCGTGACCGACGAGGCGTTCGAGCCGGCCGCCACGGATCCCATCGACCCCGCGCGTGTCGATGGCGCACGGACCGACGACGAGCGCCCGCCCATCGAGTTGACGGAGGCTGCGCTGGAGGCCCTGCTGTTCGTCGCGGAACGCCCGTTGAGCCGCCGGGAGATCGCCGCGCTCGCCGGCACCGACCGCGCGACGGTGGACGAGCGCCTCGGCGACCTCGAGGTCTCCCTGCGCGCCCGCGGCGTGCGGCTCCTGATCGACGGCGACCGCGTCGAGCTGGCAACGGCCGCCGAGGCGGGCGCGCTCGTCGCGCGTTACGTGGGCGCTGACGCCGTCCGCCTCTCCCCGGCGTCGCTCGAGACACTGGCCATCGTGGCGTACCGGCAACCGGTCACGAAGGCCGCCATCGAGCGCATCCGCGGCGTCGATTCTGACTACACGGTGCGGACACTGCTGCATCGCCGCCTGCTGGTGGAGCTCGGCCGGTCCGCGGCACCCGGCCGACCGTTCCTGTACGGCACAGGCTTCGAGTTCCTCGAGCGGTTCGGGCTCACGAGCCTCGAGGAGCTGCCGCCACTCGATGGCGACGTCGCGGCGCGACTCGCCGAGGAAGGCGGCGAGCCGATGGCGGAACCGCTGTTCGATCGGGCGGCGACCGACCCGACGGAGCCGACCGACCCGGCTGGCAGCGACGATCCGAATCGAGCGCCGGTCGACAGGGAAGACCACCGAGCCGACCCCTGATGACCACCGAGCGGCTCCAGAAGGTGCTCGCCGCGGCCGGCGTCGCGTCGCGCCGGGCCGCCGAATCGATGATCGCCGCGGGTCGGGTCACGGTCGACGGCAAGCGGGCGACGGTCGGCGCCCAGGTCGATCCGGACCGCGTGGTCATCGCCGTGGATGGCCGCATCATCGGCAGCGCCGCGGCGATGACGCACCTGCTGCTCCACAAGCCGGCGGGCGTCACCTCGACGACCCACGACCGCCACGCCGCCCAGACCGTGCTCGAGTTCATCCCGACGGCGCTCGTGCCCGACGGCGCGAGGCTGTACCCGGTCGGTCGCCTCGACCAGGATTCCGAGGGGATGCTGCTGCTGACCAACGACGGCGAGTGGGCTGACAAGGTGCTCCATCCGCGCCACGGGGTCGAACGCGAGTACGCCATCGGGCTCGGACGGCCGCTGGACCGCGAGCAGGCCGATGCGCTCCAGGCGGGGATCCCGCTCAGCGAAGGGCTCGCCACGCTCGGCACGCTCCGACCGATGACCGCGATCGAGGCCCAGCGGCTGGCGGAGCTCCTCAGACCGCCGCCTTCGCCCGACCTCACCTGGTACCGCGCTACCCTGACCCAGGGCTGGAAGCGGCAGCTGCGCCGGATGTTCGGCGCCGTCGAGGCGCCGATCCAGCGCCTGGTACGGGTGCGTATCGGGCCGGTCCGCATCGACGGACTGCGCAGCGGGGTCGTCCGCCAGCTCAAGGCGCCCGAGATCCGCGGGCTCGGCGCCGGCGCAGGCAAGTCTCGCCCTCCCGGCGGCGGGCGGTCGCGTCCCATGAACACGGAGCGTTCCGGGTCTCGGACGCGCGAAGCACGCTGATGGGCTTCCTCCGGCGGCTCCTCGGCACCGACGGCGGGTCGGTGCCGGATTGGGCGCCGTTCGACACAGCGAAGGATTACGAGGCGTTCATCGAAGCCGTCTCGGCCGACCTGCGCCGACGCGATATGACCGTCGAGGTTGGGGACGGCGTGGTCCTCGCCCGACAGCCGGGCGCCGATGAGCCGCACCAGCTCGGCCTGGCCAACCTGTCGCAGCTCTGCCATGCCGCGGAGCCCGACGACTGGTCGCGCATCATCGCGTCGCACTTCACGAGTCTGCTCTCGATGCAGGGTCGCGACCTGGACGCGCTCGCCGCCGACTACGAACAGGTGAAGCCGATCCTGCGCGTCCGCCTGATGCCGGACGAATCGATGGGCGGCGTCGAGCTGCCGCAGACCGTCTCGCGACCGATCGCGCCGGGGATCCTGGCCGTCCTGGTGTTCGACTTCCCCGATTCGACCGCGACCGTCGATGTCGACCACCTCGCCGGCTGGCCGGTCGATCCCGATGAGGTCTTCGAGGGGGCGCTCGACAACGTGGCATCCGAGCCAACGCCGCTGCGTGAGAGCGTCGATACCGGCGAAGCCAGCTTGACCGTCTGGTACGGCGACAACTTCTACGTCGCGACGCGAGCGCTGCGCCTGGCCGACGTCCTGCCCGCCGGCACGACCGATGCGTTCATCGCGGTTCCCAACCGGCACACGCTGATCGTCCATCCGATCGTCGATGGTGGCGCCCTCCTCGCCATGCAGGCCATCTATCAGCTCGCGGTCCAGCTGTTTCGCGACGGCCCGGGCTCCATCAGCGATCAGCCGTACTGGTGGCACGAAGGCACGATCGTGCAGGTCCCGCACCGCGAGGATGGCAAGAAGATCGCGGTCTACCCACCGGACGAACTCGTGGCAACGCTGGAAACCGTCCTGGCCCGGTCGGCGGGCGATTGACCGGTATCCTGCGGCCCATGGGACGTCTGGTCGTAGCCCTCGACGGACCCGGTTCGTCGGGCAAGAGCAGCGTGGGGGCGGCGGCCGCCCGGGAGGTCGGCTATCGCTTCTGCGATACGGGCCTTCTGTACCGCGCCGTCACCTGGCTCGCCGAGTCACGTGGCGTCTCGGTGGACGACCCGGAGGGCCTCGTGGGGCTGGTGGACGACGTCCAGCTCGCGAGCGACGCAGACGGACGTCTGGCCGGCGTGCTGGTGGACGGGATCGATCACACGGCCGACGTGCGCGCGCCAGCGGTCGATTCAGCCGTCTCCGCCGTCTCCGCGGTCCCTGAGGTGCGGTCGGCATTGCTGCAGCGCCAGCGGGATCTCGCGTCGGGTGGCGGGATCGTGATGGCCGGCCGCGACATCGGCACGGTGGTGTTGCCCGATGCCGACCTCAAGGTCTACCTGGACGCATCGGTGACCGAGCGAGCCCGGCGCCGCGCTCAGGAACGGCGCCTCGACCCCGACGGCCTGGCGGCCGCGGCGATCCTCGAAGCCCTCCGCCGGCGCGATCATCTGGACGCGACCCGACAGGTCGCGCCGCTCCGGATCGCACCGGACGCCCGGATCATCACGACCGACGGCAACGAGTTCGACGAGACCGTGACAGCGGTCGTGGGTGCGATCCGGGACGCCGAGGCGCGGCACGTGCCGGAGACCGGTGGGTCAGGCGACGCGTCGTGACCGGCTCACCCGATCCCAAGCCCGGCGGCCCGACCCCGCTGGACAGCTCCATCACGCCGCTGATCGCAACGCTCACCTTCGGCGGGCGGCTGTTCGGGCGGGCGATGACCCGCCTGTCGGTCGAGGGCGCGCTCGATGAGATCCCGCATGACGGTCCCGTCATCATCGCCGCGAACCACGCCTCCAACCTGGATGCCGTCGTGCTCGGCTCGTGGCTCATCCCGAAGATCGGCCGGCGCCTCCAGTGGCTCGGCAAGAAGGAGCTCTTTGCATGGCCGGTCGTCGGGTATCTCGCGCGGCACGGCGGCGTGCACCCGGTGGACCGCTCGAGGGCCGACGTCGAGGCGTACCGGCTGGCCAAGCGGATCCTCGACGAGGGCCACGTGCTGTTCGTCTTCCCCGAAGGCACGCGCAGCCCTGACGGAGCGCTGCAGGAGGGCCGGGACGGGGTCGCGTCGTTGGCGCTCCGGACCGGAGCGCCGATCGTGCCGGTCGGGATCGCCGGTTCCGACCGCGTGTGGCCGCGCGGCCAGCTGCTGCCACACCCCGGCGGTCGCGTCACCGTACGCGTCGGTTCCCCGTTCCGCCTCGCCGACGTGCTCCCGCCCGAGGTCGCGAAAGGAGACGCCAAGGCCCAGGCGACCGAGCTCATCATGCGTCGCATCGCCGCGCTGCTCCCGGACAGACAACGGGGCGTGTACCGGGCCTGAGAGGGCCCCATGCGATAATCGACACGTGGGAATCGTTGAGGAAGTCCGGATCGCGAAGCGCACCGGGTTCTGTTATGGCGTACGAGAAGCGATCGACAAGGCCAAGGAGGCCTCGGCCGCCGGCAAGGCGACGCATACCCTCGGCCAGGTCGTCCACAACGAGGGTGTCGTTCGCGACCTGCAGGATCTGGGCATCGAGACGGTGGAGACCCTCGACGACGTCGACCACGGCGCGGCGGTCGTCATCCGGGCCCACGGCGTGCGTCCGGACGTCATGGAGCGCGCCGAATCGCGCGGCCTGGAGGTCATCGACGGCACCTGCACGTGGGTCATCCAGGAGCACCGCGAGCTGACCAAGCTCGTCGAGGAGGGCTACACGATCGTGCTGCTCGGGACCCCGAAGCACGCCGAGGTCGTGGGCATGCTCGGGTTCGCCCCAGATGCGATCGTCGTGGACGAGGAAGAGGAATGGGAGGCCGCCATCCCGCGCAAGAAGCGCATGGCGCTCATCAGCCAGTCGACCCAGCCGCCGTGGAAGTTCG
Organism: Chloroflexota bacterium; assembly: GCA_029240655.1. Taxonomy (GTDB): domain Bacteria; phylum Chloroflexota; class Limnocylindria; order Limnocylindrales; family CSP1-4; genus SPCO01. Next base: position 6,220 of record JARDZW010000097.1, read on the forward strand.
AGAAGCTCGCTGCGTTCATGGTCGGGCGGGCCCATGAGCTCAAGATCGTCAATACGGTCTGTCCGGTGACGATCCGTCGCCAGCAGGACACGATGGAGGCGGCCAAGGACGTCGACCTGATGGTGGTCGTCGGCGGGCGCTCCAGCGCCAATACCAAGGAGCTGACCCGGCTGTGCGAGATCGCCGGGACGCCCGCGATCCAGGTCGAAGGGGTCCGTGACCTGACCGACGCCGAGGTCTTCGCCGAGGCGCGCGTCGTCGGGGTGACCGGCGGCACGTCGACGCCGATCGAGGACCTGCGCGACGTCGCCCAGCACATCCTGAAGATGGCGGGCACGCCGGACGTGCAGGCGCGGGCCTCGGAACTCGCCGGGGCTGCCCTCGCCGTGGCCGCGACCCCGGCCGGTCGAACCACTTCCCTCCCGACCACCGCGCGACCGGCGTCCGGCGCCGGATCCTCGGACCGATGGCCAGCGGGGGCGTCGCCTCGGTCCTCGGAGCGTCACGCGTCAGCATCGTGACCCGCCGTACACAAACGGCTCCCTCGACGACGCGGCTCGGCGGGGCACTCCCGGTCGTGGCCATCGTGGGCCGTCCCAACGTCGGCAAGAGCACGCTCTTCAACCGCGTCCTCGGCTCACGAACGGCGATCGTCGAGGACCGCGCCCGGACCACGCGCGACCGGCTGTACGGGGACACCGAGTGGAACGGTCGCCGGTTCGTGCTCGTCGACACCGGCGGCCTCGAGCTCGACCCGGACGACCCGATCGAGGCGCGCGTCCAGGAGCAGGCCCGCCTGGCCATCGCCGAGGCCGACGTCATCGTCTTCGTCGTCGATGCCGTCACCGGGCTGACCCCCGCCGACAGCGAGGCCGCGGAGCTGCTGCGCCGCGCGCCGGCCCCGGTCCTCGTCGCGGTCAACAAGGCGGACAACGAGAAGCGCGAGCTCGAAGGGATGGAGTTCTACGCGCTCGGCTGGGAGGAGACCTACCCGATCTCGGCCTCGCACGGTCGCGGCACGGGTGACCTGCTCGATGCGATCGTCTGGGCGCTGCCGCCTGAAACGCCACAGGAGACGGCGCGAAAGGCGCGCGAGGCCGAGGCCGAGGCATGGTCGGACGAGGTCGCGGCCGGACGGCTGGAACCGTTCGTCGTGGACCGGCCCGAGGAGGGCGACCGCGCCGATGGCGACGACGGCGCCGAGGGCGAGGAGTCCGAGGCCGCCGAGGAGGCGCGATGGGACGCCGCGATCGCCGCCGAGGCCGATACCGGGCCCGCCTCGATCGCATTCGTCGGGCGGCCGAACGTCGGCAAGTCGAGCCTGCTCAATGCCCTGCTCGGCGAGGAGCGCGCGATCGTCTCGGAGACGCCCGGGACGACCCGCGATGCCATCGACACCCGGCTCGCCTGGGGCCGCAGCGAGATCGTCCTCATCGATACGGCGGGCATCAAGCGGCGGGGCAAGGTCGCGTCCGGTCCGGCCGCCGAACGCTATTCCACGCTCCGGGCGCTCAGCGCACTGTCCCGTGCGGATGTCGCGGTCCTGGTCGTGGACGCCGTCGAAGGGCTGACCGCGCAGGACGCCCATGTCGCGGGCTACGCGGTGGACGAGGGCAAGGGCCTGGTCGTCGCCGTGAACAAGTGGGACCTGGTCGCCGACAAGACCGACAAGACCTTCGACCAGTACATCGAGTGGATCCGCAACGAGGTGCCGTTCCTGGACTTCGCCCCGATCGTCTCGATCAGCGCGAAGACCGGTCAGCGCGTGGGGCGAGTCCTCGAGGCTGCGGTCGACATCTGGGCCGAGCGTCGCCGGCGCATCCCGACGGGCGAGCTGAACCGGGTCCTGATGGCCGCGCTCGAGCGAACGCCACCCCCGCCAGTCCGCGGCCGCCGCCCGAAGATCTTCTACGCGACCCAGGCCGCGATCGGCCCGCCCACGTTCGTGTTCTTCGCCTCGGACGCGTCGCTCATCCACTTCTCGTACCGCCGCTACCTCGAGAACCGGCTGCGCGAGACGTTCGGATTCGATGGGACGCCCATCCGCCTCGTGTTCCGGGACCGGGCGTCGGTGAAGCTACCGCGACGCAAGAAGAGCCGCTCGGCCCAGGTCAAGCCCGTTCGACGGCCGAGCGCCGCCAAGACACGCCGGTCGCGCTGATGTCCGGGCCTCGCGTCGCAGTCGTCGGGGCGGGTGCGTGGGGCACGACCCTCGCCTCGATCGTCGCCAAGCGCGAGCCGGTGCTCCTCGTGTGCCATCGCCCGGAGCTGGCGGATGAGATCAATCGGACCCAGCGCAATGAGCGGCGGCTGCCCGACGTGGAGCTCCCGGAAGCGCTGGTCGCGTCTGCCGATCCAGGCGACCTCGCCTCCGCGGCTGATCTCGTGATCTTCGCCACGCCGTCCCCGCACCTGCGCGACGTGGCCGCGAAGATGGCACCCCACATCCGGACGGGCGCGGACGTGCTCTCGGTCGTCAAGGGCCTCGAGGGCGGCACGTTGCTCCGCATGAGCGAGGTCATCGCCCAAGCCGGCGGGATCGCGCCGGCGCGGGTGGCCGCCCTGTCCGGCCCCAACCTGGCCGCCGAGATCGCCCGGGGCCTGCCGGCGTCCGCGGTCGTCGCCTCCGATGATCTCGATCTCGCGAACCGCATCGCCGACCGGCTGGGCCGCCGCGAGTTCCGGCTGTACGTCAACCGCGACCTCGTCGGTGTCGAGCTGTGCGGCGCGCTCAAGAACATCGTGGCGATCGCGGCGGGCGCGGCCGACGGCCTGGGGTTCGGCGACAACGGCAAGGCCGGCCTGATGACCAGGGGCCTTGCCGAGATGATGCGGCTCGGGTCCGCCGCCGGGGCGAATCCACTCACGTTCGCCGGGCTGGCGGGCATCGGCGACGTCATCGCCACGTGCGGGTCCACGCTCTCGCGCAACCACCGTCTCGGCGAGGAGCTGGCGCGGGGACGTCCCTGGTCGGAGATCGAAGCGACCCTACCGGGCACGGCCGAGGGCGCCTACACGGTCCAGGCGGCGCTCGCGCTCGCCGAGCGGCTCAACGTCGAGATGCCGATCGCCCAGGAAGTCCACGCGGCGCTGTTCGAGGGCAAGAGCGTCCAGCGCTGCCTGATCGACCTGCTGGCACGCGAATCCAAGGACGAGCTCGGAGGGCTGGGATAAGGCGGCACAGTGCTAGACTGCGGGCTCCGTCGGGGCGTGGCGCAGTCTGGTAGCGCACCAGTCTGGGGGACTGGTGGTCGTCGGTTCAAATCCGGCCGCCCCGACCATTTCCCCCGTTCAACCTGCACGAAACAAGCGTTCGTGCGTGCATCATGGTTGGGGGTGACGGCCAAGACGAATTCGGGTCACGGCAGCATGATCAGGCGGACGGTGCTGAGGATGCGAGAGATGCCTGCACCCCCAGACGAGCGCGTGAGGGCGACGAATCAACCCGTGCCGAGAGCCTCGCGGATCTGCTCGATGACCGCAGTCTCGACAGGGAGCTCGCCACCCTTCGCATCGGCGACGGCCTGGGCGAGGCCGAGGACGAGCTGCCGATACGGCTCGACCTCCGTCGGGGCCTTTGCCTGGAGTGTGGCGATAGACGACCGCAACGCCTCCATCGTCTCGTCGCGCACGCGGTCGGGGGACGTGGTGAGGCCGAACCCCGTGCCGCGAGCCTTCGCGACTTCTCGGATGAAATCGCTGGAGCCGGCCACCTGCTGACCAGCCAGGTACTTCGCCATCGCGCCCGCCTCGCCGAAGCTGTCAGTCAGGTCGCGATCGCTGACGGATGCGAGCATCCCGCTGCCGGTGATGCCCTTCTGCAGGCCCTCCCATTCGGGTTCGGTGAAGTCACTCTTGGTTGCCATGGCGCTCCCGAACATCACTTGCCTATGGCGCACCCGACAGGTGGCGAGCGCGCTCTCTACGGCAGCCATCGTAATCCCGATCGAGTTCTGGCTGGGCGGACCTTGGACTCCTAGGTCGCAGGCAGACGCGGGATCGCGCACCTGCCACCGGCCCTAACGCCACCGCGACCTGCCTCGTTGCCATCATCGGGGCCTTTGGATGGTAGACATCGTTCCCCCGGCGGTGTCACGGGATCCGGTGGCCCCGTCAGTCGGGCCACCCGAAATGGCACCAGCCTCGTTTGACACGCCGTTGGCCGTGAGGTCGGGTCACCTGTGA
>JARDZW010000213.1 GCA_029240655.1 Chloroflexota bacterium
CGTTCCGCACCAGGCGCTGTACCGACGCTGGCGTGCCCAGACCTTCAGCCAGATCGTCGGCCAGGAAGCGGTCGTCGAGACGCTCCGCAACGCCGTCCGGACCGAACGGGTCGCCCACGCGCTCCTGTTCGTGGGTCCGCGCGGGACCGGCAAGACCTCGCTGGCCCGGATCATGGCCAAGGCCGTGAACTGCACGAACCTCCAGGACGGCGATCCATGCGACGCGTGCGAAGCGTGCGTCGCCATCCGCGAAGGGACCACGCTCGACGTCCTCGAGATCGACGCCGCGTCCAATCGCGGCATCAACGAGGTTCGTGAGCTGCGCGACCGGCTCGCCTATCCGCCCGGCCACCTGCGTACCAAGGTGTACATCCTCGACGAGGCCCACCAGATCACCCGCGATGCCTGGAACGCGCTCCTCAAGTCGCTCGAAGAGCCGCCGGACTTCGTGATCTTCATGTTCGCCTCGACCGAGCCGTCGGGCTTCCCGCCGGCGATCCTGTCGCGGCTTCAGCGGTTCGATGTCCGGCGCCTCACCATCCCTGAGATCGAGGGCAAGCTGGCGCGGATCCTCGAAGCAGACGGCCGGTCGATCGAGCCTGAAGCCCTCACGCTCATCGCGCGTCTGGCCGCCGGCGGCATGCGCGACGCCGAGTCGATCCTCGACCAGTTGCTGTCGATGACGACCGATGTCGTGACCGAGGCCGCCGTCCGCGACCTGCTCGGTCTCGCCGACGCCGCGGCGGTCGAAGGATTCGTCGAGGCGTTGCTGACCGGCGACGCCGCCGCGGGCATCGAGATCCTCGACCGGCTCGAAGAGCGTGGCCGCGACCCGCGGGCGTTGCTGGACCAGGTGGTCGAAGCCGTTCGCACGCGGCTCGTCGCCGAGGCAGGCTCGGGCGGCTCGGATCGCGGTGCCGCCCTGACGGCCGTGGCCCGCCGGCTCATCGCCATCGATCCCAACCGAGCCGGCATCGGCGGGCTCCGCCTCCAACTCGAGCTCGCGCTGTTCGCCGCCGCGCAGACCGATCCGGCATCTCGGCCGACGGTTCCGACGACACACGCCACCGAGCCGGCCAGGCCAGAGGCTGCCCCGGCGGTCGAACCCGCCCCACGCCCAGCGACGCGACCGGTAGAGGCCGCGGCTCCGACTCGGGCGCCGGAGGCCCCGTCCCTCGCCGAGCGGGCCGAGCCACCAGCGCCGCCCGCAGCGTCGGCAACCGCGATCGACGACAACCCATCGCCCCCGACCGACGACGCGGAAGCGGCCCGGGCGACTCCTGTGGCCGTCGGACCCGCCGCCACCGCTTCGGACACCGCGTCGATCGTCGCGCCAGCGGTCCCTCCGCCTGCCGACACCCAGGAGCCCGCCGACGCCACGGCGCCCGCCACCAACGGTACCGATCTATCCCTCGACCGGATCGTCGCGGCCTGGCCGGACATCGTCACAGCCCTGAGCCGTCAGCCGGTCATCAAGCCGCTCATCCTCATGTGTCGACCCGTCGCCCTCGACGGGGTCATCGTGACCCTCGGATTCCCCGAGGAGCAGGCGTTCCTGCGCGAGATCGCCGAACGGAAGAAGGCCGGCATCGAGGCCGGCATCCGCGAGGTCATCGGCACCGATATCGGGGTGCGCTGCATCGTCGCCAACATCGAGGTCCCGGCTCCGAGCGCGGGCGGAGACGACGGGTTCCTCATGGCCGAGGCGCGCCGGATCTTCGGCGACGACCTTGCCGACGTCGTCGAGATCGACTGATCGCCGACGGCTGTCCGGCAGGCGGCCAGCGCATCGGTCAGACTGGCCGTCACGACCACGAGGAGGAACACGCGATGGGGATGGCGAACCTGCAGCGGATGGCGCAGCAGATGCAGCAGGAGATGGCCCGCGTCCAGGGGGAGCTCGAGGTGGCCAAGGTCGACGGATCGGCCGGGGGTGGCGTCGTGAGTGCGACCGTGACCGGCAAGCAGGAGCTCGTCAGCATCACGATCGATCCCTCCGCGGTCGACCCTGCCGACGTCGAGATGCTGCAGGACCTCGTGGTCGCCGCGGTCAACGATGCGCTGCGGGCGTCTCGCGAGCTCGCCGAACAGAAGATGGCCGCGGTGACCGGCGGCCTCAAGATCCCGGGGATGTGACGGGCGCGTGGCGACCCTCCTCATCGAGCCGGTCGCGCGGCTCATCGAATCGTTCGGGCGCTTGCCTGGCATCGGACCCAAGACCGCGCAGCGCCTGACGTACCACCTGCTCCGGGCGCCTGACGCGGAAGCCCGGGCGCTGGCAGCGGCCCTCATCGACGTTCGCGACAAGGTCGTCTTCTGCGGGCGCTGCTTCAACATCAGCGACCAGGAGCTGTGCGCGATCTGTCGCGACGGCGGCCGGGACCAGCGCCGGCTGTGCGTCGTGGAAGAGCCGCTCGACGTGCTCGCCCTCGAGCGCACGGCCGAGTTCAAAGGTCTGTATCACGTGCTCCACGGCGCGATCTCGCCGATCGACGGCATCGGCCCCGAGCGATTGCACATCCGCGAGCTCCTCGACCGCGCCGACGAAGCCGCACGTGACGGGACGCCGTTCGAAGAGGTGATCCTCGCCACCAACCCGACCCTGGAAGGGGAGGCGACCGCGATGTACCTGGCCGAGCGGTTGGAGTCGGTCGTCGGCAGCGTCACCCGGATCGCGCGTGGGCTGCCGGTGGGTGGCGATCTCGAGTACGCCGACGAAGTGACGCTGATCCGCGCGCTCCAGGGACGCCGGGCGGTCTGACCGACGATGAGCCATCTCCTCATCGAGATCGGGTTGCGCCTCCTCAAGGCGGCGGCGGCGGCAGTCCTGGGACTCATCGTCTACGCGGTCGTGGTGGCCCTGGGTCACCCAGGCGGCGCGGAGCTCGCGCTGCTGTCCTGGCTGAGTGGCGCGGCCTTCATCCTGCTCGTCGAAACGGGGCCGCTCTAGCCCTTCCGGGCTCGTTTGACAGCCCCCGGGAGCGCCCGTAGTATTCGCCGCCGTGCCACCTCGTTCGAGGCTGGCGCGACGGGACCGCCAACGCGGTCGAATCCGTGATCGGTGCGTTTGACACCGTGCGGGGCAGGCCCCATCATTCATGGTCTGCGCCACGCGCTGTCGCGCCCGACGCTGCACCTTAACAATTGAAGAGTGACAGGAAACATCTGGACAAGGATGTGCGAGCGATCGAACCCTCGG
>JARDZW010000098.1 GCA_029240655.1 Chloroflexota bacterium
CTTGTTGGCGAAGTGGTAGTAGAGCGCCATCGCCTCGACGCCGAGCGCCTGACCGAGCTTGCGCATGCTGAGCCCCTCGAGCCCGCTTTGGTCGGCGAGGTTCATGGCGGCATCGAGCACCCGGTCCCGGGTCAATGGGATCCGGCGCTGCGGTGGCTTCCTGGTCTGCGTCGTCATGAGCTCCTTCCTCCCGGACCTCGCTGGAACCGGGGGTTGACAGCCGCCACTTTACACCGTACATTCATCGCGTTGGCTTTACAGCGTACAGTACCCAGAAGGACGGACCGATGCAAGCACTGGTTCAGAAGACCTATGGCTCAGCCGAGGTCATGCACATCGCAGAGATCGTCAAGCCCGAGATCGCAGACAACGAGGTGCTGCTCCGCGTCCGTGCGGCGGGCGTCAACCCGGCCGACTGGGCGATCATGAGCGGCCTGCCATACGTCGCCCGCCCGGTCTACGGCCTGCGCCAGCCAAAGATCGCGATACGCGGGACGGACGTCGCGGGCGTGGTCGAGGCCATCGGCTCCGCGGTCACTCGCTTCAGCGTCGGTGACGAAGTCTTTGGATCGGCCAAGGGCTCGTACGCGCAGTTCGCGGCCGCGGCCGAGGACCAGATCGCCCGGAAGCCCGCCAGCCTCACGTTCGAGGGGGCTGCGGCCGTCCCGATGGCCGGTCTCGTCGCGCTCCAGGCCGTGCGCGACCACGGCAAGGTGCGGGCTGGCCAGAAGGTCCTGATCAACGGCGCCTCGGGCGGCATCGGCACCTTCGCGGTGCAGATCGCCAAGGCCCTCGGCGCCGAGGTGACTGCGGTCGTAAGCACGCGGAATGTGGAGCTGGTCCGCGCGATCGGCGCAGACCACGTCATCGACTACACGAAGGAGGACTTCACCAGGAGCGGCCTGCAGTACGACTTCATCCTCGACAACGTGTCGAACCACTCGCTGTCCGACCTCCGCCGGGCCCTGGCCCCGACCGGGATGCTGGTGCCCAACGGCGGCCGCTTCGACAAGAAATGGATGGCCAGCGGCGGTCGCATCGTCCAGGGCAAGGTGATGTTCCGGTTCGGCAGCCAAACCCTCGGCAACTTCCTCGTGAAGATGGGCCATGAAGGCCTGCTCGCCCTGACCGAGCTGATCGACGCTGGCCAGGTCGCCCCGGTGCTCGACCGCAGCTTTCCGCTGAGCGAGACCGCCCAGGCGCTCGACCACGTTGGCGCGGGCCACGCTCGAGGCAAGACCACGATCGCGGTCGACACGGCCGCCGAACGACGCGTCGTAACGCTGCTGCGTGAGGTCGCCTAGCGGCAACCCAGCGTCTCACCCAGCCGCAAGTCGGCGCTATCTCATCCATTGACACGCACCGTTTCGACGGACGAAAGGAACACATCATGACCAAGGCAACCGTCAAGAGACTCTTCATCGGCAGCTTGCTCGCTGCGACCGCCGGCACCATCGTCGCGATCAGCGCGGTCTGGCTTGCGATCGCGAACGATGTCCTCGTGATGAACGGACAGGACATCACCGGGATCCAGGGCAACGCCCTCGCGTGGATCCTGGGCGCGTTCGGTGTCGTCGGCGCTCTCGCCTTTTCGGGCGGGCTGATCGGCGGCCTGATCTCGTGGATCGGGGCCCTCCTGAACACCGCCCAGCTCGAGAGCAAGACCTGGTTCCTCGGACTCCTCCTGCTCGGGATCTTCAATTTCGGCTTCTTCGCGATGATCGCCTACCTCATCGCGGGGCCGGACGGCACAGCCTCCGCAACTCCGCAGCGAGCGCAGGTTCCTGCCACCGCGTGACCGAGAGTCCTGTCCTCCTCCGCCAACGCGCCCGATGTCTCCCAGGACGTCGGGCGTTCCCGAATCCGATCAACGCGGTCACATTCGGGCGGCCGTGGGTGTTCTTGAGTTGACAAGCCAACACCGGTCGCCGCCGACGGCGGCCAACCAGGAGCCCCGTCCGTGGCGAACGCAGCCTTCTCCGCCCGCCCCTTCAACCTCATCGACGCCGCCCTTCGAGCTGCGATCGTCGGCCTCACGCTGGCCACGGCCTCCATCCACTCGAACCTCGGTGGTGCGTTGTTCACGCTCAATGCCTTCGGCTACGTCGTCCTTGCCACGGCCATGGTCGCACCGCTCGAGATCGCCAGGCGCTTCCGCTGGATCGTGCGCATCGCACTGGCCGGGTACGCCGCGACCACGATCGTCGGATGGGCCATCCAGGGGCCGTTCTACTCGACCGCCTACGTCGCCAAGGCCATCGAGATCGCCCTGATCGTCCTGCTGGCCATCGACTTCGTGCGCTTCGATGGCAACCCGCTCATCGTGATCCGCCACGAGCTTGTCCGGCTCCTGCCAGTGTGGCCGCAGCTTCTGGGCTAGGGAGCGCGGCGCTCGATCAGCTCGGCGGTCCATTCCCGCAGTCGGCCGAGATGTTCGGCGAAATGGTCACCGCCTGACTTGCGGATCCACCACGCGGCTTCATCGGTCGGCTGCTCGAGCATCGACCACTCTTCGACCATCCTGGTCCGGCCGGCGTTGGCCTGGATCCAGGCGACCTCCCAGGGCTGGCCATCCATCGCCGCCAGGAACGTCGCGTTGAGCCCATCAATGTCGATCTCGTGGCCCTCGTACGTCCCGGCGCTCATCCGCTGGAACTGCACCTCGGCTTCGGCGAGCCAGGTCCCGACATGTGCGACGACGTCACGGATGGTCCAGTCCGGGTGCCGGTAGTAGCCCGGGATCACGCACTCCTCGGGCGTCACGGAACGCACGAGGGTGGTGAGCTCGTACCAGCCCGACCGCTCGGCCTCGAGCTCCGCGGCGAACGGATGATCGAGCGGCGGGGCTGGCTGTCCATCCGCGGTCATCGCGCGGCCGCGAATTCGCCTTCGAGCGGCAGGCCGGCGTCTTCCCAGTCGAGCAGGCCACCCGAGTAGCGTCGCACCTTCCGATAGCCGCGCCGGACGAGGTCGCGATAGAGCGCGACGCTGGAGAGACAGTCGACATGGGAGCAGTACACGACGACCTCGTCGTCGGGCGAGACCGCGGCGTACAGCTCGTCGGGCGCGTCGAAGTGCATCGAGCCCGGGATGTGCTTCGCCTCGAACGCCCAGCGGTTGAGCGCCATGATCAGCTTGACGTCCTCGCCGGCGTCGAGCTTCGCCTTGAGCTCGTCGCGGCTGATCGTGCGAATGGGCTCGAGGCCCAGGGCTGCGTGCGGACGGGGCTGGTCCATGGCCGATCGATTATCCCTCCGCGGATCGATCCATGGCCCAGTGGCGACTGCCTGCCGCCTCCCCGTCTCCGACTAGCGCATCACGCGCTGGCGCCTGCCGCGGCCAGGTATCCCTCATTCACCTCGCCCTTGTGCGCGGCGAATGCAGCCAGCACTTCCGCCTTCTCCTGCTCGGGCACCTTGAAGAAGTCGAGCGTGCGCCCGAGCTCGGCCGCGACCTCATCGAATTCTTCGGGCGAGATCCGAAGCGGGCGATGAGCTTCTTCCAGACCGAGGGGATCGCTCCCTGGCCTGGTTGCCGTGTATTCGAAGGGACCACCCGCCACGTTGCACACCCACAGCGTGCGCATGAACTTCAGACCGGGCAGTCGGTCCAGCTTGTTCGTGTGCCACTCGCGGAGGGCGGGGTTCTTCGAATCGTGGCCCACGATCGGGTTTGGGACCAGCGCATCACTGAAATGATCCACGACCGCGGCGATCGCAAACGCGCCACCGAGCCGGTCATAAAGACTTGCGTCAGGCATGGGTCAAGCACCTCATCGACGTTATGTCGCCTGGATACCTGGTTCATGCATAGGCAGCTCGGGTGGGCAACCGGCTTCTCGACGGACACCGTCGTCCGCGGTCCTCGTGTCGACAGGTACGCCGAAGCGGGAAGGCCTGGATTGCCAGGTCGACTTGACTCGACGCCCTCCGCATCGCCAGCGGACGCGTTCGCTCGGTCACGACAGGAATGTAGCGGGCGTCCCCACAGATGTCTAGTACTTCTATCGGAGATTAGGTTATTCAGATACGTTCGTGAACGCTCACGACGCGTTTTCCCCTCGACCGATGAGTTTTGCGGCCGATCTCGGTCTACATCCACGAACACCGACCCACAGGAGATCGACCGAAATGACAACGACGGAGAACCGACAGGCGGGGCGACGCGAGTGGATCGGCCTTGCCGTTCTCGCACTCGCGTGCCTGCTCTACGTCATGGACCTGACCGTGCTGCACCTGGCCGTCCCGTCCATCAGCGAGGACCTCAAGCCGAGCAGCTCGCAGCTGCTCTGGATCATCGATATCTACGGATTCATGGTCGCGGGGTTCCTGATCACCATGGGCACGCTCGGGGACCGGATCGGTCGACGCAAGCTCCTGCTCATCGGCGCTGCGGCGTTCGGCGGCCTCTCGCTCCTGGCCGCGTTCTCGACCAGCCCGGAGATGCTGATCGTCAGCCGGGCACTGCTCGGCATCGCCGGCGCCACGCTTGCACCGTCCACCCTGTCGCTCATCTTCAGCATGTTCCCGGACCCGAAGCAGCGCGCCGTCGCGATCGGCGTGTGGATCTCGGCATTCTCCGCCGGAAGCGCGGTCGGACCGGTGCTGGGCGGCATCCTGCTGGAGCACTTCTGGTGGGGCTCGGTCTTCCTTCTTGCCCTGCCGGTCATGGGCCTGTTGCTCATCCTCGGTCCGATCGTCCTGCCGGAATATCGCGACCCCAACGCGGGGCGACTCGACCTCGCCAGCGCCGTGATGTCGCTCATCGCGGTCCTGGCCGTGATCTTCGGTCTCAAGCAGATCGCCCAGGACGGTTTCGGGCCGCTCGCCATCTCGAGCGTCCTCCTCGGGCTGGGCGTCGGCTTCGTGTGGGTCCGCCGGCAGTTCTCGCTCGCCGATCCGATGATCGACCTGAGCCTCTTCCGTATCCCGTCGTTCAGCGCGTCGCTGGTGGTCAACTTCCTCGGCATCTTCGTCGCGGTCGGCTATTTCCTGTTCGTGGCCCAGTACCTGCAGCTCGTGGTCGGGCTGTCGCCGCTCCAGGCCGGTCTGTGGTCCGTGCCCTCCGCGATCGGCTTTATCGTCGGCTCGAACCTGGCGCCCCGCATCGTGCAGCGCGTGCGGCCGGCCTACGTCATGGGCGGCGGGCTGGCGATCGCGGCCATCGGGCTTGCCATCCTGACCCAGGTCGGAGGGTCCGAAGGCCTCCCAGTCGTCATCGTCGGCTCCGTCGTCATCTCCCTGGGGCTCGGCCCGGTCCTGTCGTTGACGACCGAGCTGATCGTCGGATCCGCCCCGCCGGAGCGGGCCGGCGCCGCGTCCGGGATCTCCGAGACCGGTGCGGAGCTGGGTGGGGCGCTCGGCATCTCGATCCTGGGCAGCATCGGGATCGCCATCTATCGAAGCGACGTGGCGAGCGGGCTGCCGGCCGGCGTCCCGGCGGAAGCGGCCACGATCGCTCGGGACACGCTCGGCGGCGCCGTCGGCGTCGCGGAACAGCTCCCCGGCGAACTCGGCACGGCCGTGCTCGAGGTCGCTCGGGATGCGTTCGTCCAGGGGATGCAGGTGGCCGCCGGCATCAGCGCCGTCATGGCCGTCGCGATCGCCATCGTGGCCGTGGTCGTCCTGCGCAACATGACGTCGGGCGGGGAGCCGGGAGCCCCGGCCGAGACCGACCCTGACGGACCCCTCGACGCCGGAGGCAACCGCCGCAAGGCGCTGAGCGCAGGCTCTGCCCCGTCCGGCGCGTGATCGACCGGCTCTCCCCCGGGCCGTGGGCTCCGGGGTCGTCGCGGGCAGACCCGGGTAGAATCGGTCGATGACCGAGCTCGCATCACCGGTTCCCACGACCGCGATCGTTCCGCCGGCCGCGGCAGACGGCCTCGAGGTCCAGTTGGAGCAGCATCGCGTGGAATTGACCGCGTACTGCTACCGGATGCTCGGCTCGGCGTTCGAAGCGGAGGACGCCGTCCAGGAAACGATGATCCGGGCCTGGAAGGCGATCGATCGGTTCGAAGGACGAGCCGCTCTCCGATCGTGGCTCTACCGGATCGCGACGAACGTCTGTCTCGACATGCTCAACGGTCGAGCGCGCCGAGCACGGCCCATGGACCTCGCCCCGGCCAAGTCGGCGGACACCCCGCTCGGTGCGGCGCTGTCCGACGGTGCATGGGTCGAGCCGATGCCCGACAGCCGGATCGTCCCGGTCGGCGGCGATCCAGCCGAACTCATGGTGCTGCGCGAGTCGATCCGCCTGGCCTTCGTCGCCGCGCTCCAGCACCTGCCACCCCGCCAGCGAGCCGTGCTGATCCTTCGGGAGGTCCTGCAGTGGCAGGCGACGGAGGTCGCCGAGCTCCTCGATACCTCGGTCGCATCGGTCAACAGCGCGCTCCAGCGGGCACGGGCCACGCTCTCGACCAAGGACGCTGCCGAAACGCCGTCCCAGCCGACGGATGAGGAGCAGCGCGCCCTCCTGGCGCGTTATGTCGACGCCTTCGAGCGCTACGACCTCGATTCGCTGACCGCCCTCCTGCACGAGGACGCCAGCTGGTCGATGCCGCCGTACGAGCTCTGGCTGCAGACCCACATCGACATCCGCAAGTGGTGCCTGGGCCCGGGCATCGCCTGCCAGGGCTCGCGCCTGATCCCGACCGTGGCGAACGGATCGCCGGCCTTCGGTCAGTACAAGCCGAGCCCGCAGGGTGGCTTCGACCCATGGTCGCTCCAGGTCCTGGACATCAAGGACGATCGGATCAACGGGATCATCTTCTTCCTCGATACCCCGAACTTCTTCCCGCTCTTCGGCCTGCCGCCACGGCTCGAGGCGTGAGGTCGCGCTAATCCAGTCCGAGGTCGTCGCCCAGCCCCACGAAGCACAGCAGCGCTCGCAATCCCGGCGAGACGCCGCGTAATCGAAGGCGACGGCCCGCACGCCTGGCGGTCAATCGAACGCGAGCCAGGGCATCGACTGCGACGCAGTCCGGGTCAGTCAGGCCGGCGACGTCGCACACGACGAGCTCGGCGTCGCTCACATCCAGGGCAAGGCGAACGCGCGCACACAGTGGGGCGATGTCGGCGCGATCGATGCGACCACCGATCTCGACGATGATCGCGCTCGGATCGGCCATCGGCCGCAGGGGACGCGTGGTGCCCGGCGCCGATTCCTCGGGGGCGACCAACAGCGGGTTCCTTCCGTGCTCCTGGCGATGAGGTTCGGAGGCGCCGACGAGTGATCTCGTCGGGCGCCACTTACTTAGACCGGCCATCGACCCGAAACTCATCGGTGCAGGACAGGTCTCGCGGTCAGGCCTCCGAGTTCAGCCCCTCGTGGGTTTCGCCCGGGGTCTCGCCCGTCGATTCGCGGCCCGTGGCGAGATTCCAGACGTATGACGCGAGTCGTTCCTCGGTCTCCAGCGCCACCTCATACTCCGGGGTGCCGCGGACGAGCCGCTGCCGCTCCACCGAGGCATCGGTCAGGGCCCTGATCTGCATCTCGATCACGTCGGCCTCGGATGAGGCCCTCGCCGATTGATGGTTACCTCTATCCACTGGAGAATCATCGAGCCCGGAGGATCCCGGGCTGAGGATGAAAACGCGCGACCGGGTGACAGATGCATCGCAAGGATGCGTATTCGCGTCGCAGGTGCGACCCTGACGCCCACGTAAGGCTGGATGCGGTCTTGCCGCCAGGCACCGAAATCACTCCGCAGAGGACAACGCGATGACCTGGTTCCCCGAGTTCGGTCAGGTGATCCACGAGGCGGCGCATCTCGGGCAGCTCGACCACCTCGAGGCCGCAGGCGCGGCCTTGCATAGCGGTGATCCAACGCGGTTGCTCGAGGCCTTCCCGGGCGGCGTTCGGATCGACGACCCACGTTTCGGACGGGTCGAAGGCGATGCGGCGCTCAACGAATTTTGCGAGTCGAGCGATCGCTGGCTGCGCGAACACGCTGGCCGCCCGAGCCCGGTCGCCGTGACCAACGGCCGGAGCCGGGTCGTCGGGGAGTTCGACCTGGAGCTGACCGAGGCCGGGCGCACGTTCGTGCTGCCAGTCGCCGTCGTGGTGGAACCGCGGCGCACAACCCGCGGCGTGTGGATCCGGATCTACCACAGCCAATGGCCGCTGCTGGGCCGTCACGTGGTCCGTCCGCCCCTCCTCGCCGCGGACCCAGCCGTCGAGGAGTCCGACATCGTCGGGGAGTACCAGGCGGCCCTGGCCACCGGTGACGCGGAGCGCATCACCGCGACGTTCGAGCCCGACGGCTGCTTCCGTGAACCCGCCGGCCCCCAGTTCCGCCGCTGCGGCACGGACGTCCTGCGCGAGTTCTTCTCGCTCTTCTTCAGCGCCGGCGGCGGCATCGTCCTCGAGCACTGTACCGTCACCGAAGACGGCGTCCGAACCGCCCTCGAGTTCAACGCGGTTCGATGGGGCGGTCACGACCTCCCGCCCCAGGCCGGGATCGCGGTCTACGAGCGCGGCCCGACCGGCAAGCTGCACGAAGCCCGCGTCTACGACGACGTCGAGGGACCGGTCGAATCGTCGTGACCGGCGCCGGGTGAGCCAGCCGCGGATCGGGATCTGGGGCGCGCGGTCGCGCTCCTCGTTCGTGCTGCCCGGGATCGTGGGCCTCGTCGCGATCGCCGTGTACATCCGGACCTTGCTTCCCGGCCTCGCGTTCGGCGACTGGGGCGAGATGCAGACCGTTCCACACGTCCTGGGCGTCGCCCATCCGACGGGCTACCCGACCTACATCATCCTGGGGTGGCTGGCGCAGCTGGTGCCGATCGGCTCGATCGCGTTCCGGGCCAATCTCCTCTCCGCGGTTCTCGTGGCGGGCGCCCTCGGAGTCACCGTGGCGATCCTGCTTCGCCTGGGAACCCGTCCGGCGATCGCAGCCGGAACTGCGCTCCTGCTGGGTGCGGTGGGCACCGTGTGGGCCGCGGCCACGGTCGCCGAGGTCAACCCGCTGCACCTGTTGTTCGTCGCGCTGCTCCTGCACCGTGCGCTCGTCTGGCAGGAGGATCGGCGGCCCCGCGACCTCATCGTCGGTGCCGGTCTTCTCGGGCTGGCAGTGGGCAACCATCTGCTGATCCTGTTCGTCGCCCCGTTCGTCGTGCTATTCGTCCTGTGGGTCGGGCGGCGCGAGATCGCGGCCAGCCCATGGCTCCTGGTAAAGGCCGTCGCCGCTGGCCTGATCTCAGCGAGCGTCTATCTCTACATCCCGATCGCTGCTGCCCAGGACCCGCCCCTGCCCTATAACCGTCCCGTCACCCTCGAAGCGGTGCTGTGGCTCGTCAGCGGAGCGCAATTCCGGGGTCAGTTCGCGTTCCTCTCGGCCAGCGGCCTGTCGGAGTTCGTGAGCTCGTTGCCCGCGCTGTGGGGAGTGCTCGCTGGTCGCGGGACGCCGCTGCTGCCGATCTTGGGCAGCGTCGGTCTGGCGTTGCTTGTCCGCCGGCGCCCGGCGTTCGGCCTGATGTGCGTGGCCATCCTGACGATCAACCTGTACATCTGGGCGACGTACCTGCGCCTCGAGCACTACCTGCTGGTGCCGTGGCTGATCCTGGTGCTCGGGGCCGGCGTCGCACTGGAGGCGGCCGCGAGGAGCTTGGAGGACCGGGCCCCGTTGAGCGTGGCCAAGGTCGGCGTCGGGACGCTCGTCGGGGTGGCGACCGTAGCCCTGGCGGTGGGCCTGGCCGCGGCGAACTGGGCAGGCGCGGACCGGAGTGCCGATCGAAGCGCCGACACGTTCGTGGACACGGTCCTGGACGCGCTGCCGCCGGACGCCGCCATCCTGTCCGAATGGGATGCGTCGACGCCGCTGTGGCACGCCAGAAACGTCCTCGACCGTCGTCCGGACATCCTCATCGTCGACGACACGAACATCGTCTACGACGGCTGGGTCACTCGCGAGAACCGCATCGCATCCCTGATCTGCGAGCGTCCGGTGTTCATCCTGCGGCTGACCGACGCTGATCTCGCGCCGACCAGAGCGGCCTACCGGCTCGAGCCCTTCGCGACGGTCATGGTCGCCCTCGGCGGACCGTCGGCCGCGGTGAGCCGGCCGATCTACCGGGTCCAGCCGATGGATCCGGCCGCTTGCAGCGGCATGGCGCGGCGCTCGCGGGCGGCCGCGAGCTGAACGCGGGCCGGGCGTGTGACGCCGGGTTTTCATCGATGCGCCCTCGGTTTCACCGGTGTACGGTCGCGAAGGTGCACGTCCGATCGTGCATGGTGGGGCAACGCACCGCGCTGGCCCTGGGGGCGACGAGATGGATACTGACGGCCGCAACGGTCACGGACCTGGATCCGCCCGGCGAACGGGCGCGGGC
>JARDZW010000214.1 GCA_029240655.1 Chloroflexota bacterium
GCAGGTGAACCCGAACGACCTCGAGGGCCACGAGGGCATCATCGCCAATCCCAACTGCTCGACGATGCAGCTCGTCCCGGTCCTGATGGCCCTGCGGGACACCGTTGCGCTCGAGCGGGTCGTCGTCGACACCTACCAGTCGGTGTCCGGGACCGGCGCCGACGCGCTGGCCGAGCTCGAGGCGCAGATCCGCGCGCACGTCGCGGGCGAGCCCAAGCAGGCGAGCGTGTACCCGCACCCCATCGCGTTCAACGCCCTGCCCGAGATCGATGTGTTCCTGGGGAACGGCTACACGAAGGAGGAGTGGAAGGTCGTCACCGAGAGCCGCAAGATCCTCGGTCTGCCCGACCTGCGCATCTCGTGCACCGCGGTGCGGATCCCGGTCCACGTGAGCCATTCGGAGGCGGTCCACGCGGAGACCCGCGACCCGATCACGCCCGACCGGGCGCGCGAGGTGTTCGCGGCCGTGCCGGGGGTCATCGTCCAGGACGACCCGGCCGGCCACGTGTACCCGCTGGCCAGCGAAGCCGCGGGTCGCGACGAGATCTTCGTCGGACGCGTCCGCACCGATCCGTCGATCCCCGACGGCCGAGGCATCGCTTTCTGGGTGGTGTCTGACAACCTGCGCAAGGGCGCCGCGACCAACGCCGTCGAGCTCGCCGAAGTCCTCCTCGACCGGGGCTGGGTCGGCCACGCCTCCACGCGCGGCGCGCCCCGCTACCGAGGGCCGGTGCCGGAACAGCCGGCGGGTGGGGGAACCGCGTGACGCGAGCCGAGCGCCAGGCGGCGCTCGAGGTCATCGCCGGGGAAGTCCGGGTCTGCACGCGCTGCCGCCTCCACGCGACGCGAACACAGTCCGTGCCGGGGGAGGGCGATCCCTCGACCGAGGTGGTGTTCATCGGCGAAGGACCGGGCTTCAACGAGGATCGCCAGGGACAGCCGTTCGTCGGTCGTGCCGGCGATCTCCTGGTGCGCCTGCTCGGGTCCATCGGCTGGCGGAGGGAGGACGTCTTCATCACCAACGTCGTCAAATGCCGCCCGCCCGATAACCGCGATCCCGAGCCCGACGAGATCGCGGCATGCGAGCCGTACCTGCGTCGCCAGCTCGAGGTGCTCGACCCGGCCGTGATCGTGACGCTCGGCCGCCACTCGATGGGCCGCTTCATGCCCGGCGCCCGGATCTCGCAGGCACACGGCACGATGCGCCCCACCGACCCGGCGACGGGAGCACAGAACGCGCTGGTGTTCGCGATGTACCATCCGGCGGCCGCGCTGCGGACGCCGGCCATCGAACGCGATAGCTATGACGACATCGCCCAGGTGCCCACGGCGCTGATCGCCTCGCGCGAGCGGCGGGCGGCCCGCGAGCGCACGGCGGTCGCCGTCGGAGCGGGCGTCGCTACGGCGGTTGCCGTGGCGCCCGAGCCCCCGGCAGAACCGGAATCCATCCAGCAACCTGAACCGGAGGCCGAGCCGTCGCCGGCCGCTGCCCAACTCGTCCCGTCGGACCAGCTCACCCTCTTCTGACAGCCAACTTCACTAGGAACCGAATGCCAGCCAACACTGACACGCCGCTCCGTATCATCCCGCTCGGCGGGGTGGGGGAGATCGGCAAGAACATGTACATCTTCGAGTACGGCTCGGACATCGTCGTCGTCGACTGCGGACTGATGTTCCCCGACGAGGAGATGTTCGGGATCGATCTCGTGATCCCGGATGTGACCTACCTCCGCGAACGGAAGGACGACGTCCGCGCGTTCGTGATCACCCACGCTCACGAGGATCACGTCGGCGGCCTGCCCTACGTGCTGCCGAACTTCCCGGGTGTGCCCATCTACGCCTCGACCCTGGCCCGCGGCCTCCTTGGCAACAAGATCAAGGAGCACAAGCTCCACAACAATCCGCTGCTCGCGCTCGATCCGGGTGACGACATCGAGATCGGGCCGTTCCGGGTCATCCCGTTCCGCGTCGGCCACTCGATTCCCGACGCCATGGGCGTCGCCATCCGCACACCGGTCGGCACCGTCGTCCACACGGGCGACTTCAAGTTCGACCATACGCCGGTCGACGGCAAGCTGTCGGACTTCGCGATCCTGGCCCGCCTCGGCGAGGAGGGCGTGATCTGCCTGCTCTCCGACTCGACGCGTGCCGAAAACCCCGGCTACACGCCCTCCGAGCGGACGGTCGGCGAGGCGTTCCGCGAGATCATGGAGCCGCTCGAGGGCCGGGTGATCGTCGCCACCTTCGCCAGCAACATCGCGCGCATCCAGCAGGTCCTCGACGCGGCCTCGGACATGGACCGCGACACGGTGGTCATCGGGCGGTCGATGGAGCAGAACTTCAGGATCGCCACGGACCTCGGCTATCTGAAGTTCGATCCCTCGCGCGTGCTGTCGAAGGACAAGATCAAGGACCACCCGGACGGCAAGCTCGTGATTGCCACCACGGGCGCCCAGGGCGAGCCGATGGCCGGCCTCGCCCGGATGGCGAACCGGGACCACCGGTTCGTCGAGATCCAGCCGGGCGACACCGTGATCGTGTCGGCCAGCCCGATCCCGGGCAACGAGGAGTACGTCTCGCGCACGATCGACAACCTGTTCAAGGCCGGCGCGAACGTCTACTACCACACGATCAAGCGCGCGCACGTGTCCGGGCACGCCAGCCAGGAGGAGCTCAAGCTGATGCTCGGCCTGGTCAAGCCGCGCTACTTCATCCCCATCCACGGCGAGTTCCGGATGCAGGTCCAGCACGGCCGTCTCGCGATCGAGACGGGCGTCGCGCCCGAGAACGTCTTCATCATCGAGAACGGCACGCCCATCGAGATTTCGGCCGACGGGACGGCCCGGCGGGGGGCGCCCGTGCCTGCCGGCTACGTCTTCGTCGACGGCCTGTCGGTGGGCGAAGTCGGCGAAGTGGTCCTGCGCGACCGGCGCGCGCTCGCCGCGGACGGCATCTTCATGGTCGTCGTGACCGTCGACAAGCAGACCGGATCGGTGCTCGGGCGGCCCGAGATCATCACCCGTGGCTTCGTTCCGCTCAACGAGCGCGACCCATTGATGGAAGAGGCGATCGATCGGGTCGTCGCAGCCGTCGACACGCCCGGCGATCACATCAGCGAGATCGGCCTGTTCAAGAGCCAGAT
>JARDZW010000099.1 GCA_029240655.1 Chloroflexota bacterium
CCTGCGCGAGAAGATCGAGGACGATCCGGCGACGCCGGCCTTCGTCCTGACCGTCCGTGGCGTGGGCTACGCGTTCGCCGAGCGCTGAGCGGCCGGTGCCCCGGCGATCCCGTCCCACGCGCCGCTTCCGCCGGCTCATGCCCCGCACGTTCGGGGGCCGGCTCACCATCGCGTTCGTCGCCGTCATCGCGCTCACGCTGAGCCTGGTCTCGGTGCTCGTGCTCAACCGCCTCGACGCGTATTTCGCGCAGCAGCAGGACGCCGACCTGCGCGAACGTTCGACGACGGTCAGCGGTTACATCAAAGCCCAGGCCGAAGCCGCCGCAGGACGCTCCCCCGTCGTCGGTGCCGATGGCTTCCTGGACGAGGATGTCCTCGAGATCCTCAATGCCCCGGCGCGTCAGGCCTTCATCACCGATCGGCTGGGTCAGGCGGACGTCATCGCGCGCTTCGGCCTCAACGTGACGACCGGCGACCGGACGATGTTCATCCCGGCACCCAACGGCACGTTCGAGATGAACCTGCAGGCTCCCCCGCGAGCCGGCCAGTCGCGCGAGAACACGTTCGTGACGCAGCGCTACGGTGGTGGCGAGACCTTCCAGCGCTACGCGCTCGAGATCACGCTGGCCAATCCATCGACCTTCCGGGCCTCGGCCATCGCGAACCTCACGGGCCTCCTCGCGGCGATCGCCCTGTTCGCCCTCGGCCTCGCGGTCGTCGTATCGGCGGCGTTGACACGCCGCTTCACGACGCCACTGCGGCAGCTCACCGATGCGTCCCGCGCGCTGGCCGAAGGCGATCTCTCGCGGCGCGTGCCGGCCGCCCAGCTGCGCGCCGGATCCACCGAGCTCGGCGAACTGGCCGTCCAGTTCAACGCGATGGCCGACCGTCTCGAGGAGAGCGTCGAGATCAGCCGCCGCGACCGCGATCGGAGCCGCGACTTCCTGGCCGACGTCTCGCACGAGTTACGCACGCCACTCGCAGCGCTGCGCACGTTCAACCAGCTGCTGATGGAAACGGCCGGGGACGACCCGGAGGCGCGAGCCGAGTTCCTCGAATCGAGTGGGGGCCAGATCGAGCGACTCGACTGGCTCGCCCAGAACCTGCTCGAGCTCTCGAAGCTCGACTCCGGCCTCGTCCTGCTGGATCTGCGACCCGACGACCTGCGGGCCGCCGTCGAATCGGCGGCCCACCAGCACGATTCAACCGCCACGCGTCGCGGCGTCCGCGTCACGGTCGACCTTCCGGACACGCCGATCCGGATCCGCCACGATCCGCCGCGCGTCGGCCAGGTCGTCGCGAACCTTGTGGGCAATGCGATCAAGTTCACGCCGCGCGGCGGTTCGGTGCGGGTCGCCGTGGTGCCGACCGACGACGGTGCCCGGATCGACGTCACCGACACGGGCGTCGGCATCGACGCTGCGGAGCTGCCGCACATCTTCGAGCGCTTCTATCGCGGCTCGCGTGCGAACGAGGCCCGGGGCAGCGGGAGTGGGCTTGGCCTGGCGATCGTGCGCTCCATCGTCGACATGCACGGCGGGACCATCGAAGTCGAGACGGGGCCCGAGCGCGGCAGCCGGTTCACGGTGCACCTGCCGGCCGACCCTCGCGCGGTCGCCGGCACGCCGGCGGCCGCATTGGCGGACGTGGCCAGCGCGGCCGAGGGGTCAGAGCGGATCGCCGCGGCCGCTACGGCTGACGAGGTGGGGGCCCGACCGCACGCTGCGAGCGACGATGAACCCGGTGGGAACGTGACGGAAACTTCACCGTCCGACGCGTCGGGTTTGAACCCCGCTTCGGCACCCTGAACATCACAGATCCCCGACCGGTCGCTCACCACCGGTCGATCAGCCAAGTCTTCAAGGAAGCATCCCGACGATGACCGATCAGCAGCATCCGAGCGACACCGACATCACGCGGCGGCACGACGTGCCGGCCGAACCGCCGGCATGGCCGGCGACCGGGGGGACCGCCGCGACGCCGGGGGCCCCCGCGACCGGCGATCCCGCTGCTCCCGCTGTTCCCGCGGTAGAACGCTACTCCCCGCCGTCTGAGCCGCGGAACGACTGGTCACGGCACGAGGACGGCGGCGATCTCGGGCCGGCCACGACACCCGAGCGTTGGTACGAGCCGGCCGTCGTGCCGGGCACCGTCCCGACGACCCAGGTCCGACCCGCCACGAGCGACTCCGGCAGGTCCGGGCGAGGTGGCCTCGCGACCCTCCTGGCCGCGTCCGTCCTGTCCGCGGTGCTGGCCTCGAGCGGAACGGTCCTGGCGCTCCGCGCAAGCGGGGTGCTGGATCGACCCGCGGTGGTCCAGGCTGGTCCGACCGGTACCACGGTCGGTGCCACCAATCGGCCCATCACCGAGAGCTCGGCGACCATCGATGTCGCCGCCGCCGTCAGCCCGGCCGTGGTCCGGATCACGACCGGTGGCAACGTCGATACCTCGACCGGCATCATCCCCGAGACCGGCGTCGGGTCGGGCGTGATCTACGACGGCGCCGGCTGGATCCTCACGAACCGCCACGTCGTGGAGGGCAGCAACAGCCTCGCGGTCGAGCTCAACGATGGCCGCGTGCTCGACGGCACCGTGTACGGCATCGACACGCTGACCGACCTCGCGATCGTCAAGGTCGAGGGCAACGGGCTTCCGACGGCATCGCTCGGCGACTCGAGTGCGCTGAAGGTCGGCCAGCTCGTCATCGCCATCGGCAGCCCGCTGGGCACCTATTCCAACTCGGTCACCAGTGGCATCGTGTCGGCCAAGGGCCGCACGATCACCGCCGACGGCAACGACAACCTCAACAACCTCATCCAGACCGATGCGGCCATCAATCCCGGCAATTCGGGTGGCCCGCTGCTGGACGCGGGCGGCAACGTCGTCGGGATCAACACCGCGATCGCCGCCGACAGCAACGGCATCGGCTTTGCGATCCCCATCGACATCGCCCGTCCGATCATGGAGCAGGCCGTGGCCGGTGAGCCGCTGGCCCGTCCGTACATGGGCGTCGTCTATCGTGCACTCGACCTGCAGTACGCCACGGCGAACGACCTTCCCGTGAACGAGGGCGCGCTGATCATCCCGGGTGGCGGCCCCGACTCGCCGACGCCGGCCGTCGTCCCGGGCAGCCCGGCGGAGTCGGCGGGCCTTCGCGACGGCGACATCATCGTCAAGGTCAACGCCCAGCCGATCGACGGCGATCACCCGCTGGACGCGACGCTGAGTGAGTTCGCCCCCGGCGACACGATCTCCGTGGAGGTGCTGCGCGACGGCCAGACCCAGACCGTGTCACTCACCCTGGCGACGCGTCCCGACCTCTAGCGCTCGGAGCGACGCCGCCAGATCTCGACCGCGGCGTGATCGAGCGGGCCGCCGAGCTGGACTGCCGGCTTGCGCACCCGCACGCCGACCTCGGTGACCTCGAACTCGGTGAGGATCTCCTGGCTGATCGCCTCGGCGATGGCCTCGAGCAGGCGGTAGGACGTGGACTCCACGATCTGGCGGGCGATGGCGTACACCCGGCCGTAGTCGACGGTCTTCTCGAGATCGTCGTCGACACCCGCCGGCTGGAGGTTCAGCACGAGCTCGACGTCGACCTCGAAGGGCTGGGCGGTGGTGAGCTCGTGCTCGTAGTAGCCATGCCTGCCCGTGAACTGCATGTTCCGCAGGACGATGCGGTCACTCATCGGGCACTCCCGTCGGCGTGTCGGCGTGATCTCGCCAGTGACCTCGCACGATGGCGTCGCTGACCCGGGCGACCCGAACATTGGGGGCGACATCGTGCACGCGGACGAGGTCGACGCCGGCGGCGATGCCGAGCGCGGTCGTCGCCAAGGTCGCCTCGAGCCGTTCCTCGACCGGCAGGTCGAGGATGCGCCCGAGCGTGGACTTGCGTGACGTGCCCAACAGGACCGGCCTGCCCAGCGTCGACAGCGCGCCGAGGTGGCACAGGACGGAGATGTTGTGGTCCGCGGTCTTCCCGAAGCCGATGCCGGGATCGATGATGAGGTCGTCCTCCGGCACGCCGGCGGCGATGGCCCGGTCAAGCGCGCCGCCCAGGTCCGCGACCACTTCGGTGACCACGTTGCGCTCGTAGCGTGCCTCGGCGCGGTTGTGCATGACGATCAGCGGCACACCCGCGCCGGCGGCCACCGCGGCCATGTCGCCGACGTCTGGCCCGGTGCCCCACACGTCGTTCAACAGGTGGGCGCCGGCGGCGAGCGCGGCCTCGGCGACCTCGGGCTTGGCGGTATCCACACTGATCGGCGTGTCCGGCAGGGCCGTCGCCACGGCCCTGATGACCGGGATCACGCGGCGCATCTCCTCGGGCGCATCGACGGAGACATGTCCGGGTCGGGTGGACTCGCCCCCGATATCGAGCAGGTCGGCACCCTCGGCGACCATCTGGCGCGCGGTCGCCACGGCACGCTCCACGGGACCCGTTTCTCCGAGCAGACCGTCGCCCGAGAACGAATCCGGCGTGACGTTGAGGATGCTCATCACGTAGGTGCGCTGGCCCCAGGCGAACGTGACCGGGCCGATCCGGATGGGAGCGGGGTCGGCGCTGGTCGTCCGTCGGGCGGCTGTCATCGAGCGGGGGCTCCAGGATCGGGGTCGCGCAGATCGGGGTCGTCGAGGAGATGGGCACGGACCGCGCCCACAAGATAGAGCGAGCCGGCGACGACCGTCGTCCCCGGTGCCGCCATGGCCGCATCGAGCGCCTCGAGCGGGTCGGAGACCGCGGTCACGCTGGCAGGGCCGGGCACGCCGGCTGGCCCTGGGAGGCTTCGCCACCGCTCGGCGAGCTCGAGGGCCGGCATCGCGCGCGGGGCATCGACGCTCGTCGCGATCACCGCTGCGCCGCGGAGCGCCTCGGCCGCGCTGAGCGCCCGCACGACGCCATCGACGTCCTTGTCGGCCATGGACGCCGTGATCAGGGTCAGCGGCCCGGCCGCGAGATGCGGCCCCAGGTCGTCGAGGGCCCGTCCGAGCGCGGCGGCGCCGGCCGGGTTGTGCGCCCCATCGAGCAGCACCTCGCGGCCGTCCTCCAGCTCCAGCAGCTCGAGGCGACCCGGCCAGACCGCGGTCGCGTAGCCGCGACGCCGGGCATCCCGGTCCACGGCCGTGATCCCCGCCTCCTCCAGGGCGTCGAGCAGGGCATCGGCGACCGCGACATTCGCCGCCTGGTGCCGGCCACGGAGGCCGACCCGGGTCTTACCGAGTCCCGGCAACTCCACGTCGATGCCGTCGCGATCCCATCCGAGCAGGGTGGCCGGCTCCACGACCGTCAGGGGCGCCGCCATCCGCCGGGCGCGACGCCCCACGATCTCGAGCGCCTCGCCCGTGGCGCCTGTGACGGCGATATCGCCGCGCTCGATGATCGCGGCCTTCTCCTTTGCGATGGCCGTGATCGTAGACCCCAGTCGGTCCATGTGGTCGAGGTCGACGTTGGTGACGACCGCGACGCCGCCGTCCCACGCATGGGTCGCGTCCAGGCGGCCGCCGAGCCCCACCTCCACGAGGGCAAGGTCGAGGTCTGCCTCCGCGAAGTGGCGGAAGACCACGGCCGTCAGGAGCTCGAACTCCGTCGGGTCGCCGTGGCGCCGTGCCACCCGGTCCGCAACGGCCAGGACGGCCTCGACGTTTCGGGTGAAATCGTCGACCCCGATCGGCCGCGCGTCGATGACGACGCGCTCGCGATACGTGACGAGGTGGGGCTTGGGGGTCTCGCCGACGCGCAGCCCCGCGGCGCGCAGGGCGCTCCCCGCAAGGGCCAGCACGCTGCCCTTGCCGTTCGTGCCGGCGACCAGTGCGCCGCGCACGGCAAGCTGCGGGTCGCCGAGTGCCCGGAGGAGCGCACGGGTGCGGCCGAGGCCCATCCGGATCCCGAACCGGCCGCGAGCGGTGAGCGCGGCCAGCGCCTCGTGGTAGTCGAGGGCTACCGGGCGGTCGGACGGTGGCGGGGAGGGATCGGTCACTCGCGGGTCAGCTCGTCCTCGTAGAAGACGCACTGGTTGAACCGCGGGGTCAGGCACACGTCGTTGACGTAGCCCTGGTCGAGGTGGACGCCACCGCGCAGCTGGCAACGCGACACGTTCGCATCCTGGCGGATCAGCGCCTTGAGCAAGTGCGGCGCCTGGATCGGGATGGCGCCGCGCGAACCCGTCATATAGAAGTGAGGGCACACGTTGCGCCGCAGGTTCGGCAGGCCGAAGCCGACGCGCGGGCCCATGGGCATGGCGGGCAGGGCCGCCGCATTGCGTTCCGCCAGGGGCGAGGGGGTCACTCGCGCGATGGGCCCGAGACCGAACGCCGGGCGCCCAGTCGGCGGCCGGCTTCCGCCGCCGGTCCCACGGCCGCCCCCGGAGCCGCCCCCAGATCCGCCACCGGTCCCGCGGTCGGCGTTGCCACCGGGCCCGCCGGCCCGGCGTTCCTGGGCGCGCGACGGCTGACCCTGTTGATAGCCACCTGGTACGCGTCCGGTCCGAGGGTCGCGGGCCTGCACTCGTACTCCTGCCTGCGGCGCGCGCCAACGGCACGCGCGACCGCGCCAGAGTACAACGCACTGCCACGTTCCGACACGCTCGCCGAAGCGCCGACCAGCCGTCGTCCTTCCTCGTCGGAATCGAGCGCGGGAGCGGCGTGCGACAATCCGCCCGATGACGAGTCGGCGCGGATCGCGCCCCACGCACGTTCGGCCACGCCCTCCGTCCAGCGGCCGACCCGCGCCGGTCAAGGTCCGGCCTCGAGCGCCGGCACCCGGTCGGCTGTCGGTTCGCACCCCGATCCGGCGCAGCAAAGGCATCCCGCTCATCGGTCGTATCGCGCTCGCCGTGGGCATCTTTGCGGTCGGGGCCGGCGTCATCTACCTCGGAGCCGGCGGGCTCGGAACGGTCGCGGGAGCCCTGGGCTCGACCGTCTCGGACTTCATCGCCGGCGTGACGGCGACACCGGTCCCGGCGGCCACGCCGGTCGTGACGAGCCAGGCGCCCAGCATCGAAGCGCCGAGCGAGCCCTACACGAACCAGGAATCGGTCGACCTGGTCGTGATCGTCCCGAGCGACCTGGCCGGCGATCCGGATCACCGACTGCGCGTCTACCTCGCCTTGAAGGACCAGGCGCCGGCGCCCATCCAGGAAGCGCCCATCGGCGCCAACCAGCGAACGATCATCCCCGTGACCCTGACGAAGGGGACCAACGATTTCAGCGTCACGATCGTGGGGCCCGGCGGCGAATCCGAGTCGTCGCCGCTGGTCCGCTGGATCCTCGACCTGAGCAAGCCGGCGATCCGGCTGAACTCCCCACGGCACGAGGCCGTGATCAATCGCAAGGCGGTCACGCTCGACGGACGCACCCAGGGGCGGACGACGCTCATCGTGCGCAACCAGGAGACGGGCGACTCCGTCTCCGGGACGGCCGCGAACGACGGCACGTTCGCGCTGACGCTGCCGATCGCGCGGGGCGCGAATCCACTCAAGCTCACCGCGACCGACCCGGCCGGCAACGTCAACGAGCTCGAGCTGACGGTCACGCGCGGGTCGGGCCGGCTGCGCGCCTCGCTCAGCGCCTCCGCGTATTCGATCAGCCAGGCCAACCTGCCGCAGGCGATCCGTCTTACGGTCACCGTGGACGATCCAGACGGCAAGCCGCTCGCCGGCGCGCGAGCCACGTTCACGCTCAGCATCCCTGGCATCCCGACGGTCACCGGGAACGCGACGACCGATGCGAACGGCCGTGCGATCTTCGAAACGACGATCCCCCGCGGCGCGACCCGCGGATCCGGCCCCGCCGGTGTCCTCGTCCAGACCGAGGACTTCGGACGAACCACGGACGAGACGGCCCTCACGGTCAAGAAGTAGGCCGCGCCACAGAGGGTCGACAGGGCTCCCGTTCGCAGCTACCATCGCGCCATGCCGATGTGGCGTTGTCCGCATTGCGGAACCCCCCAGGCCGAGACGGCCAGGTGCTGGGTCTGCCGGCGGTCCTCCACCGCCTGTGGCACCTGTCGCAACTTCCGCCGGTCGGTGGCGGGTTCCCTCGGGTACTGCGGCCTCGACCGTCGGCGCCAGCCGCTGACCGGCGATGAGATCCGCGCGTGCTGGGAGGCACCCGCTGGTAGCGCGGGCGCGCCGCTCGTAGCGGCGGCGGCGGCGGCGACTGATGACGATTCTCCGGCACCGGGTCGCACGGCACCGCTCGAGTTCATCGAGGTCCGCGGCGTGCCGGCAGCGCAGGCCGCGGTGGCGAGCGTCGAACCTGCGGAACCCGACCTCGAAGCGGCGGCGCCGACCTCCGAGTCACCGGCCTTCGTCTCGCCTCCGCTGCCGCCGAGCGGCGAGCCGGGCTGGTCCCTGTGGGGCGACCCCGACCGCTAAGCGTGCGCCCTCACCGACCTGGCGGGCGCCTCGGCCGGCGAACCGGAACGGTCACGCCGGCGGCGGCTCCACCGATGGGGGTTCCTCGCTGACCTCGGGTGTCGGCGTCGGCGTCGGGGTGGGCGTTGGCGTCGGGGTGGGCGTCGGTGTCGGGGTGGGCGTCGGTGTCGGGGTGGGCGTCGGTGTCGGGGTAGGCGTCGGGCTTGGCTCCGGCCCCTGCGAGACCGTGTAGTCGACCGGCGATCCCTTCGCGACGACGACACCGGGCGCCGGGTTTTGTGCGGCGACGAGGCCCTCGGGCACGGTGGCGTCGAATGCCTCGGTCTTCGTCCCCGGCACAAGACCGGCAGTCACGATCTCCTGGACCGCCTGGGCCTCCGTCTTGTTGCGCAGGTTCGGTGTCGGGACCGTCTCGAGGCCCTGGGCGACCGTCACGTTGACCGTGGCGCCCGGCGCGACCACGGTTCCCTCTGGCGGGTCCTGGGTGAGGATCGTCCCGACCGGCTGGTCGGACGGCACGTTGACGGGCTCCAGGAGCAAACCCAGACCGTCCGCCTCACGGGTCGCGTCGGCGAGCAGGGTCCCGACGAACTGCGGGACTTCCACGTCGGTCGGCTCGTTCGTCGACGGACCCGACAGCAACTGGAATACGAGGAAGGCGACAGCCGCGAGCAGCGCGATCGCGATGATCCCGGCCAGCCACACGACGGGACTGGTGCCGGCCGGCTCCTCGTCGGGCCCGGGGCTCGACGGGTCGGTCACGGGGCGTGCCCCCGCAGCCCTTGCATCGTCGGAACCGGCGTACGCGTCAGGCGGATAGGAGACGACGGTGGGGTTTGATCGAGCGACGGCACCAGCTGCCGCCGCGCCCCCTACGGCTGCAGCCGCACCCGCTGCGCCCGCCGCGCTTCGGGATGATTCGAGGGCGTCGGCCATCGCCGCGGCCGAAGCGAAGCGATCGCTCGGCAGCCGGGCCAGCGCCTTGCGGGTGATGGCCGCGAGATCCGGCGGGATCGACCCGCGAACGAGCGCCGGGTCGGGGATGGGCCCGCTGAGTCGGGCCACGGCGACGCCCGCCGCGCTGTCGCCCTCCCAGGGCCGGGTGCCCGTCAGCATCTCGTAGAGGACGATGCCCAGCGAGAAGATGTCGGACTCGCTGGTCGCCAGTTCGCCGCGCGCCTGCTCCGGGCTGAAGTAGTGGACCGAGCCGAGCGTCGTCCCGGGCATCGTCATCTGCGCCTCGGCGATGGCGCGGGCGATCCCGAAATCGACGACCTTCACCCGGCCGTCCCGCGCGATCAGCACGTTGCCGGGCTTCACATCTCGATGGACGATCCCCCGGGCGTGACTCGCCGCAAGGGCACGTGCAACGCCGGCCGCGATGCGTGCCGCCTGGTTCGGCGGAAGTGCGCCATTCCGGCGCAGGATCGATGCCAGGTCCTCGCCGTCGACATACTCCATGACGATGAACGGCCCGGCGGGGTCCTCGCCGTAGTCGTACACGGTGACGACATTGGGATGGCTCAATGAGGCGGCACTCTGCGCCTCCTGGCGGAAGCGCGATGTGAAGTCGGGATCGCGCAGGTACTCGGGCCGCAACAGCTTGACCGCGACCTCGCGCCCAAGCTGCGTGTCGAGCGCGCGGAAGATGGTCGCCATGCCACCCTGGCCCAGCAGCTCCACGAGTCGGTAGCGGCCGCCAAAGATGGTCCCGATCTCGGCCAAACGTGCCCCTCGACAAGGTTTGGCGCGCCGCCGTTCGCGACGCGCTCCGGCC
>JARDZW010000215.1 GCA_029240655.1 Chloroflexota bacterium
GAACACCGATCGGCCCTCGCTCGACTCGAGCTCGCCGAGCGCACGCTCTCGCGCACGTGGCTGTTCCTGGAGCGCGGCGACAGCTCGCTCGTGGCGCCCGGCGACGAACCGGGTGCGGGCGAAGACGTCGCGATGCGCATCGTCGAAGCCCAGGAGGCCGAGCGTGCTCGCTTGGCTCAGGACATCCACGACGGCCCGATCCAGGCGCTGTCGAACGCGATCTTCCAGGCCGACTATGCCGAACGCATGAGCGCCGCCGACCCGGCGATCGCCTCGGAGATCAGGTCATTGCGCGATCTGCTCCGTCGGGAGCTTGACAACCTGCGGGGATTCATCAGCCAGCTCCGTCCCCCGGCGCTCGATGAGCTCGGGCTCGATGGCGCGATCGAAGACGCGGTCGGCCGTCTGCGGGCCACCACGGCCCTGCAGGTGACGACGGACCTGCGTGCCAAGAACGACGACCTCGATGACGACCAGCAGACGGTCGCGCTGCGCGTGACCCAAGAAGCGCTGCAGAATGTGCGCAAGCACGCGGCCGCCTCGACCGTGGTGGTCAGCACGGATGTCGCGGACGATTCCTGGACCCTTGAGATCCGCGACGATGGACGCGGATTCGATGTGGGCGCGGTGGCCGCGCGTGGTCGCCGGAACTTCGGAATGCAGTTCATGAGGGAGCGAGCGGAACTGATCGATGCGCGCTTCGACGTACGATCTCGACCGGACGGCGGTACCGTGGTCCGACTCGCGATCCCGACGGGCGCCCGGACGGGAGCAAAGGAGAACGGATGAGTGCGACTGAATTCGGCGGAGTCGACCGACGACGGGGTGGGCCCGACCGTAGGACCCCTGAGGACACGATCCGCATCCTGATCGTCGATGACCACGCCCTGTTCCGCGCAGGGGTCGCGGGCCTGCTCGCGCGCGAACCGGATCTCGAGGTCGTCGCCGAGGCTGACGATGCCCGGAGCGCGATGGATCGCGCCCTCGAGACGTCGCCCGACATCATCCTGATGGACTTGTCGCTGCCCTCGCCCGGTGGTATCGAGACGACCCAGCGCATCAAGCGCGAACTGCCCTCGACCGGGATCATCGTTCTCGCCGTCAACGAGGACGAGGACGCCCTGTTCGACGCGATCAAGGCCGGTGCCGCGGCCTTCATCCTCAAGGACGTGGGGCCCGACGACCTCGTCACGATCATCCGCCGCGTCGCCGGCGGCGAGTTCCTGATCAACGACAAGGTCTTCGCGAAGCCGGCGGTGGCCTCGCGGGTCCTCAAGGAATTCCGGGAGCTCGCCGTGTACGGCCAGGAAGCCGCGCCGATCTTCGCGCCGCTCTCACCCCGCGAGGTCGAGATCCTCGACAACATCGCCCAGGGCATGACGAACAAGCAGGTCGCCTACGCGCTCTCCATCAGCGAGCAGACGGTCAAGAACCATATGAGCTCGATCCTGCGCAAGCTGTCGGTGAATGACCGGACGCAAGCCGTGGTGTACGCGATGCGCCAGGGCTGGATCCGGATGCCCGACGATTGATGCCCGACCCGGTCGCTCCAGCCGCCACGATCGGCGACCTGTCCGGCCGGCTCGCCGACGACCTGATCAAGCTCGACGGGGAGCTGAGCGAGGTCGACCAACTCGTCACTCAGGCCAAGTCCGAAGCCACCCGCCACGAGGCGCGACGCGCCGCGGCCGCCGACAAGTTCTCGGCGCTCACCCCGGACGGTGACCCGAAAGAGCGCCTGGATCAGACCGCGAGTCTCGTGACGCTGACCAAGCGTGCGGCACTGATGGAGACCCAGGTCGACGTGCTCGAGGGAAAGCGGCGCGCACTGGCCCGCTACCGGGACGCCCTCGTCGAGTACCTCGCGGTCATGGGAGGCCTGGATGCCGCGATGGTGCTGCCGACGAGCACCTCGCCGGCAGATGCCGGTCTGGACGCGGCCGACGGCGCCGACACACCCATGCCAGCGGCCGTCTCGCGGCTGGTTTTGGGCGCGCAGGAGGATCTGCGCCGCGAGATCGCGCGGGCCATGCACGACGGCCCCGCCCAGAGCCTCACGAACATCGTCCTCCAGGCCCAGATCGTCGAGCGGCTCGTCGCGCGCGATCCGGCCTCCGCGGCAGGCGAAGTCCGCGAGCTGGTGGCGATGGTCCAGCACACGCTCGATGCCACGAAGTCGTTCATCTTCGACGTGCGCCCGATGGTCCTCGACGACCTGGGCCTCGTACCCACGCTCCGTCGCGCGACGCGCGAGCGTGGCCAGCGCGCGGGCATACCGGTCGAATTCGAGTCGATGGGCCAGGATCGGCGCCTGCCGATGGACCTCGAGAGTGGGCTCTTCCGGATGCTCGACGAGGCACTCGCCGCGTATCTCGCAGCCGCTCCCGATCGTGTCTTGCTCGTCCTCGACTGGGCGGACCAGCTCGAGGCGCGCCTCCGGGCGACGCGGGCTGTCGTCGAGCCGCCGCGATCGTCGGATGCCGACGCTCCCGCCCCGGAGCCCCACAAGGAGCTGCCACCAGCCCTCGCGGCGATGTTCGAGGAGCGTAAGGAAGATGAACGCCAGGCCGCGGAGGCCGCCGTGCGTGACTCGATCGTCGAGCTCCCGGTCGCGAAATGGCGCGAGATCCAGGGGCGCGCATCGTCGATCGGGGTAACCGCAGAGCTGCTGCTGGAAGGCAGTGAGCTGCGATTGGTGGCCGATATCCCGGCGGTCGAGGCACCAGCGGAGGAATGAACACGGTACGGCGCGTCCACGATGGGGATGCGGGGCAAGGCCTCGTGGAGTACGGACTGATGACCGCGCTGACCAGCGCGCTGACGCTGCTCTGGCTCGTCGTGTTCGGCGGGACCCTCTCAGACGCGCTCACCGCCATCGGACAGGCGATCGATCAAGCGGCCGGAGGCTGACCGGCGCCTCGGTCTCTAGTCGTTTTGCCCCCGTACCATCGTCTCAGGTGACAGGCATGAATCCCGTTCGTACAGTGGCGAAGCCCTCATCTGGGGGTGAGTACTCATCCAGGAGAACCATCACATGACGTCGATCTATCTCAAGGTCATGGAACTCATCCATCGCGACGAAGACGGCCAGGGCCTCGCGGAGTACGCGCTGATCCTCGC
>JARDZW010000100.1 GCA_029240655.1 Chloroflexota bacterium
GGCGAACGGCGGTCGGTCCGGTTCGCGCTGGCCTGGGATCTGCCGATGGTCGAGTTCGGCGCCGGGCGACGCTGGTGGAAGCGCTACACCCGGGATTGGGGCCGCTCCGGTCTCCGGGCGCTGGACCTGGCCCGCCACGCCCTCGCCGAGACCCCGGCCTGGCGCGCCGCGATCGAGGCCTGGCAGCGGCCGATCCTCGACGACCGAGAGCGGCCCGACTGGTATCGCGCCGCGCTGTTCAACGAGCTGTACTTCCTCGTCGACGGCGGCTCGTTCTGGGAGGCGGGGCGGGTGGGCGAGCCGGAGCCGCCGCGCGACGATCCCGGCCACTTCGCCTTGCTCGAGTGCATCGATTACCCGTTCTACGACACGGTCGACGTCGACTTCTACGCCTCGTTCGCGCTGCTCGCCCTGTATCCGGAGCTGGAGCTACGCGGCATCCGCGACCTCCTCGCGGCGATCCCCCACGATGACCCGGAGATCGTGACGATCGAAGCATCCGGACTGACGGCACCGCGCAAGGTCGGCTGGACCGTCCCGCACGACGTCGGCGGCCCACACGACGATCCGTTCGTCCGGCCGAACTGGTATCGCTTCCAGGACGTCAACGACTGGAAGGACCTCGGGCCGAAGTTCGTGCTGCGACGGCGACGGGCTGCCCGAGCACGACGGGATCCCGGACCAGACCTACGACACGTGGCCCATGCGCGGCCCTTCGGCGTATGGCGGGTCCCTCTGGCTGGCGGCCACGGCGGCCGCCGAGGCCATGGCCCGGCGCCTGGGCGATCGCGAGGCGGAAGGTCGCTGGAGCGGCTGGTTCGAGCGGGCGCAGGTCGCCTTCGATGTCCGGCTGTGGCGTGACGACCACTACGCATACGACGATGGAGGCGGCCCGAGCTCGGACAGTCTCATGGCCGATCAACTGGCCGGTCAGTGGTACGCCGACGCGACGGGTCTCGGTCCCCTGCTACCCGACGATCGCGTGGAAACTACGTTGCGGACGATCCACGCCCGCAACGTGCGCGGGTTCGCCGGCGGCCGGATGGGCGCCGTCAACGGCACGCGACCGGATGGCTCGATCGATGGGTCCAGCGAGCAGAGCGCCGAGGTCTGGGTCGGGACCTCATACGCGCTGGCCGCGTTCATGATCGGGCGCGGGTTGCTCGACGAGGGCTGGGAGACGGCCCGCGGCGTGGCCGCGGTCACCTACGAGCGGGGTCTCTGGTTCCGCACCCCCGAGGCCTACGACCGGGATGGCAACTTCCGAGCATCGATCTATCTGCGGCCGCTGGCCATCTGGGCGATCGAGGAGGCGTTGCGGCGCCGACCGGCCACCCGCTAGCTTCGGGGTCCCTCGTTTCAGGCGCGGGCGCGTTCCACGAAGCGGCCGATCCGCTCGAGCGCCGTCTCGAGCCCTGCGTACGACGTGGCGTAGCACATGCGCACGTGACCGGCGCCGGACGGTCCGAACGCACTCCCCGGCACGACCGCCACGCGTTCCTCCGACAGAAGGCGCTCGGTGAAGGTCTCGTCGTCGAGGCGCGTCGAGGTGATCCTGGGAAAAGCGTAGAACGCGCCACGCGGCTCGAACGTGTCCAGGCCCAGCGCATTGAGGCCATCGACGAGCAGCCGCCGGCGCCGGTCATATTCGGCCAGCATCCGCTCGACGTCCGCTTCGCCGTCGTGGACCGCGGCGAGCGCCGCGTCCTGGGCGGTCGTCGGGGCGGACATGATGCCGTATTGGTGGACCTTCACGAGACCCTCGAGGATGCCGATCGGGGCAGCGACGTAACCGACCCGCCATCCGGTCATCGCATACGCCTTCGAGAAACCGCCCATCAGGATCGTCCGCTCACGCATCCCGGGGAGGGCACTGAATGCTCGGTGGCGGTAGTCGCCGTAGGCGAGCCGGTCGTAGATCTCGTCGCTATACACGAGCAGGTCATGGCGCTCGGCGATGGCGGCCAGCTCATCCTGCACCTCGTCGGGCAGGACCGCGCCCGTGGGATTGGAGGGATAGCCCAGGAAGAGCGCCTTCGTGCGCGGCGTGATCGCGGCTTCGACGGCGCTCGGGTCGAGCGCGAAATCGTCCTCGAACCTCGTCGCGACCTGGCGCGGAACCCCGCCCGCGAACACGATCGCTGGCACGTACGCCACGTACGAAGGCTCATGGAGGATGACCTCGTCGCCCGGGTCGCAGGTCGCCCGCAGCGCGAGGTCCAGCGCCTCGGAGGCGCCGACCGTGATCAGGATCTCCGTCGCCGGGTCGTAGCGAACTTCGTAGCGGCGCTCCAGGTGATCGGCCAGGGCCTGACGCAGCTCGATCGTGCCGTGGTTGCTGGTGTAATGGGTCCGGCCCTCGCGCAGCGATTCCACGCCGGCCTCGACGATGACCCGCGGCGTATCGAAGTCCGGCTCGCCGACACCCAGGCTGATGACGTCGTCCATCGTCGCGGCGATGTCGAAGAAGCGCCGGATGCCCGACGGCGGTACGGCATGCACGCGTTCGGCCAGCACCCGCTCGGCCAACGGCGGTCGGCCGATCATCGGTCCACGATCGACATCGCGGCCATCCGCTCGGCCGGCGTGGGTGTCGAGGGATCGGCGAGCGCCGGCAGGTCGGCGGGCTCCAGGGTGCGCCAGTCCGCGTCGGCGGTGATCGCCTCGTAGCCACGGGCGAGGCGGAAGAGCTCGAGCTCCGACCACGGTGCGCCGATGAGCTGCAGCCCGACCGGCAGGCCCTCCGACAGCCCGGCCGGGATCGAGATGCCCGGGAGTCCCGCCATGTTGACCGGCAGGGTGCACGCATCGGAGAGGTACATCGAGACCGGATCGGCCAGTCGGGCGCCGAACCGGAAGGCCACGGTCGGCGATGTCGGGGCCACGAGTGCGTCGAAGCCCCGGGCCCAGAGGGCGTCGAAATCGCCCTTGATGAGCGTGCGGACCTTCTGCGCTTTGAGGTAGTAGGCGTCGTAGTAGCCCGCCGAGAGCGCGTAGGTCCCGAGCATGATCCGGCGTTTCACCTCAGGCCCAAAGAGCTGGCCACGGGTCGTGAGGTAGTCGGCCAGGACGTCGGCGCCCTCGCCCAGTCGCGGCCCGTAGCGGATGCCGTCGTAGCGCGCGAGGTTGGCGGACGCCTCGGCGGGTGCCACGATGTAGTAGGTCGCGAGGCCGTACTCCGTGTGGGGCAGGCTGACCTCTTCAACGATGGCGCCGGCGGCTTCCAGCGCCGCGACCCCTTCGCGCACACGCGTCTCGACGCCCGGCTCCATGCCGGCCACGAAATACTCCTTTGGCAGGCCCAACCGCTTGCCGTGCAGCGATCCTGCAGCCTCGTCGTCGCTATGGGCCAGGGTGAGCAGGTCATCTGGAACGGGCTCCGGCGATGACGTCGAATCGCGTTCGTCGCGACCGGCCACGGCGTGCAGCAGCGCCGCCGCCCCCCGCACGTCACGCGCGAACGGCCCGATCTGGTCGAGCGAGCTCGCGAAGGCGATGATCCCGTAGCGGCTGACCCGCCCGTACGTGGGTTTGAGCCCGACGATCCCAGTGAGGGCGGCTGGCTGGCGGATGGATCCGCCCGTGTCCGTACCGATCGACAGCGGCACGTGGTAGGCGGCCACGGCCGCGGCGGACCCGCCGCTGCTGCCCCCCGGGACCCGATCGAGCCCCCACGGATTGGCCGTCGGGCCATACGCGGAGTGCTCGGTCGATGAGCCCATCGCGAATTCGTCCATGTTCGTCTTGCCGAGGATGACCGCGCCGACGTCGCGGAGCCGTTCGGTGATGTGGGCGTCGTACGGGGCGAGGTACCCCTCG
Organism: Chloroflexota bacterium; assembly: GCA_029240655.1. Taxonomy (GTDB): domain Bacteria; phylum Chloroflexota; class Limnocylindria; order Limnocylindrales; family CSP1-4; genus SPCO01. The sequence goes on from JARDZW010000100.1 coordinate 3,820, forward strand.
AGGATGCGCGAGCCTGCGGTGGCCTGGCCGCCCTTCACGGACACGAGGTCCTTGAGGCCGACGGGGATACCAAGCAGCGGGTGAAGCGCCTGTAGCGCCTCGCGTCCTTCGCCACGCGCCGCGGCGAGGCGGACATCGGCGGCGTCCGCCTCGGCCAGGGCGCGATCGCGGTCGATGGTCAGCCAGGCATGGAGGCCGTGATCCTGGGCCTCCGCGAGGTCGAGATGCGCCTCCGTCAGCTCGCGCGAGGTGAGCTCACCGGCCCGGAGCCGGGCGGCCATGTGGTGGGCGTGGAGGCGGGTGAGCTCAGTCGTCATCGGGATGGGCCGTGGCGGTGGATCGCCGTCGCGGCGTCAGTCACGCTCGCCGAGGATCGCGGGCACGACGAAGAACGCTCCCTCGCGCGCAGGCGCATTCGCGAGCACGGCCTCCGCGTCCATCGACGGCTGGGCGATATCGTCGCGCAGGATGTTCTCGAGCTCGATCGTCTGCGCCGTCGGGGCGATGTGGTCGGTCGGGACGCTGGCGAGGATCTCGTACTGCTCCAGGATGTGGTTCAGCTGGCCCTCGAGCCGAGCCAGCTCGTCGTCGCTCAGCCCGAGCCGGGCAAGATGGGCGACGTGCTCGACGTCGTCGCGCGAGAGGGTGGCCATGCGCCCGATGATAGCCGGGACATGCCGACGCCGCGCCTTCGACCGATGACCACCGCGGACATCGAGCCCGCCGTCGCCGCCATCCTCGCCGACGATTGGGGAGATCGACGAGCGTGGTTCGAGTTCGCCGTCGCGCACCCCGAGTGCCGCGCGTTCGTCGCCGAGACTGACGACCGGGCGATCGCCGGCACCGGCATCGTGACGATCAACGGACCCGTGGCCTGGATCGGGACGATCTGGGTCGCGCCATCGGCGCGCGGACGTGGACTGGGGCGCGCGCTTACCGAGGCACCGATCGAGGCGGCGGAGGCAGCCGGATGCCGAACGCTGGTCCTCGTGGCCACGGACGCCGGCCAGCCGCTGTACGAACGGCTCGGGTTCATCGTGCAGACCTGGTACCGGACGATGGAGGCGCCAGGCCTGGCCTCGGCCGCGCCCGACGACCCGGGCGAGACCGCGGTCCGGGCATTCCGGCCCAACGATCTCGAAACGATTGCGACGCTCGATCGCGCAGCGACGGGCGAGGACCGCCGCCACCTGCTGGCGGCGTTTGCCAGCCCGGCGACGGCCCGGGTCGTCACGGCGGAGCACGACCGGGCGCTCGGCTTCGTCATCCGGGCGCCATGGGGTGGCGGCGCCACCATCGCCCCGAGCGCCGCCGCCGCGTCGACGCTGCTGCGCGCCCGTCGCCTCGCCGCCGGCCCGGAGCGCCGAGTCCGGGCCGGGATCCTGCTCGAGAACCAAGCCGGCGCCGCGGCGCTCGTGGACGACGGCTGGACCGAGGCATGGCGAGCCCCACGCCTGATCCGCGGGGACCCGCTCGCATGGCATCCCGAGCACATCTGGGGCCAGTTCAACCACGCCCTCGGCTGACGGCGGTGCGGGCGACGACGCCGTGCGCAGGGCGGGTGGCCCAACAGTCCTGTGAGCCGGGGCAGGACGGATGGGGAATGGTCGGGCTCCCGGCGCTCGACGATGCTGGTCGTGTTCCCCGTCAAGCCGTCCCAGAACAGGTCGTCCAGCGCATGTGGTCCACGCTCCACCGAACACGACGTCGCATCATGCGCGTCGGCTCCGAGCGTCCACTCGTGCTCACCGCGGCGGCCGCCGAGGGGACGCTTGGTCTGGACCCTGATGCGGAAGCTCCCAATGAGGTCGTCATCGCCATCGGGCGTCCAGAATTCGACCGCCTGGGCGCGGCCCTGCAGACCGTCCTGGGAGGAAGGGCCGTCCGACTCGACACGCCCGATCTTCTCGAAGCGGCCCTGACCGAAGCCATCGCCGGCCTGGGCGCGACCGCACAGACCCGGGTCGCGCGCCGGCCCGCCGGCCTGTACACGCCTGAAGGCTGGGAATTGGGCCTCACCACCACCGATCCCATCGTCGAGACTGCCATCCGCCGAGCCATCCGGGAAGGGGTATTCGCCGCATGATCGCCGTCAGCTGTCTTCAGTGCGGCACGCCCGCCGTCCGGGACGACGCCAGCTTCTGCCGGCGCTGCGGGCTTCCGTACGGCGACGCTCCCCGCGCCGACGCCGAGCTGCCCACCTGCCCGGTCTGCTACCTCACGGTCGACGATGACGGGCGCACGAACAGCCTCGACCTGCCCGGCTTGCGCGTCGATCTCCGCCACCACATGCGGGAGCACGACCGTCATCCCGTTGGTGACGATGAGTGGCTGGAGGCCCTGCGCGAGGGCGACAAGCTCCGCTGGGGGCGATGGACCGCGCCGTTCGAGACGGTCCGCCGATATCTCGTGACGGGCCAGGTCGACGCGGGTCGCAATCGCAAGCTCGCCCACGACATGATCGTGACCGCGATGACCCAGATCAACCGGTTCGGCGCGAATGCCACGATCTTCGGCGACCAGCCAGAGTGGGAAGCCGCACGGACCGCGGTCAGCGAGCTGATGGAGCGCTACGCCCAGGGTCGCCGCTAGAGCGCCGATCAGGTGCCGTCGGCGAAGAACTCGTCGTAGGCGTACTGGTCCCAATCCCGGACCCAGATCTCCTTGATCTTCTCGTCCACGATCCGATAGACCACGACGCGATCGACGTCGAGCGTGCGCTCGCCTCGGTGCAGACGCCAGCGCACGAGGCTGGCGGCGTGGTCGTCACTCGCCAGGATGTCGTCGACCCCGACGACCTCGAATCGGCCGTCCGTCGCCTGGAAGACCGCGGTGTAGTAGGCGAGGACCGCATCCTGGCCGTGCGTCGTCCCTGAATGCGGACCACGGCCCGGTATGTGGAGGACCAGGTCCTCCGCGTAGTACGGAAGCGCGTCGGCCGCCTGTCCCGCCTGCAGGGCCGCGGAATAGCGACGCATGAACTCGATATTCGGGTGGACCACGTGCTCTCCTATCCGTCGCCGGCGAGCAGCCGGCGGAACCCTGCCTCGTCCAGGATCGGCACGCCGAGCTCCTGGGCCTTTGCGAGCTTGGAGCCGGCCGATTCACCGGCCACGACGTAATCGGTCTTCTTCGACACGGACCCTGCCGGCTTTCCACCCGCGGCCCGGATCGCGTCCTCGGCTTCCTGGCGGGCGAACCCCTCGAGCGTCCCGGTCACCACGACCGACTTGCCGGCCAGCGGGCCCGCCTCGACCGCAGCCCCGGGTGGCGGCACATCCGGGCGTTCCGGCACGACGCCGACCTCGACGAGTTCGCGCAGGACGTTGCCGGTCGCGGGGTCGGCGAAGTAGCGACCGATCGCGGCAGCCACCAGCGGCCCGATGCCTTCGACTTCGGTCAGCGTCTCGGGCTCCTCGGTCGCGATCCGGCGCAGCTCGGCGTCGATCGCCGCGAACCACGGATCGGGCACATTGTCGCCCGAGGGTGGCGGGTAGTCGTCGGAGCGCACCCGCATCGCCAGCCAGCGCGCGAGGTCGATGGCGGTCGATTCACCGACCTGGGGCATGCCGAGGCCGTTGAGCACGCGGGCAAGGGGCCGCCCGACACGTGCCCGGGCGATCCGGCCGTGCAGGTTCTCGGCGCTCTTGCGCGCGAACCGGTCCAGGCCTTCGAGATCCTCCACGGAGAGGCGGAAGAAATCGGCGCGGGACTTGACCAGCCCCCGCTCCAGCAGCTGGCTCAGCACGGCCCAGCCGGCACCCTCGATGTCCATGCCACCACGACCCACGAAATGGCCGAACTCCTGAGACAGCCGCGCCGGGCAGGCCGCGTTCGGGCAGTAGACGCGGACCGCGCCCTCGTCCTGGACGACCTTCGTGCCGCAGACCGGGCACGCATCCGGCATCTCGAATGAACGTTCGGTGCCGCTCCGCTTCTCGACGAGGGGCCGGACGACCTCCGGGATGACGTCGCCCGCCTTCTGCAGGATGACCCGGTCGCCGATCCGGAGGTCCTTACGCCGGACTTCGTCGAGGTTATGGAGCGTGGCCCGTGCGACGGTGGAACCGGCGACCTTCACCGGGGTCAGGTGCGCGACCGGCGTGAGCGTGCCCGTCCGGCCGACGTACGGCACGATGTCCTCGAGCGTCGTCTCGACCTGCTCGGGCGGGAACTTGTAGGCGATGGCCCAGCGCGGGGCCCGACTCACCATGCCCAGCCGATCCTGCTGATCGAATCGGTCGACCTTGACGACCACGCCATCGGTCTCGTACGGCAGCTTGTGCCGCTCCTCGCGCCATCGCTCGGTGAACCCGATGACGCCCTCGATGTCGAGGCCCGCCTCGTACTGGGCGTTGGCCGGCAATCCGAGCGTGGCCAGGCGCTCCAGCGCGGACGACTGCGAGTCGATCGACCCATCGCCCTCCTCGAGGAGCTGATACACCCAGATGGAGAGGAGACGGCTGGCCGTCACGGCCGGGTCTTTCTGGCGGAGCGAGCCCGCGCCGCTGTTGCGCGGGTTGGCGTACAGGGCGAGCCCGGCTTCCTCGCGTTCGGCGTTGATCCGCGCGAACTCGGACTTCGGCATGAAGACTTCGCCGCGAACGTCAGCCGTGACCGACTCGTTGAGCTTGGCCGGCACCGCCGAGATGGTCCGCAGGTTGGCGGTCACGTCCTCGCCGGTCGTGCCATCGCCGCGGGTCGCCCCCTGGACGAATCGCCCGCGCTCGTAGCGCAGCGTGATCGCCAGGCCGTCGATCTTGAGCTCGGCGACGTAGCGGAGCTCGGTGGCCGGTTCCGGAGCGGCAGCGAGCCCAAGACCACGTCGCACGCGGGCATCGAACGCGCGCAGCTCGTCGTGGCTGAACGCGTTCGAGAGGCTGAGCATCGGCCGGCGGTGACGAACCTCAGAGAACACCTCCCCGCTGGGCGCGCCACCGACCCGCTGCGTCGGGGAGTCGTCGGTGGTGAGCTCGGGATAGGCGGTCTCGAGCGCGACGAGTTCGCGGAACAGCTGGTCGTACTCGGCGTCGCTGAGTTCGGGCGCATCCTCGGCGTGATACAGGACGTTGGCCCTGTCCACCGCCGCCGCGAGCTCCTTGTGGCGCGCGGTCGCGGCATCGATGTCGAGCGTGGAAGCCGCCTCGACCAGTGCCGGGTCGACGGGCGGGAGCTGGACCGTCATCGCTCGGAGCGTAGCGCCTCGAGCACGACGTGGCTCGGCCCGATGTCGTCCGGCGTCGGCGTGCCCAGCAGGGCCATGGCGATCTCGAATTCCTCGCGGACGATGGCAAGAGCCCGTTCGATGCCGGCCCCGCCCCCTGCCGCGAGGGCCCACAGGATCGGTCGGCCGAGGAGGACACCTCGGGCGCCCAGCGCCCGAGCGATCGCGATGTCGTGGCCGCGCCGCACGCCGCCGTCGACCCAGACCTCGACCCGGCCGTCGACGGCGGCCACGATGCTCTCCAGGACGTCGGTGGGCGCCTGCACCCGGTCCAGCTGGCGGGCGCCGTGGTTGCTGGCCACGATCGCATCCACGCCGTGCTCCGCGGCAAGCTGCGCGTCCTCCGCGGTCATGATGCCCTTGAGGACGAGTGGCAATGACGACCAGCTCCGGATCGTCGCGAGGTCGTCCCACGACAGGCCGGTGACCAGCTGCTGCTTGAGCTGGGCGAAGCCATCGGCGTGGATCCCACCCCCGTGCGTCGCACTCGATCCCGGCGCCGCGAAGTTGCCGTGCGGTCCTGTGAGCTCGAACCCGGAACGCCGGTCGCGCTCCCGGTAGCCCAGCAGCGGCAGGTCGACGGTCAGCACGATCGCCCCGTACCCGGCCGCCTCCGCACGCTGGACGAGCTCGCGGGTGCGGGCCGGCTCCGCCTGCGAATACAGCTGGAACCAGCGGACACCGTCCGGGGACGCGTGCGCGACCTCCTCCATCGAGCACGTCGACATGGTCGAGAGGATGAACGGGACACCGGCGGCCGCCGCGGCGCGGGCCGTGGCCACCTCGGCGTCGGGGTGGGCCAGGCCGTGGGCGGCCATCGGGGCGATGGCGAGTGGCATGGCCGTCGCCTGACCCAGCATCGTCGTTCCGGGGTCGATGCGCGACACGTCGACGAGCACGCGCGGCCGCAGCCGCCGGCGACGCCAGGCGCCCTCGTTCTCGGCCAGACTGACCTCGTCCCAGGACCCTCCGGCGACGTAGTCGAAGGCGCCTGGGTCCATCACGAGCCGTGCGAGGGGCTCGAATTCCGCGAGCGAGTGGATCGCGGATAGGTCGATCTCGCTCATGACCGCACCGGCCTAACCGACGACGTCGAGATTGGCGAGGCTCGCCAGCATCGTCTTGCGGCCGATCGTCGGATCCTTGAAGGCTACCGTGATCTCTTCGTCGCTCCGCGTCAGCTTGGACGTCACCACGATCCCGTCGCCCCAGCGACCGTGGCGGACCCGGTCACCATCACGGAACTGGCGCTCGCCTGGGATGATCGGCCGAGGCGGGCGGGTCGCGACCGGGCTCGTCGGGGAAGTGGACCCGTCCTCGGCATCTCCGGTCCCGAGCGTGCCCGACGGGGCACCGTCGGCGAAGGCCTCGCGGCGTGCCGCCAGGTCACGCGACGGCCGGAATGGCTCGCCGGCGGCCGGGGCGCCAGGCCGGCCGCTCCCCTGCCGGTAGGCCGGCCCACCGCCGCGGACCGGGGTATTGAAGCGGGTCGTGCGGCGCGAACCGAAGACCA
>JARDZW010000002.1 GCA_029240655.1 Chloroflexota bacterium
CCGGCTCCACAGCGCCAGATACGGGTCGGGCGGCTCCTGGGCCTGCATCCCGACGAGATGCTCGATGACGTCCTCGGCCGGCCGATCGACCCGCTCCAGCAGGAGCTGGCGACCCAGCAGGGTCCGGTTGAGGGCGCGCCGGCTGAGGACCGGCGCGCCGTCCTGGGTTCGCTTTGCCATCGAGCCGGACCCTACCGGAGCCCGGCGAAAAACGTCCGGATGTCCGCGACGAGGAGGTCCGGAACTTCGAGAGACGGGAAGTGCCCACCCCGCTCGAATTCCGACCAATGCGCGGTCTTGCCCTCGGGATCCATCGTTCGGCGCACGACTGGGTCGGTCGCGAACACCGCGACGCCGGTCGGCGTCGGGCTCTGCGAGCCCCAGTCCTGCTCGGCATGGAATGCCTCCCAGATGAACTGCGCGGCCGAGCCGCCCGACCGGGTGAACCAGTACAGGCTCACATTCGTCAGGATCGCGTCGCGGTCGATCGCCTCCTCGGGCAGCTCGTATCGGGTGTCGGTCCATTCGTGGACTTTCTCGACGATCCAGGCGAGCTGAAAGGCCGGCGAGTCGGCCAGGCCATGCGCGAGCGTCGCGGGCCGCGTCGCCTGGAGTCGCAGGTAGCCGGTCCCGTCTTCCGCCGCCGCACGCAGGCGCTCGATCGACGCGCGCTCCTCGGGCGTGGCATCGTCAGCGGCCTCGCCGATCATGCCGAGGTAGGCAAGGGCCATCGGATCCGTCGCGACGTGACTGCCGATGACCGCGTCCGGGGCGTACTTGCCGAGGTCGCCCGCGATCCCGGCTCCGATGTCGTAGCCGTGGGCACCATACCGCTCGTACCCGAGTCTGGCCATGAGCTCGACGATCGCCTTGGCGGTCCGGGTGCCTTCCCAGCCCGGTTCCGCGACCGGCGTCGAGAAGCCGAAGCCGGGAAGCGACGGGATGACGACATGGAAGGCGTTGGCCGCATCGCCGCCATGGGCCACGGGATCGGTCAACGGGCCGATGAGCCCGACGAAGTCGACGAAGGAGCCCGGGTAGCCGTGCAGCAGGACGAGGGGCGTGGCGTCGGGTTCGGCCGATCGGACATGGATGAAGTGGATCGTCTGGCCGTCGATCTCGGTCGTGGCCTGGGGATGAGCGTTGAGCTCGGCCTCGGCGGCGCGCCAGTCGTAGTCATCGGCCCACGCCTCGGTCAGGCGGGTCAGGTAGTCGGCGGGGACGCCGCGCTCCCAGCCGTTGCCGGGATCGACCGCCGGTCGACGAGTCCGGGCCAGTCGCTCGCGGAGGTCCTGGACGTCGGCCTCCGGTACGGCGATCGTGAAGGGTGTGATGTCGGTCGACACGGTGCATTCCTCCGTCCGATATGACAGAATGCTGTCATGAGTAAGGTATCAACTCGACAGCCTGCTGTCAAGATAGAACACGTGCGGCGAACCCCGGCGGGTGACGCCTTCAGCGGCGTCGTGATCCGCCTCATCCGGCTCCAGGGGTTTCTTGCCGAGGCCGGGGACGAGCTCGCCCGTCCTGCCGGTCAGACAAGCGCTCGATGGCAAGTCCTCGCTGCCATCGAGGACGGGCCCGCAACCGTGGCCGACATCGCCCGGACCTTGACGCTCGCTCGCCAGAGCGTGCAGCGCGTGGCGGACGCGCTGGCCGAGGGGGGGATCGTCGAGTACGTCGACAACCCGCGGCACGTGCGAGCCAAGCTCGTTTCGATGACGCCCGATGGCCGGGCTGCGCTCCGCGCGATCCAGGCTCGACAGCGCGGGTGGGCCGACACGATCGGCGCCGAGGTGGGTGAGCCGCAGCTCACTCGTTTGACCACGCTCCTGGACAAGGTCCTCGCCGCTGTCGCGCGGCATCCCGTTCGATAGGTTTCGGCCTGCGGCGTTCAGTCGTCGGCGAGGTCGACGAGGAAGCGCCGGATCACGCGGGCGAGCCTCGGGCCGGCCTCGGCCCCGGACTCGAGGACCTCCTCGTGGGTGAGCGGAGCGCCGGTGTACCCGGCACCGGCGTTCGTCACGAGCGAGACACCGCACACCTCCAGTCCGATCCAGCGGGCAGCGATGCATTCGAGCACCGTCGACATCCCGACGGCGTCCCCACCGAGCCCGGCGAGCATCCGGACCTCGGCCGGGGTCTCATAGGTCGGCCCGGTGAGCCCGACATACACGCCCTCGCGTCAGGTCCGCGAAGCGTGGCCCGAGGTCGTCCGCGTTCGGCCCCATCAGTGGCGATCGACCGGTCAGGTTGATGTGGTCGGTCATCACCATGAGCGTGCCCGGCCCGAACGACGGGTCGAGGCCGCCTGCAGCGTTGGTCAGCACGACGATCTTCGCCCCAAGTGCCCCGAACAGCAGGACGGGCTGGATGACCAGGCCCGAGGCGTTGCCTTCGTACAGGTGAAAGCGGCCCTGAAGCATGATCACGGTTCGGCCGCCGAGCCGTCCGAGCAGCAGCCGTCCCGCGTGACCCGGGGCGGTCGCAGGTGGCCAGCCAGGCAGTTCGCCGAACGGGATCGCGACCGCATCCTCGAGGTCGTCGGCGAGCCCGCCCAGGCCCGAGCCCAGGACGATCCCCACCTCGGGAACGAGCGGCGTGTGCTCGCGGACCGCGGTGACGAGGGCGGCGATCCGGGCGGGCTGCTCGACGGGCGGGATCGGATGCGTGGGATCGACGGTGGGCGTCGGGTCGGACATCTGGCCTCCAGGGTCGTGTCCAGCATAGGACGCCCGAGGCGGGTGAACTTCGTCGGCCCGACGGAAGTACCGACACCGGGATGCCGATCGCGTCCCGTCGGGCGACCCGCACCCCCGACGCTGTGGTGAGACAGCTACGAGGTCCGGGCAACGAAGCGCCCGAAGCGACCGAGGCGAAACTCAGGCCCTTGATGTGATCGCGGTTCCTGGGGTCCTGTCGGCCCCTTCGGGCAAGACCTACGTTAGGCGGACGGTCGCGGGCGGGTCAACGCGCTTATCCACGAACCTGCGGAACGCGTCCGAAGCCTGTCCACGAACCCGATCCGCCTGTGGATAACCCTGTGGACGAATGCGACCGCGCCCTCGATCGCCCGCAGCCCGCAGCCCAGTCCGTCGAGCGCCGCCCTCAGCCGCCCATCGCGAACATCTCGACCTTGGGCAGGTCGGACGTGGACTGCGAGCGAAGCTCGGAATAGCGATCGTCGCGCGCCCGCCACACCTCCGCGAGGAACGTCACCAGCTCCTCGTCACTCGATCCGTCGCGCAGCACCGCCCGGACGTCGCGGCCCGCGACGGCGAACAGGCACGTGTAGAGCTTGCCGTCGGCCGATAACCGCGCGCGCGTGCAGTCCCGGCAGAACGGGCGGGTGACCGACGAGATGATGCCGAACTCGCCGAGGCCGTCCAGGTAGGTCCAACGGCCGGCGACCTCGCCGCGGTAGCTGGGATCTGCGGGCTCGGCCGGCCACACGCCGCTCACGAGGTCGATCAGCTCCTGGGCCGGCACCACCTCGTCGAGCCGCCAGCCATTCGAGTGCCCGACGTCCATGTATTCGATGAAGCGCAGGACCACACCGGTCTCGCGCGCCCACCGTGCCATGGGCACGACCGACGACTCGTTGATGCCGCGCCGGACCACCATATTGATTTTCACGGGGGTCAGACCGGCCTCCAGGGCGGCATCCACGCCGTCGAGGACGCGCGCCACGGGGAAGTCCACGCCGTTCATCGCGCCAAACACCGCGTCGTCCAGCGAATCCAGGCTCACGGTCACTCGTCGCAGGCCCGCATCAGCAAGGGGACCAGCCAGCGCGGCGAGCGCCGCTCCGTTCGTCGTCAGCGTCAGATCGAGCGGACGGCCGTCGGGTGTCCGGAGCGCCGCCAGCTCCGCGATCAGCGTGGGGAGCTCGCGTCGGACGAGCGGTTCACCGCCCGTGATCCGCAGTTTCTCGACGCCTAGCGCCACGAACGCGCGAGCCGCCCGCTCGATCTCCTCGAAGCTCAGGACCTGCTCTTTGGGCAGGAACGCATAGTCCCGACCGAACACTTCCTTGGGCATGCAATAGGTGCACCGGAAGTTGCAGCGGTCCGTGACCGAGATGCGCAGGTCGTGGAGCGGCCGTCCGAGCGTATCGAGAGGTTCCATCACCGCCCATCGTACTCGTGGTGAGCGTTGCGACCCCACAACACGTCTCGTCCACCAGCCGCCGAGAGTACGACCGGCGCACGCCGCTGGTACCTCTAGCGGACTCCACCGGACCAGACCCCGGAGGCACTATGCCGACACGCCCAGATCCAACCCCAGACCCCAAGACCCGACAGAGGACCCCATCGCATGGCCACGACCGATGCCAAGCCCGGATTCCGTCTCCCGTGGAGCGCGGACCGAAACGAGTCCGACGCTCGCGCCGAGATGACCGGAGACGCACCGGTCGGCGCAGCCCTCCCCACAGACCAGGAGATCGAGGCACCTGACATGATCGACGCAGCGCCTTCAGAGACCGACCAGGCGGCGGCCGTCGACGACGGGCCGGCCGTGGACACCATGAGCGAGGACAGCGCGCCGGTCGAATCGACGGCAGCCGCCGAGCCGTCGCCCGTCGACACGACCGAGGCCTCGAACGCAACCCGGCAGCAGCCCAGCAAGTTCATGGCCGATCTCACGAGGGCCATGCAGGGCGCCGCGGAGACCGCCAAGGCCGATACGCTCGCGCGCTTCAGCGCCGATGCCAAGGCCCACATCGAGTCGATCCACGCCGCGACCGCGATCGAGGCGACGGAGCTGCGCAAGCAGGCCGACGACGACGTCGCGTCCATCCGCGAGTGGTCCAAGGCCGAGATCGCCCGGATCCGCGAAGAGACCGACGAGCGCATCACTCACCGCAAGGCTCGCCTCGAGCGCGAGATCGACGCCCACGCCGCCGACATCGAGGGACGCATCGAGCGCGTCCAGCGTCGTGTCGATGCCTTCGAGGCCGAGATGGCCGAATTCTTCCAGCGCCTGATCGCGGAAGAGGACGCGACCCGCTTCGCGGCGATGGCCGCGAGCCTGCCCGAGCCGCCGCCCTGGGACGAGATGTCGAATGGCGAGTTTGCGACCCTGACCGAGACCGAGCCCGCGAACGACATGTACACGCAGATCGAGGAGGCCCTTGCGGAGCAGGCGATCGCCGTCGATCCCGAGCCCGACGCCCTGGCCGAACCTGCCGAGGCGGTCGGTGAGACGATCGATGCTTCCGAGTCCACGGACGCGGCAGCGGTCGACGAGACGCAGCCGACCGAAGCGCAAGCCGAAGTCGTGGCCGCGACCGACGACCAGCCGACCGACGACGCCGTCACGGGCGAGTCGGAGAGCGAGGTTGCCGGGATCGACCCTCGCGTCGCGGCGCTTGGCCTGACGCCTGACTTCGATGCAGCCGAGGCGGAGGCCGCCGCTTTCAACCCTGAGGAAGCCTCCACCGAGGAAGAGATCCCCGTGATCGGTGACGATGCCCTGGCGGCCCGCCTTGCGGGCCTCGTCCCCGACGCCGACACCGCCGCCACCGAGGCGCACACCACCCGGGTCGTCGTCACCGGCCTGGTCAGCGTCGCGAGCATCGCCGGCTTCAAGCGCCAGCTGTCCCGCGTCGCGGGCGTGCAGTCGGTCGGCGTGTCGTCCGGGCCCGACGGCGAGTTCCTCTTCGCGGTCGCCCACGACTCCGGCATCGTCCTTCGGGACGCCGTCACCACGCTCCCCGGCTTTGGCGCTCGCGTCACCGCCGAGGCCGAGGGTGAGCTCACCGTCACCGCCAAAGATCCTGAAGCCGAAGGCTGATCGTGGCTCGACCAAGCGTCGCCGTATCGCTCCCGGCCGAGGAGTCCGTCCCGGTCGCAGCGGAGCTTCGGGAGGCCGGCTTCACCGTCGTGACGGTGAGCCACCCCGATGAGCTGGAGGCCTTCCTGGCGGGCAACCGCGACGTCGCGGTCGCCATCCTCGACGGCGAGACCGACTTTGACCGATCGCTCGAGTTCTACGGTCTCCTGCGCGACAATGGACGGGCGATCCCGGCGCTCATGGTCGTGTCGCCCCGAACGCTCGACAAGCTCGGGTCAGGTGGCGCGGGCAGCGTCGAGGACGAATATTTCACCCGCCCATACTCCGCCGAGTCCCTGCGCTGGCGAGTCGAGGCGATGTGCATCCGCAGCCAGACCGTCGACGACGGCTCAGGACCCGTCCTGCAGAGTGGTCCGCTGGAGGCCGACGGCTGGTCGCACCCGGCGACGGTCATCGCGGTCTTCAATCCGAAGGGCGGCGTCGGCAAGACGACGGTCGCCACGAACCTGGCCTCGGCGCTCCAGATCCGCAAGGGCCAGAACGTCCTCCTGGTGGACGCGGACACCGTGACCGGACACGTGACGACATCGCTGGGCATGAACGAGGTCCGGACCGTCGTCGACAGCCTGCGCGACGAGCCAGATGGCGGCGCGGTCGAGACCCTTGCGGACCTGGCCGCGGCGCACTCCTCGGGCCTGCGGGTCGTGTCGCTGACGTCATCGCCGCTGAACAACGAGATCCTCGAGCCGTCTCGGGTGACCGCGCTGATCAACGCTGCCCGGCGCGGCTTCGATTACATCGTCATCGACCTGCATCCCTCGTACGGCGCGCTCAACCAGGCGATCTTCGAGGTCGCCGACCGCATCCTTGTGCCGGTCACCCCGGACGTGCCCGCCATTCGCGCCGCCGTGCAGCTGGCGGATCTCGCGACCGAGCTCGGCCTTCGCGAGCGCCTCGCACTGGTCATCAATCGAGCCAACAGCGGCGTGTCCGTCGCCGACATGGAGCGAACCGTTGGCATGCCGTCATTGGCCCTGCTGCGCTCCGGGGGGCTGCTCTTCGTCCGCGCGGCGAACGAAGGCCGGACCGTCATCGAGATGTTCCCGCGCGAGAAGATCAGCGAGGACTTCGACGCCCTTGCCGACCGGATCATCGGCACGCCAGTGTCCGCGCCGGCCGCCAAGCCCGCCTTCGGTCTTTTCAACCGCCAGAAGGTCGCCGTCCGAGCCTAGCCTCGCACGCTCCCCCTTTGGCCCGACGGGTCATGGCATCGGCCGCGGCCCGTTTCGACGACTAGCGCGATCTGTCGCGCCAGCTGATGCCGCCGAGCGGTTGGCCGGGCAGGGGCTGCGGGCGTTCGCCGGTGCGCCGGTCGATCTGCTCGAGGCCGCGCAGGTAGAACCGATTGATGAGGATGGCGTCCATCTCGTCCCCGAGCTGCATCTCGCCGAGGTACGCGGTGGCCGCCACGACCGGCACGAACATCTCGGTCGCCCGATCGAGCAGCCGGTCGGGTTCGGAGCCGGGGCTCATGTACACCGTCCCGATCACCCGGTAGGGCGGCACCTCGAGCGCGACGTCGTAAGGGATCTTGTGCACCTTGTAGGCGGTCCGCTCCGCATCGGTCAATGGCGGCAGGGTGGCGGCGCCGGCCAGCACGAGGATCAGGTCGTACGGGTCGATCGCCTTGAGACCAGAGGCCGGCGCCAGCTCGCCACTCCCATCGACCGGCGCCCAGCGCACATCCGAGATCGTGACCGCCTCGCGCTTGTTCAGCGCGTCCGACAGCCTTGCCGGGATGTGCATCTCGCCGACGATCCGCCACTCGTCCGTGAGACCGTCGAACGGCACCCCGCGGATGCCCGAGCCACCGACGCCGGCGATCGGCGCGTCCGCGCCGGCTCCGTCCTTCTTCCGCTTGAGGAAGTCGAATGGCACGTCAGTCCTCGCTCGCCCCGGTGTTGGACCGGATGAGGTCCACGACCCCGGCATCCGCCAGGGTCGTCGTGTCGCCGAGGGCGCGGCCCTGGGCGATGTCGCGCAGGAGCCGGCGCATGATCTTGCCCGAACGCGTCTTGGGCAGGTCCGGCACGAACATCAGTCCCTTTGGCTTGGCGATCGGGCTGATCTTGGTCGCCACGTGTTTGCGCAGCTCGTCACCGAGAGCCGGCGTGGGCTCGTTGCTCGGACCCAGGCGCAGGATCACGAAGGCATTGATCGCCTCGCCCGTGACCGGGTCGGGCCCGCCGACGACGGCGGCTTCGGCCACCGCCGGATGCGACACGAGCGCACTCTCGATCTCGGTCGTCGACAGCCGGTGGCCGGACACGTTCATGACATCGTCGACCCGTCCCAGCAACCAGAGGTAGCCCTCGAGGTCGCGCTTGGCGCCGTCACCCGCGAAGTACATGCCCGGGAAACGGCTCCAGTACGTCTCCTTGTAGCGTTCCGGGTCGCCGTAGATGCCGCGCAGCATGGCCGGCCACGGCCGCTTGAGAACCAGCAGCCCGCCTCCACCGAGCGGGACCGTGTTGCCGGCGCTGTCGATGACATCGACCTCGATGCCGGGGAACGGGAAGGTCGCGCTGCCCGGTTTCGTGGTCGTGACCCCGGGGAGTGGCGTGATCATGATCATGCCGGTCTCGGTCTGCCACCAGGTGTCGACGATCGGTTTCGTCCCAGCGCCGATGTGCTTCTGGTACCAGAGCCAGGCGACCGGGTTGATCGGCTCGCCCACCGAACCAAGCACGCGCAGCGAGGAGAGGTCATGCGCCTGGGCGTACTGCGCACCCTGCTTCATGTGGGCCCGGATCGCCGTCGGGGCGCAGTACAGGATGTTGACCTTGTAGTCCTCGATGATCTGCCACCAGCGGCCCCAGTCCGGGGTATCCGGGGTGCCCTCGTACAACACGCTGGTCGTCGCGTTCGCGAGCGGCCCGTAAACGATGTAGCTGTGGCCGGTGACCCAGCCGACGTCCGCGGCACACCAATAGACGTCATCGGGCTTGACGTCGAACACCATCTCGTGGGTGAAGCTCGCGCCCAGGAGATAGCCGGCGGTGCTGTGAACGATGCCCTTCGGCTTCGCGGTCGTGCCCGAGGTGTACAGCAGGTAAAGCATGTGCTCGCTGTCGAGCGCGACCGGTTCGTGCACCGGCGGCTGGCGATCGACGATGTCGTCCCACCACACGTCGCGACCGTCCTGCATGGCGGTCCCACCCTCGACCGCGTCGCCGAGCCGGCGAACGACGAGCGTGTGTTCGATGGTCGGCGAGGACTCGAGGGCCTCGTCGACGGCCGGCTTCAGCGGGGCCGGCTTGCCGCGCCGCCACCCGCCATCCGCGGTGATCACGAGCTTGGCCTGGCAATCGCTGATCCGGCCGCTGAGCGCCTCCGCGGAGAAGCCGCCGAAGACCACGGTGTGTGGCGCTCCGATCCGAGCGCAGGCCAGCATCGCGATCGGCAGCTCGGGGATCATCGGCATGTAGATCGCGACCCGATCGCCAGTCTGGACGCCGAGCTCGAGCAGCGCGTTGGCGGCCTTGCTGACCTCGCGTTGGAGGTCGGCGAAGGTGATCGTGCGGGTGTCGCCGGGCTCGCCGATCCAGTGGTAGGCGACCTTGTGGCCGAGGCCGCGCTCGACGTGGCGGTCGATGCAGTTGTAGGCGATGTTGAGCTTCCCGCCGACGAACCACTTGGCGAAGGGCAGATCCCATTCGAGGGTCGTGTGGAAGTCCTCGACCCAGTCGATGCGCTCGCGCGCCAGGCGCGCCCAGAACGCTTCCGGGTCGGCCTCCGCCTCCGCATACAGCTCCGCCGTGGCGTTGGCCTGCGCCGCGAACGCCGGGTCGGGCGGGAATTTCCGATCCTCCGCGAGGAGATTCTCGATCTCGGGCGTCGGCGTCGGGAACGGGTCGATGCTCACGGGAGGCACCCTTTCCGAGTGATCTGCTGGCCGAGCCATCGTACCGCGGGCGGCGCCGCGGCCGCGCGATGCTGTCCGCGCGCGGGGGTCGTCAGTCGGAGTCGAGCGCCAGGTCGTCGCCGGCCGGCCCACCCTCGACCTCGGCGGCCGACAGGCCGGCGGCCGCGAGTGCGGACGGGTCGCGCGAAAGGATCACGCGCTGCGGCCTTGGGATCTCGATGCCGTTCGCCTCGAGGGCGGCGAGAAGCCGCTTGCGGAACTCGCCGCCCGCGGCCCATTGCTCTGGTGCCCGGACCGATCCCAGGATCTTGATCGTCACGCCGTATTCGCCGATGGCCTCGATCCGCTCGACGCGCGGCGTCTCGAGGACGCGCCGTTTCCAGACCGGATCGGACGAGAACTCGCGCCCGACGTCGTCGACGATCTCGATGACCTTGTCGATGTCCGTCCCGTAGGCGACCGTGACGTCCTGGTTGATCCGGGCCCACACCCGGGTGAGGTTGGACGCGACCTTGATCTCTCCGTTTGGGACGGTGTGCACGACCCCGTCGAGGTCACGCACGGTGGTCCGTCGCAGGTTGAAGTCCTCGACCGTGCCGTCGATGCCGGCAACCCGTACGACGTCGCCCTTCGAGAACTGGTTCTCGAGCAGGATCAGGGCGCCGTTGAGGTAGTCACGGACCAGCGTCTGCGCACCGAAGCCAACGGCGATGCCGATGACTCCGAAGCCGGCGAGGGCCGGCCCGATATCGAGGCCGAGCTGCCCCAGGATCATGAGCGCGGCGATGACCACGATGAAGAACTGGACGACGTGCGCGCCCAGGCCATCGAGCGTGTCCATCCGCTTCTTGAGCTCGACCGCGCTCAGCTCCTGGGCGGTACCTTCCGTGGCCTCGCGGTCCAGGAGGGCCTTGACGATCCCGTGCACGAACAGGCTCGCGAGACGCATCGCGACGATCGTGACGATGACGATGAGGACGACCGGGACGAGGGACTCGCCGGCGAATGCCGAGATGTCGCTCCACGGCGAATCGCTGAAGTCGGGCATCGCTCAAGGGTAGCGAGTCGCCGGAGACCACTGCGGCCGCAACGCCACGTAAGTCGGCCATAAGGGACGAGTGCTTCACTCGGCGAATGTCGTCCCACCTTCGGGTTACGTTCGCGCGCCTCTGCTTTGACACCCGCACGATGCTCGACATCAGCCAGCAAACCCTGGCGGACGCAGTCGGCGTGTCGCGGGCGTACATCGCGACGATCGAGAGCGGACGAGCGAATCCCTCCCTTGATCTAGTCAACAGGGTCGCCGACCGGCTGGGGATAGAGATCGGCCTGGTCGCTCGTCCGCCGCTGGTCTTCGCCAGACCACAACACGACCTGGTCCACGCCCGTTGCTCTGGATATCTGGACCGGCCATTGCGGCGTGCCGGCTGGGAGATCCGGCGCGAGGTCGAGATCGTCCATGGTCGGAGCCATGGCTGGATCGACCTCCTCGCGTTTGATCCGCGGACTGGCACGTTGTTGATCATCGAGGTGAAGACCCGCCTCGACGATCTCGGGGCCATCGAACGCCAGCTCGGCTGGTATGAGCGTTCCGCGATGGCTGTTGCCCGGGACCTGGGATGGCGTCCTCGCCGCCTTACCAGTTGGCTGATCGTGCTCGCCAGCGACGAAGTTGATGTGGCGATCGCCACGAACCGGGATGCGCTGGCCGCCGCGTTCCCGATGCGGGCCCTCGAGATGTCCGGAGTCGCGTCTGGTCGGATCGTCTCGGGCAATCCAAGCCGGGGGATCGCGCTGATCGATCCTTCGAGCCGGCGCCGTGAGTGGTTGATCCGAAGTCGGTCGGACGGGCGGCGAAGCCAGGCTCCGTACCGCGGCTACGCAGATGCAGCTCGCCGGTTCGGGCCGTGATGGTCACCCTGAGGCACGAACGCCGCACAGATGCCTCGTGATCGCCAGCCTCATCTACCCTTCGAGTCGGTTTGGACGATCGGTCGTGCAGGGCTGTTGGTAAACGGTATCTCGGAGTGACATGTCGCCGGCGATCGCGCACGACTGAGCCGAAATCGTGCCTGAGCGTGACGGGGTTCCGGGATCGGCGTGGGCCGCGGGCAGGGAGTCTCAGGCCGTTGCGGTCACCGGGGTGGACTCGCGGCCGGGAGCGGTGCCGCCGAGCCGCACTGAGATGGCCGCAGCGGCTTCCCGGGCCTGGGCCGCGAGCTCCGGGATGCGCCGCGGGGTGAGCCGGAACGCCGGCCCCCATACGTCCACGGCCGCGATCACGTTGCCGCGCGCGTCGTGGATCGGGGCGGCAACAGCGTTGAGGCCCAGCTCGTACTCACCGATGGCCGTCGCGTACCCGCGCCGCCTGATGCGGGCCAGCTCCTCGAGCAGCGGCTCCAGTTCGACGATCGTGCGTTCCGTGTAGCTCACGAGTCCGCGCCGCACGATCCGCAGCACGTCGCGCTCGGCCAGGGCCGACATCAGCACCTTGCCCGAAGCGACGCAGTGGAGGGGCGTGGCTCGACCGGTCCAGTCGCCGACCGCGATGAGGTTGGGCCCGTCCGCCTGGGCGACCGTCAGCAGCGAGTCGCCATCGAGGATCCCGATCCCCGTCGTCTCATGCGTCAGGCGCGCCAGCCGCTCCAGCTCCGGGGAGGCGATGCCGCGCAGGTCGAGGGTGCGCTCCGCGCGCTCGGCGAGGCGGATGACCACGAGGCCGAGGCGGTACTTTCCGGTCTCGTCGTCCTGCTCCACGAGGCCGCGCTTCTGGAGCGTGGCCAGCAGGCGCGAGGCCGTGGACTTGTGGAGACCCAGCCGGCGGGCGAGCTCGGTGACACCAGCCTCGCCCTGCGACTCGCCGAGGGCCAGGAGCAGGGCGGCCGCTCGATCGACCGAGCGGACCGCGTTCCCGTCGACGACCATGTGTCCCCCTTCTTCCTGGGCGCGCGTTCAGCCGGCGCCGGGCGACGACATCGCGCCCGTGGCGGTGGGCGCCGGTACGCCGCGCGCGCGATCTTCGAGCGCCGCTTCGAGCGAATCCGAGAACGCCGTCAGCACCCGGTCGATGATGTCGGCGTCGGCGTGCGCCTCGCAGATGAACCACGGCTCTCGGGAGTCGGGCTCCGGCATCGCGCCGCGGGCGTGCATGCCGATCGCGATCGCGTCGTACAGCTCGTGATCCGTCGTCGCCCAGTCGCGGTATTCGGTCGCGACCTCCTCACGGAACATGATCCCGAACATGGATGGGTGACCGGTGAAGTGGTACGCGATGCCCACGGGGTCGAGGATCTCGCGCAGGCCATCCTGGATCGTGCGGCCGGTCGCGTGGATCGTCTCGAGCGCGTTCGTGTCACGGAGGATCTCGAGGGTCTTGACCGCGGCTGCGGCGGCGACGCGGTTGCCGGCATAGGTGCCGCCGTGGCTGACCTTGTCGGGAAGCATGTCCATGACTTCGCGACGCCCGCCGAACGCGGCCGCCGGATAGCCGTTGCCCATCGCCTTGGCGAACGTGCCGAGGTCCGGCTTGATGCCGAAGAACTCGGCGGCGCCGCCGCGGGCCAGCCGGAACCCGGTCTTCACCTCGTCGAAGATCAGCAGGATCCCGAATTCCTCGGTCAGGGCGCGCATCTGCCGATGGAATCCCTCCTGCGGCATGATCGCCTGGGCGTTGCCGAGGACCGGCTCGACGATGATCGCGGCGATCTCCTCGCCGTGCCGTTCGAAGATCCGACGCAGGGCGTCGATGTCGTTGTAGCGCGCCGGGATGATCGTGTCGGCGACAGCGCCGGGGATACCGCGGCCCCAGGCGAGGGCGACGGGCGCATCCGCGTCGCCCAGCTCCGACATATCGTCCGGGCCGACGCTGATCAGGGCGTAGTCGTGGACGCCGTGGTACTGGCCTTCGAACTTCACGATCTTCTCGCGGCCCGTGAAGGCGCGAGCGATCCGCATCGCGTGCATCGTCGCCTCGGTGCCCGACACCGTCATGCGGGCCATATCGACCCAGCCGGTGAGGTCCTTGACGAGCTCCATCGCGCGGACCTCGTCCTCGCTCGTCAGGCTGAAGCTGACGCCCCGGCGCATGCGCTCGTTGACGTAGTCGTCAACCCGGTCGTCCCCGTGGCCAAGGATCACCGGGCCGTAGCCCATGCGCAGGTCGACGAACTCGTTGCCGTCGGCGTCCCAGACCTTGCCGCCCTTGCCCCGATCGACGTAGATCGTGCTCTCACCCCAGGCGCGGAAATTCGAATCCGTGCCACCGGGAAGCGACTGGAGCGCTCGCTGATACAGCGCGTTCTGGGCGTCGCGACGGAGCTTTGGGGTGATCCGGGCGGCGGGTTCCGTGGCCATCAAGTCCTCGTTGTGCGGGCATGCGATCCGGCGGGCGTGGCGACCCGGCCCACGATCGCGCGTTGCGCGATGCGGGACGGCGGTCGGCGCATCGTGCCACACGCCCGTCCGCGGCGTCAACGCGACTTTCGTCACGTTCTGGTTGGAACGCCACGAATCCCGCGCCGTCTGCATCGGTTGCGTGCGGATACGCACGTCGTCGCTCTGCTGTCTAGACTTCGGGCTCATGCCACCAACGAGCTCGAACGCCCCGGTCAGCTACTGGCTGCGCGAGCCGAGCCCGCCCGCGGATCCGCCGCTGAACGCCGGCGAGCGCGTGGACGCCGACGTCGCGATCATCGGCGCCGGCTTCACCGGCCTGTGGACCGCGATCGCGCTGACCGACACCGACCCATCCCTGCGGGTCGTGGTGCTGGAGGCGGAGACCGTGTCGTTCGGGGCCAGCGGACGCAATGGCGGCTTCTGCGAGGCGAGCCTCACCCACGGCCTGGCAAACGGGATCAGGCACTTCCCCGATGAGCTGCCGCGGCTGGAGCAGGAGGGCATCGAGAATCTCGCGGCGTTGATCGAGTTCACCCGCGAGCACGGCATCGAGTGCGACCTCGAGGAGACCGGCACCCTCGGCCTCGCCGATCAGCCGTACCAGGTCGATGAGTTCCGGGCCTGGGTCGACGAGGCGGCCGAGCATGGGGAGCACCTGGTGTTCCTGGACGGCGACGCCGCCCGCGACGAGGTCCACTCCCCGTTGTGGCACGCCGGCCTGTACCGGCCACCCGGCCGCGACGTGCTCCTGGACCCGGCGAAGCTGTGCCGCGGCCTGGCCCGCGTCGCACGCGGGCGCGGAATAGCCCTGCACGAGCACACCCGCGCGACCGGCGTCGAGCGACGGGCAGGCGGCATCACGATCACGACGGCCGCCGGCGCCTCAGTCCGTGCGGAAGAGGTCGTCGTCGCGACATCGGCCTACTCGGGCTGGCTGCGTCGCCTCTCGCCGCTGTTCGTGCCGGTCTACGACTACGTCCTCGTGTCCGATCCACTGACACGCGATCAGCGCGCGGCGATCGGCTGGGAGCGGCGCCAGGGCCTCAGCGACGGGAACAACCAGTTCCACTACTTCCGGCTCACCGCGGACGACCGCATCCTGTGGGGCGGCTACGACGCGATCCATCACTTCGGCAGCCGGGTCGGGCCGGAGCTCGACGACCGGCCGCAGACGTTCGAGCGGCTCGAAGCGCACTTCTTCCGGGCGTTTCCGCAGCTGGACGGCCTCGCATTCCCGTATCGCTGGGGCGGGGCCATCGACACGACCTCGCGATTCACGGTCACGTTCGGCCAGACGATGGGCGGCCGGCTGACCTATGCCCTCGGCTACACGGGCCTTGGTGTCGGGGCCAGCCGCTGGGCAGCGGGCGTCGTCCGTGATCTCATCCTGCGGCCCGACGAGGACCGTCTTCGCCTTCGGATCGTGACATCACCGCCCGTGCCGTTCCCGCCCGAGCCACTGCGATCGCTTGCCGTGGAGACCGTGCGCCACGAGCTGGATCGGGCCGACCGCAACGAGGGCCGCCGGGGGATCCTGCTCAAGACGTTCGACGCGCTCGGGATCGGCTTCGACTCCTGAATGTGGCGAAGCCCGCCGTCCCGGCGGGCTTCGTCGCCAGGGCACGCCGCGGGGGCCCGCTTCAGCCGTTCGGGATCCGAACGAGCAGGAGCTGGCCACCGGCCCTCTTGTCAGTGAAATCCGGGCCCGGGGGCGGGACGTTGTCGGCGCCCGGGCGCTTTTCGACCCACAGGGTCCCGGCCTGGACGTCGATGAGGAAGGCACCGGGCCCGAACGCGGCCGATGCATCCACGATGCCGCTCGATTCCCAGGCGCCGAGGTTGCCCGGCGTCGCCACGGCGTCGACATCGGTCGGACCCTCATCGGCCGACTGGTTCACCTGCAAGGCAACGGACGCGACCCCGGTCGCGAGGTTGTACTGCCACAGGCGGGCCGGCGTCGCCGCGGGATCCGTCGAGCCGACCGGGAACTGCTGGCTCGATCCTGGATCCTCGGTGATGAACAGATTGTTGGCCGTCGACTCGATGTTGTCGGGCTGATGGATCTCGGTCAGGGTCTTGACCGGCATGTCGTCGCCTTCGATGAGGATCGAGAACGAGGTCACGATCGTCGGATCGGTCGGATCGAGGACGAGCTTCCAGACGCGGCCGTTCGTGGAGCGGCCGGGTTGGGACGCGCCGGCCGTGCCGCGGCCGGAATCGACCACGTAGGCCACGTTCGACATGCCCGGGCGCTTGTCGTAGGCGATGTCCTCGACGCGGACGAAGCCGAAGACACGGTTCTCAGGCAGCCGCGACCAGTAGTCGAGGACCCACTGCGGCCCGTCGATGCCGACGCCGTTGGGGTCGCGCTGCCAGCTTCCGTCATTGGGCGGAAGCGGGTACGGGCCGCCCAGCGACGCTGGGACATCCCCGGCCATCAAGTCCGACCCATCGGGATTGCGCCCGGTGGCGATCAGCCGCGGGACTTGGATGAACTGGCCGGTGACCGACGTCGCGTCGCCCGGAGCGAAGTCTTCGTATTTCTGCTTGGCGCCATTCGTCTGGAAAGCCCAGAGCGCACCCTGATCGTTCCATACCGCATCGGCATCCGGCGCGATGTACGAGTACAGCTGCGACTGCGACGGATTGTTGGTGAAGGTGTCGTCACCCGACAGCAGCACGACATCGTCGAAACCCGGGATCGGCACGGAGTTCTCGTGGTTGTGGCGGCCCATGCCCCAGATCGGGCGGTTGGTTCGGGACTCGAGGTCGTACGCGACGACCACGCCGGACTGGCGCGCCGCTTCCGAACCGATCACGGCCGGCCAGGCGTTGCCGGTCCGGTTGACCCAGTCGACGCTCTCCTCGTTCGTGAAGAGGATCTCCCGATCGAAGCCCTCGGCAGCAGTCGCCAGGTAACTCGAGCAGAATCGCTGGTAGTTGTCGTCGCTGGTGATGACCATCTTGCCGCTCAGGACCCCGGCGCTCTTCCGGTGGAGCTGCAGCAGGCTGACCTGTGCGTTGTCGAAGTCATTCTGCGAGTTGAGCTCGGTCGGAGCCGATGGCGTGTACGGGAACGGGACCCGCGAGGTCTCATGGTTGACGTACACGTCGGCGATCGCGTTGTTTCGGACCTTCACGGCGATGCCGTCGGGCACCGACTCGAAGACATAGCCGTCGTCACCAGCGGTCTCGCCGACCGTGATGAGCGGCGTGACGGTGATCCCGGCGCCCACCGCGGTCATCATCGCGGGCTGGCTCGTCGTCGTGCCGCCTCCGGCGGCCGTAACGGGCCCGACCCCGGCGCCGAGCGCGGCGATGACGAGCAAGGCGGTGAGGTGAAGCCGACGACGGGGCACGGGCCGTTGGCGGAGCATATGACCTCCTCGGGTGCGGTGGAGGGGCATTCGGTCGGGTCCGCAATGGTCCCGCAGCCTCTCACTTACGGCAAGCGAACACGGCCCCCGAGCTCGAGACGTGGTGCGCACTGGCACCGTCAAGCCGGTGTCGCCACCCAGGTCGGCAGCTCGCGGGCGAGCGTCGCGAGGGGCAGCGACCCGTGTCCGAGGACCTGGTCGTGAAACTCGCGCAGGTCGAACTGCGCGCCGTCGCGCTCCGTGAGCTCGCGTCGCAGCTTCTCGATCTGGCGCTGGCCCAGCTTGTAGGTCAGGGCCTGCCCCGGCCAGCAGATGTAGCGATCCGTCTCGATGACCGCGTCCGTCTCGGACAGGCCGGCGTTTCGCAGGAAGTCGATCGAGCGCTGCCGCTCCCAGCGCAGCGCATGCAACCCCGTGTCCACGACCAGTCGGGCCGCGCGCCACGCCTGCGCATCGAGCATCCCGAACCGCTCCCCTTCCGAGCGGTACAGACCCATCTCGTCGGCGAGGCGCTCGCTGTAGAGCCCCCAGCCTTCGACGTAGGCGCCTCCGACCGCTCGCGCTCCAAGACGGCGGAACGTGTTCAGTTGCGTGTTCTCCATCTCCAGGGCGATCTGGAAGTGGTGTCCGGGCGCCGCTTCGTGGTACGTCGTCGAGGCGAGCTTCGTGTACTTGCGCGACGGGAGGTCGTAACCGTTCGCGTAGTAGATCCCGTCGCGCGATCCATTGGCCGACGGCGGGTAGTAGTAGGCGAACGGCGCGTCCCGCTCCTTGTATTCCTCGACTGGCCGGACATCGAGCCCGGCCACCGGCAGACGGCCGAAGTAGCGCGGCGCGGCCGCCATCGCCCGCTCGACGTCCTCGGCCGCGCGCTGGACCAGCTGATCCTTCGTCCGCGGCGTGTTGGCGTCGTCGGCGTCCAGGCTGGCGCGATAGGCGGCCGTGTCCTCACCGAACCCGGCGGCGCGGGCGATCACGCGTCGTTCGTCCTCGATCGTCTCGAGCTCGTCCATCCCGATCTGGTGGATCTCGCGCGGGTCCATCTCGAGGGTCGTCCAGCTGCGGATGGCCGTCCGGTAGATCGCTTCGCCGTTGGGCGCGGACCAGATGCCGGGCTCCTCCCGGCTCGCGTGCCGGTACTCGCCACGGAGCACGTCGAGGAAGGCCCGGTCGGCGGGGTACACGACGTCGCGCACGACGTCGCGGATCCGCTCCCGGTCGGCATCCGATGCGCCCTTCACGCTGGCGGGGACGATCGCTTCGTCGATCGGGATCTCGAGCATGCGCTCGATCTGGGCGATCGTCCGCTCCGTCACGATCGATGGCGCCGTCAGCCCGGTCCCGATCGCCTCGCGCAGGATGTCGGCGTTGGCGGCCATGAACGCGGGGTAGGCGTGCAGCCGCGCGATGAACGCTTCCAGCCGCTCGGGGGTGTCGACGGGCTGGAACTGCGTCAGCTGGGGCAGGAGCTGCTGAGGCCCGCCCATCTGGTCCACGACGCGGAGCTGGTGCAGCCCCTGGTCATCTTCTTCGACACGAAGCTCGCCGATCACCCGGAGCATGTCGCGGGTGATGCGCTCCTCCGTCGACAGCCCGTCCACCGGGATGGCCATCGCCTCCGCCGCTGTCCGGGCCATCAGATCGCGGACCCTCGCGCGACCAGCCGGCGAGGGGTCCTCCAGCCGGTCGGCGTAGCGCTCGTCGCCGTAGAACGTGGCCGTCGTGGGATCGAGCTCGAGGATGCTCTCCCAGTAGCGGTCGGACAAGGCGTCCACGGTCGAACGGTCGTCGGTCATCGTGGTCTCGAGCCCTCCCCTGCGGACGGGATGCGCCGCCCGGATCCGCGCCGCGCCGCCCCGGGTCGGGGCCGCGGCCTGATGGAGTCGTAGCGTAGCGTGCGGGACCCTCAGCCGCCGAACAGCGGCATCTGTTCGCCGCCGCGTTCGACGAGCGGATCGAGACCGAGCAGCGGCTCGAGCGCATCGAGGTCGGGCTGGTCCGCGGCGAGGAAGGTCCGCAGGTGATCCCACTTGATGATGTGCCAGCCGTATTCGTCCATGGCCGCCCGCAGGAGGGGCGAGCGTTCGAGCTTGTGCCGGATGAGGTCGGTTCGTTCCGGGGCGACCGCGAGCAAGCGGACGAGCTTCTCGTCGGCACCGATACGGGGATGGCGCCGAAGCAACGGCTCGCCGAGGATCGCCGTCCATTCGACCTCGAACATGAATGCGACCTTGCTGCGCACGTACCAGATGGCATCCACGTCCGCGAGCTCGGGCACCGACCGTGCGATGCCGCCCAGGCCGACGGTCTGTTCTCGTTCACCGAGGAGATCTGCGAGCATGCCGCGCCCGTGGCGGCGTGCTTGCTCACGCTGCGACAGCCAGACCCGCATCCCCATCCGATGGCCGGCGTCGGCGAGCATCGCCAGCAATTCGGTGTGCTCCTGGCTGCGCTTGAGCAGGTCATCGCCGGTGATCAACCGGTCGGGGGTGCTGGCCATGCTCCGGTAGCTGTCCAGGCAGGCGTGGACGAGCGTCTCGTCGGGCAGGTCGTGGCCGCTGAACATCGTCGCCATCCGGTCGTAGAACGCGGTCTCCGACAGCGGTCCCGCGGTGGAGAGCAGGCTGAAGACGGCCCATTCGACCCGGTCCGCGAGGGGAGCGGCGGCGGCCTCGACATCGTCCTGATCGGCCAGCCACCAGCGGCCGGGCTCGATCTCGGTGAGGCGGCGATGATTCGGACGCGCCAGCTCATCGCGGATCACGGCGAGGAGGCGGTCCACGGGATCGGGGGCACCGCCGCTTGGGCGGGCATCGGCAAGGGGGTCCCGCGCGTCGGTCGGGGCGACCGAAGGGTCACCCGCCGGCTGGTCGGGGAGGGGCGTGACCGGTGCCGGCTCGGGAGTCCCGCCCGGCACTGGGTGGGCGGCCTGCGGCGTGCCGTCGGGGCCCTCGGTCGCGGCGGGGCGGGTGCCCGCGGCCAGGCGGCGGAGCTGGCCCGACCGATCCAGGCCCACAAGGACCTCGCCGAAGAGCCGTTCCATGCGAGCCGGTTCGCCTCGGGCTCGCAGGGTCTCGACCACCGAGTCGGTGACCGCGTTCGCAGCCTCGGCCGGCGAGAACGGACGCTGGTCGAACCGTTCGGGCGGGGCGAACAACCCGCGCCCCGGGACCATGTCGGGGTCGCCGGCCCCTCCCGGGATCGCGGGCAACCCGACGTTGCCTCTCGTGCGTGGTCCCGGAGGCAGGGCCGCGCCGGGCGGCACGAGCTCGATCACCCCGGCGCCGGCATCGTCGGGATCCGAGAGCCGCGCGACCGTCACGCGGTAGCCGGCCGAGGCTCCGCCGATCGCCACCGCAGCCAGGGCCTCCATCCCGCCATCGACGAGCTGGACCACGCGGCCGTCGCGTGCCATCGAGGGCTCGACCGCCGCCAGGGACCGGCCGATCGCGACCGCCTGCCACGACCACGGCGCTCGCAACGACGTGTCGGCCAGCGCATCGATGGGCAGCATCGCCGCGGCCTCGCGTCCCAAGGTCCACGCGGTTCCGTGATACGCCGCGGCCAGCCGCTCGAGGCTGGGTCGGATCGGCGGCTGACCCAGGACGAGGCGGACGCGCGGCGCTGCTGCGCCGGCCCGATCGCTGAGGGCCAGGCTCCCGTCGCTCAGCGCACGCACCGCCGACGGGCTGGCGATCGCGAGAACGGCGGTGGCCGATCCCTCCCCGAGCGAGCGCAGGTCTTCGCCGAGGCGCGCCTGCATGGGTCCGAGCGCCCCGCCCTCGAGGCGCTGGACGAACCCGCGCACCGCACGGAAGGCATCCTCGAACGCGAGCCACGGGTTGCGCTCGCGCCATTGCGTGGCTGCCGGGAGCCGGACGTGACCGCCGGCAACGCGCAGGGACCCGCCCCGGCCGGCCGCGCCAACGAGCCGGCTGGATGGCAGCAGTGCGTGCAGAAGCGAGAGACGCAGCGCCGCAAGCACGTTGGCTGCCCGCAGGTCGGTCTCGATCCGCTCCATGATCGCGGTCAGCGCGATGAGCTGGCGAGGCGTGTGCAGCTCGAGCAGCTCGTCAACGAGCGTCGGGGCGCCCTCGACCGCCGGGAACCGCTCGATCGCCCAGGCACGCGCCGCATCGAGGTCGGCGTCGGCCAGCGAGCGCGCCACGTCGTCGGCTTCGAGGGGTGCCTGCCGTTGCTCGGAGCCGCCTCGCTGGTCGCGGCAGACCGTACAGCGGTAGTGCCGGATGACGGCCTGCGCCGGCCCATCCTCCTCGGCGGACCAGGTGAACTCGTCGGCGACGAGCATCCGCCCGCAGGTCGCACAACGGGTCGCGAACAGGTCGCCGATCGACACCTTGAGGCTCGTCTCCCGCCGGGGCGACGCGGACATGCCCTGGAACGCGGCGTCGAGGTGGCGCACGTCCGGCGGACGAAGCACGACTTCCGCGAGCATCCGGGTCAGCGGTGTCGATTCGATGGAGACGGCGCGGCGCTGACGGTCCAGCGCGGCGCGAGCCACCCAGCCGCCCCGTCCCGCGAGGTCGACGACGATGTCGCCGGGGCCCGTGTGCGCCTCGATCCGGGCGGCCAGCAAGGTCGCCGACGGGGCAGGCGCGAGCCGCTCGAAAGCGGGCAGCGAGTAGCCCGCCTCGGCGCGCGTGGAGGCGACACGGCTGGTCATGCTGCTGACGATGCTAGCCCACGGCTGCCAGCCGCGGCCACGGCGGGTCGACAGCGCGAGCACGCGCTCGTAGTGTGGCGACCGACATGACGACCGCCCCGGGCCCCGATCTGGACAAGGCTCGAGACCTCATCGAGGGCGCGCTCGGCGACCTGCTCGTGGTCGGCGACGACGCGCTCGAGGCGCCATGGACCTGGCCGGGCCACGGGGAGCTGGATCGGCGTTCCGGGGTCTTCCGGATCACCGAGGACCTGGACGCAGTCACGGCCGCGTTCGCCGCCCGCGGCGTCGCTCGCCCCGCCGCCCAGGCGATCGTCGCGCCGGCCACCATCGCACGCTGGGAGCTGATCGGCCTGTTGGCGCCGCTGGCCGAGGTGGATCTCGACGCCGATCCGGGTGGTGGGGAGTGGACGATCCGTCAGACGGTCGCGCACATCATCGCGAGCCAGCACTCCTATGGCGTGTATACGGCCTGGTGGCGCGACCAGGCGATCGGGACCAGCGACGAGCGGCTGCCGTTCCCGCCGGAAGGCATCGACGATCCCGCGTGGGACGAGGCGATCGCCGCGGACGGATCGATGGACCAGATCCGGAGCCGGCTCCACCTCGCGCTCGAGGAGGCGGCCATGCGGCTGTCGGACCTCTCGAGCGAGAATCTGGCGCTCGCCGCCCGCTGGTCTGGCCTGCCCGTCACCATCGGCTTCCGCCAAGGACGGTGGGCCTCGCACATCACCGAGCACACCGTGCAGGTCGACAAGACGCTCGTGTGGCTGGGCCGCCAGCCATCCGAGGTCGAACGCCTGGTCCGGCTCGTCGCGGCCGCATGGGGCCGGCTCGAGGCCAGCGTATGGCCCCGACCCCAGGACGCGAGTGCGATCGGCGTGGTGCTGGATGCGGCCCAGAACGCGGCCGCGACGGCGGCGTCGGTCCGGGCGGCGCGTTCCGCCTGACGGCTTACGGCTCGTCGAGCTCGTCGGGCTCTTCCTCGAACGCTTCCTCGGTCGTCGACTCCGGCGGCAGGACACGGTCGAGATCCTCGATCTCCTCGTCCTCCTCGTCGTCCTCGAGGTCCTCCTCGAGCTCCATCTCCTCGCGCACGAGGGTGCCCTTGGTGTAGGGGCGCAGGTCGGTCGACTTGGCCGCCGTCGGGAAGCTGACCTTCCCGTAGTTGCTCGGGTCCTGGAAGATCTCGCGGATGATCAGGCGCACGTCCTTGTCGCCGAGGCTCGTGACGCCGGCCGAGTACTTGTTGCCGTCCGCCATGAGCTTGAGCAGGCGGGCCGCGACCCGCGGCTCGACGACGCCGATGCGCATGCCGTTGCTGAACGCGATCAACCGGTTCTTCTCGGGAGTGAGCTCGACAGCGTCGCCGGGATTGACCTGCGCCAGCTCCTTGGGGGTGGCGAGGTCGGTCAGGAACGCGAATCCGGTCTTGCCGGTCTCCTCCACGAAGATCGAGACCGGGGCCTTGCTGCCCTCCTGCGCCGGGACCGTTTTCTCGCCAGCGGCGTTCAGGAGCACCTTGAGCCGATCGATGTTGCGCTCGGCGATGCGGTTCGTCGGATCGAGGGCGAGGGCCGTCTGATAGTGCTCGCGCGCTTCGCCGAGCATGCCGAGCTCCCAAAGCGACTTGGCGAGGCGGTTCTCAGCCTCGGCATCCGGGCCGAGCTCCAGGAGCCGGCGGTTGGTCGCGGCCGCCTCGGTCCAGTCGGAGGCGGATGCCTGGGCGATGGCCTGCTCGGCCAGCTGGCGCTTCTGGCGCGTGAGGTTGACCGGACTCTGGGCGTTGGTCTCGACTTCGGGGGGGAAGGTCACGGGCGGGTCGTCCTTTCGGGCGCGAACTCATCGGGCGGCTCGCGGGTGCATCGTGTCTGGTCGGCGTGGCGCGGCGCATCACGGCACGGTCGTCGGATCGGGTCGCGCGACCGTTTCGCGGGTCGCTGCGCGGCCTTGCTTTCTAGCACCGGTGGGCCGTCGCGTCAAACGACGGGCGGGGCGTACCCTGCGATCCGAGTCGTCGGTAACGGATCCGGCGGCCGCGCGTCCCATCCTCGAACGACCCCATCGGAAAGGTGGCCTTTGTGTCACGTGGTCGGGCACTGCTGCTCGTGATCTTGATCGCCGTCCCGCTCGCCGCCTATGGCGCGGCCAGTGCGGTCGTCTGGGACAAGCTCACCAGCGTGGCGACCGAGTGTGGAGGCCGCTGGGCCCAGAACACGCCGGAGGCGTTCGAGGCCCCGGCCGAGTACGCCCTGGACACCAGCCCGTGGGCGATGCCCCCTCCCGAGGAGGTGCGCATCCCGAGCCGCGACCCCGGGATCGAGATCGCCGGCTGGTGGCTGCCCGCCGCCTCTGCCGACGGCGGAGCACCCGCGCCCGCCGTGGTCGTCGTGCATGGGTTCACCGCCTGTCGCCACGACCACGCGGTCCTCCTGCCGGCCGGGATGTTGCACCGCAACGGGTTCTCCGTCCTGCTCATCGACCTGCGCGACCACGGCGCTTCCACGCGGGAGGACGGCCGTTTCGCGGGTGGCACGGACGAATACCGCGACGTCCTGGGCGCCTGGGACTGGCTGCGCACCGAACAGGGGCTACCGGCCCGCTCGATCGGGCTGGTCGGCATCTCCCTGGGTGCGGCGACCGTGCTCCTCGCCACCGGCCAGGAGCCGGCTGTGGCGGCCGTCTGGGAGGATTCGAGCTATGCGGACCTCGGGACCGCGATCGATGCCGAGCTCAGTAGAGAGGGATACCCGACGTTCCTGGCTCCGGGCGGCGTCCTGATGGCGCGCCTCATCTCCGGCGACGACCTCGTGTCGTACAGCCCGCTCGACGCGGTCGGAGCACTCGGTGGCCGCCCGCTGTTCATCACCCACGGCACGAACGATGAGCGCTTGAGCGTGGCGTATGGCCACGCGCTCGAGGAGGCGGTCCTGACTGCTGGGGGAAACGTCGAGAGCTGGTACGTGGAGGGCGCCAGGCACACCGAATCGATGCTCACGGATCCCTCCGGCTACGAGCAGCGGCTCGTCGGGTTCTTCGGGAGGACCCTGGCTACCCCCGCGCCATGAGGTTGAGGACGATGACCACGACGCCGAGCACTCCAAGGAGCGCGATCTGCCACAGCCAGCGCGGATCGCGGCGATGCGCCGGCGCGGCCCCGTGGAACGCGTCCCACAGGTAGAACACCAGGGTCAGCAATGCGGGGCCGAGCAGGCGGGGGATCTCCATGAACCGCACGGCGGCCGCGCCGATGGCGATGGCCGCCGCGTAGGTCGCCGCCGACAGCAGCGCGTCCCGCGCATTCGACACCCGCAGCGCCACGGCCCGGTATCCGAGCAGGAACGCGATGATCGCATCGCCCGCCACGAGGACCAGCAGGTCCGTTTCCGGCAACGGCGCGGCGCCGCCTCCTCCCGCGGGCGCAGGCTGCACCAGGCCACCCGGGATCATCGCCGCGACACCGACGAACCCGAGGAACGCGACGACCAGCGTCGTGACCAGGACGGCCGTGCGTGCTTCCGCGTCCACGCCCGACGGGGACGCCAGGATGCGCGCCTCGAGGGCGAGGCAGCGGTCCACGAGGAGCCCGGTGATGAGCAGGGCCGGCGCCAGGCCAAGGCCGAACGGCACGAGCCGGATGGCTCCGACACAGGCGGCCGCGGCCACCGCGGGGAGGATCAGCGACTCCACGGGCACGCCGAGACCCGGGCCTTCGACCCTGGCTCGCTCATCGCCGAGGACCTGCAGGGTGCCGAGGAGGATCGCCCCGAGCAGGAAGATGGCGGCCAGCCAGATGCCCGGAGGCTCGATCAGCCGCGACAGACCCACGACCGTGACTGCCGCGAGCGCGAGATCGTGCCGCCCGGCTACGTCATCGCCGCGTGCGGAGATGGCACGCCCGCTCACACGCGCCCCGGCTTTCCGGCGACCCAGTCCAGGAGATCGGCCCGCGAGCGCGTGTTCAACACGTGGCGCGGCTCCACCCAGGCCCTCCGCGCCTGGCTGATCCCCCAGCGCAGGTGCTCGAATTCGCCGGTCTTGTGGGCATCCGAGTCGATCGAGAGCGTGCAACCGACCTGGACCGCCCGTCGCGCCCGCTCGACCGCGAGGTCAAGCCGATGCGGCGAGCCGTTCATCTCGAGGACGGTCCCCGTCCGCGCGGCTTCGGCATATACGGCGTCCCAGTCGAGGTCGAGGTCGTCGCGCGTCCCGATCATCCGCCCCGACGGATGGGCGATGACGTCGACGTGCGGGCTCCGGATGCCGTTGAGCGTCCGCCGCGTCAGGTCCGCCTTCGATTGCCGACGTGCCACGTGCACGGACGCCACGACCAGGTCGAACCGGGCGAGCAGCTCGTCGGGATAGTCGAGCTCGCCATCGGCCCGGATCTCGAGCTCGCAACCGTGCAGCAGCCGGAACCCTTCCGGCGGCGTCTCGGGGGGCGCCGTTCCGGCCGATTCCTCGGCCGCGTAGCGGGCATTGAGCTCCGCGATGATCGCCCGCTGCTGCTCCACGCGGTCGGGCGTGAGGCCGCGGGCGATCGCGAGCGACTGGGAGTGGTCCGTCAGCACCTGGTAGGCCTGGCCGCGGCGACGGGCGAACTCGGCCATGACCTCGATCGAGTGGGTCCCGTCGGACCAGTCGGAGTGGCTGTGCAGGTCGCCGCGCAGGTCGGGGAGGTCGATCAGCTGAGGCAGGGTGCCGGCGAGGGCTGCCTCGATCTCGCCGCGATCCTCGCGCAGCTCGGGCTCGATGAAGGGAAGGCCGAGGAAGGCGTACGCCTCGGCTTCCGTGGCGAAGGTCCGGAGCTCCGCAGCCGCGCCAGTGACGGGCTCACCGTCCTCGCCGATGCGCTGGAAGCCCTTCTCGGACAGGCTCCAACCCTGATCGCGGGCGCGTTCGCGGAGCCGGACGTTGTGCTCCTTGGAGCCCGTGAAGTGGACGCGGTACGTGCCGGCGGTACCCCGGGGCATGACCATCAGGTCGGCCTGCGGGCCGCGGAGCAGGCGGACCGCGGCCTTGTAGCCGCCCTTGTTCACGACGTGGTCCACCACGCCGAGTGTCGTGAAGCGTTCGATCAGGCGCGGGCCGTCATCCGTTTCGGCCAACAGGTCGAGATCGCCGATGCTCTCGCGGCGACGTCGGAAGGAGCCCGCCGGCTCGATGGAGTGGACCCCGGGTGTGTCCGTCAGCGCCTCCATGAGCCCCAGCAGCGTCACCTCGGCACGGTGGAGGAGCATCCGCTTGGGTGCGGACTCGAGGCGGTCGATGCCCTCGAGGATGAGCTGCTCGGTCTTCGCCGACAGTCCGCGCAGGGAGCGTAGTTCCCCCGCCTCGGCGGCCTTGCGCAGGTCCTCCATCGTCTCGATGCCGAGCTCGGCGTGGATCTGCCGCACGCTGCGCGGGCCGAGTCCGGGGATCCGTAACAGCTCGACGAGGCTCGGCGGGATCTCCTCGCACAAGCGCTCGTAGAAGGCCATCCGGCCGGTCGTGGCGAGTTCCTTGATCTTGTCGCTGATGGCCGCGCCGACACCCGGTACCTTGGGGGCCTCGCCATTGCGATAGGCCTCGACGAGGTCCACCGGGCTGCGACCGATCGCATCGGCTGCACGGTGATAGGCGACGGTCTTGAAGACGAGCTCGCCCTTGACCTCGAGCATGTCGCCGATGTCGTGGAAGATGCGGGCGAGATCGCCGTTGGTGAGCTCGCCCGGGCCGTCGTCCCCATCGGCCGGGTCATGGGCGTCGTCGTCGAGGTCGGGGGCCGATCCGAGGCCCGAGTCGTCGGTCACGAACGCGATGGTAGACGGTCAGGCGGCGACGACCCGGTCCCGACCCCCACGCTTCGCCCGGTACAGGGCCTGGTCCGCGGTCTCGATGAGTGCCTCGATCGGCTCGTCCGGTCCGTCCGCGACAGCGACGCCGACCGACACGCTGACCGTCGCCACCCCGAGCCGTCCGAGGTCCAGGCCGCGGACCGCCGCGCGGATCCGTTCGCCGACTTCGATCGCCACACCCGGATCGGGGTTCCGCAGCAGGACCACGAACTCCTCCCCGCCGAAGCGCGCCGGGACGTCGTCTTCGCGGACGGCCGACACGATGGCGCTCGCGACCGCCCGCAGCACCTCGTCGCCGGTCGCATGCCCGTGGGTGTCGTTGAGGACCTTGAACTTGTCGATGTCGACCATGAGGATCCCCACGGCGTCCCCGGCTCGCCGCCGTTTCGCGAGCAGCGACACGAATTCCTCGAAATAGCGGCGGTTCGGCAGCCCGGTCAGGGCATCGGTCGAGGCCTGCGCCTCCGCGGCACGGTGCGAGTATGCGCGGGCAAGAGCGGCCGATGCCTCGGCAGCTGCGGCTGACAGGAGGCGCCGCGTGGCATCGGTCCAGCGTCCCCCGATCCGTCGGGACAGGACGATCGCGCCTACGACCTCGTCGTCCGCGGTCAGCGGCTCGGCCAGGGCATGGGTCAGTCCGTAGACGTCTCGGACCCGGCGGGCGATCCGCTCCACGGCCTCTGCCGGTCGCGGCGGGCGCCCACCGTCGATCGGGTCGTCGAGATCGCCGGCGGGGAGCAGGGTGGTGTGGTGGGGAACGCCGGGGTGCGAGCTGACGAGTCGAGCCTCCACGACGCTCGTGCCGCGTCGTCGGCGCACGACCACGATGTGGTCGGCTCGCGTCGCCTCACCGAGCTCCTCCACGATCGCGTCGACGATCGCATCGGGCGACACCGAACGCGACAGCCCGGACAGGATGCGGGCGAACGATTCGGTTTCGGAGCGGCTGCGCGCGTCCAGGCCCTGGACGGCCGAGACGTGCAGCAGGGCGGCGATGCCGGCCACGACGACGGCCACCAGGAGGAACCAATCGATCGGACCCGCTTCGCCGCTGAAGGCGCGTGCGATCGCGACAAGGGCGACCAGGAGGAAGGCGCCGGAGAAGAGCCACCAGGACCGGCGGATCCGTCGATCCGACGGATCAACGGGACGAGCGGGCCGCAGGGTTGGTTGGGTCACCTCGGAAATAGAGGATGGCGGTCCGGGGCCTTCGCGTCCAGTACCGCTACATGGTACGGATGGCGGTCCGGGGTGGTACTTACTTCCTAGGCGGCCGCACCGTTGCCTGCGTCGGCCCTGCCTGCGGCCGCCGCGTCGTGCCCTCCGCCGCGCTTGACCTTGTAGAGGGCGACATCGGCGGCAGCGATCAACTCGGTGCCCGTTCGGCCGTCGGCCGGGAAGGTGGCGACGCCGATGGACGCCGCGATCGGGACCGGCCCGCGCTGTTCCCCGACGAACGGCCGCTCGCGGAATGCGTCGAGGATGCGTTCGGCGGCGCGGCGCGCCTCATCCGCATCGGTGTCGGGCAGGATCAGGGCGAACTCATCGCCGCCGTACCGGGCGGCGATGTCGGAGAGGCGCAGGGTCGAACGGATCACCTCGGCGGCCCAGGTCAGGACCCGGTCGCCGAAGAGATGACCGAACGTATCGTTGACGAGCTTGAAGTCATCGAGGTCCAGCATCAGCACACTCAGCGGACGCCGGCCGCGTTGCGAGCGGACGACTTCCTCGCCCATGCGCTCGTGCAGGAACCGGTGGTTGTAGAACCCGGTCAGCGGGTCCCGGTCGGCGAGCTTGCGCGCGTCCTCGTACAGGCGTGCATTCTCCAGCGCGATGGCTGCCTCGTTGGACATCGTCCGGGCGAGCTCGAGGCGCTGGGCGTCCCAGCGGATCTTGGTCTTCGAGAAGAGCTCGACGAGACCGATCGATTGGCCTTTCGCGACGAGCGGAAGCATCGCGAGGATCCGGTTCCCGTCGCGGACCATGAGCGTGACTTCGTCCCGATCGGCAGCCGGGTCGTCCGCGTCGACGATCACGGCCTCCTGGCGCTCGAGTACGCGAACCGTCTCCGGGTAGCCCGCGAGCAGGAAATATGGCTCGAGCGCCCCGTCTTCCGTCGGCGGATAGAACCCGAGCGACTCGAGCCGACCGCTCGGTCGGTCCCAGTAGCTGATGGCGCATTCGTCGACGCCCATGGCGCGGGCCAGATGTCCCGCCATGAGGTTGGCCACCTGCCGGGGGTCCAGGCTGCCGGACAGCTCGCTGCTCATCTCGAGGAGGCGGCGCAGCTCTCCGGCCAGCTCCTGGCTGCGTGTCAGGAGGCGGGCCGTCTCGGCGGCCGTCGCCGCGTGGTCGGCGAGGATCGTCAGCAGACGGAGGTCGTCGGCATCGAAGCCGTCGAGGCCGAGCTTGGACAGGGTGATGACCCCGACGGTCATGCCGTCGTAGCGCATCGGCACCACGAGCATCGATTCGTCGATCTCGTCGGTCCCGGTGATCGTCTGGCCGCGCGAATCGGCGTTCGCGTCGTTGATCAGCAGCGGCTCGCCGTGCTCGGCGACCCAGCCGGTGAACCCCTCGCCGATCCGGCAGCGAAGCAGGTCCATGTCGACGTGCTCGTAGGCGCCCACCCGGCCCTCGAAGGCGATCGGCACCACCTCGTCGGGCAGCTCCACGAGGTACACGCGGGCATTGTGGTAGTCGATGATCTTGCGGGTCTCCTCGACGATCGTCCGGCCCACAGCCTCCACGGACGACGCGCGATTCAGGCGACCCGACGCGGCCTGCAGCACGGCGAGCTGGGCCGCGCGGGCCTCGGTCTGCTCGAAGAGCTCGGCGTTCGAGAGCGCGATGCCCGCGTGCGTGGCCAGGGTGGTCAGGAACGCGACGTCGCCATCGGTCCAGTCGCGCGGCTCGCGGGTGACGGCGGTGAGGGCCCCGATGACCCGGTCGTGGTGGATAAGCGGCGCGATAAGGTCGCCCGACACCTCGATGCCCTCCGAACGCTCGGTGCCACCGGGGCGATCCTCGCGAGCGTCCGACCAGGCCGCGACCTGCCCGGTCCGCAGGACCTCCCCTACCCAACCCTCGTCGACGCGGAACACCGGCAGCGCCCGCGCCGCCTCGTCGGACAACCCGGCCCAGGCGGCGACGACCAGGCCGCTATCTTCGACGACGCGGATCGTCACGTGATCGACCTGCAGCGCGCGAAGCGTCTCGTCGACGATCGTCCGGAACAGCTCCGTGCGATCGTGCGTGGCCGCCAGCCGTTCGGCGATGTTGAGGATCGTGTCGAGCCGCTCGGCGAGCTGGGTCTCCGGGCTGTCGATCGCGTCTGCCGTCGCGGCATCGCCGAACGTGCCCGAGCCTCCGAGGAGGCGGCGATACAGCGAGGGTCGGGTCGGCGCGAGACCGGGATCCGATCCGGGCTCGGGCGAGGGGTCGTGCGGGTGCTGGCGCGCGCTCATGGCCGCTGCATCGTCCCACCTGTCACCCCTCGTGCCGTCGGACCATCGGTACCTGCGTCGTAGGACGGAAGTACCACCGGGGCCCCCGCAGGGCCATCGTCAGCTCGCCCGCGGCCCCTCGTTTGCACGGTGGCGAAGTACCATGCCCCCCGGGGAACGAACCAACACGCCAGGCGGGAGGTTGGATGGGGTCGCAGATGCGCGGATCGAACGGTTCGTCCGCCCTCGGGCTCGGCCGCGGGCTGCACCGGACGGGCTGGCTGCTGTTCGTGCTCGATATCGTCGCCGCGTTCGCCGCTTCCATCATCGTGCTCTGCATCCGCTTCGATACGCCGGACCTCGCGATCGCGGTCCTCCCCTACCTCCCGGCCGCGTTGCTGCCGTTCGCGGTCCGGCCGCTCGTCCACATCGCCTTCGGGCTGCATCGGCGCGAGTGGCGGTACGCCTCGGTCCGCGACCTGCTCGATCTCGTCAGGGCCGTCATGGTCGGTTCCGCCATCGTGGTGGTGGTCTTCCTCGTGCTCGACCGGCTCGATGCCCCGGGCACCAGCCCCTTCCCGCGTTCGTTCTTCCTGCTGGAGCCCCTGGTGTTCCTCGCACTCACGGCGGGCGCGCGGATCCTCGTGCGGACGTCGCTGGAGCGCCGGGATGGGGTCGTGTCGGCCGGAGGCTCGACGCCCACCCTGGTCTACGGGGCCGGCAATGCGGGCGCGATCATCGCGCGGATGGCCACTGCCGGCGGCCTGCGCGGGATGCGGATCGTCGGGTTCATCGACGACGACAAGCAGAAGCACGGTTCACGGCTCCTCGGCCATCGCGTGTTCGGCGGGCTCGACGAGCTTCCGCACGCGGTCGAGCGGACGGGCGCGGCCCAGCTGCTCGTGGCGATCCCGTCCGGCGAATCGGGTCCCGTTCGTCGCGCGTTCGAGGCGGCCCAGGCCCTGGGGATGAGCGTCAAGATCGTCCCGCCGTTGCGCGACATGGTGACCGGCCACTACCAGGTGTCCGGCATCCGCGCCGTGAACGTCGAGGACCTCCTGCGTCGAGCACCGGTCGAGATCGACTTCGAGGCGGTCGCAACATCCATCAACGGGGCCTCCGTCGTCGTGACCGGCGGTGGTGGTTCGATCGGCAGCGAGCTCGTCCGCCAGATCCTCTCGCTCGGTCCACGGGTCCTGACGATCGTGGACCAGAACGAGTGGGCGTTGTGGAACGTCGAGCGCGACATCGCGACCCTTCGCCGCGAGGCGGACGGCGCCCATGTCGTTGCGGCGCTCGCCGACGTCCGCTCCCCCGCCGCCTTGAACGCCGTCCTGCGCGGGGCGCGGCCCGATGTCGTCTTCCACGCCGCCGCCCTCAAGCACGTTCCGTACGTCGAGTTCTATCCGGCCGAGGGCGTGCTGACCAACGTCATCGGGACGCGCAATGTCCTGCGGGCGTGCGAACACCTCAACATCGGGCGGTTCATCCTCATCTCGACGGACAAGGCCGTCGAGCCAGTCAGCGTCATGGGCGCGACGAAGCGCCTCGCCGAACAGCTGACGGTCGCGGCCGGCCACCGCACGGGCCACCCGTATGCTGCCGTCCGGTTCGGGAACGTCCTGGGCTCGAGCGGCAGCGTCGTCCCACTCCTCCAGCGCCAGCTCGACGATGGCCTGCCGCTGACGATCACGCAGCCCGACGCGACGCGCTACTTCATGACGATCGCGGAGGCGGTCAGCCTCATCCTCGAAGCGGGTACGGACCCGCTCGCCGGCGACGTGTACGTGCTCGACATGGGCGAGCCGATGCGGATCATGGACCTGGCTCGTGACCTCGTCCGGCTCAACGGCGTGGACCCCGATTCGGTGCAGTTCACGGTCACCGGGCTGCGGCCCGGAGAGCGGCTCCACGAGAAGCTGTTCTACGACGACGAGGTCGCCGAACGCACGCGGCATCCGGGGATCCTTCGCGCGGCGCGACCGGCATCCGCCTCCATCGAGAACCAGATCGAGGCGTTCGTGGACGAGCTCGCCGCCGCGGCGCGGGAGCACAACGACGGGGCCGTTCGCGAGCTGTTGCTCCGCAGCGCGTCACTCACCGGCATGTCGGACATGGCCACGATCTCCGTGCCGGACGAGGTCGTGGCGGTGGGTCCGGGACGCGCCTCCGACTAGGCGGACCGCGCCTCGGTTCGGCCCACCCAGGCGGCGTAGGCAGCCGCGACCAGCACGACACCGGCGAGCATCGCGATCCGGGCCAGCGCCGACGTCGCCGGCCAAGCGAGGGCGAGGGCCCCGGTGACCGCCGTCGCGGCCGCGTAGCCCGCGGCCACCTCGCGATGGGAGCTGCCGGCAACCACCGCGCGCTGATAGAGGTGCTCGCGATGGCCCGCGAACAGGTCGCGTCCCGCTCGCGCTCGACGGACCAGCGTGAAGCCGGTATCGAACAGCAGCGGGCTCACGAGCAGCAGCACCGGCACGACGTCGACCACGCCGGCTTCCTGCTGCAGCAGCGCCGCCCCGAGGATCAGGCCGACGAACTGGCTCCCGCCATCGCCCATGAAGATGGACGCCGGCGCGTGGTTCCACACCAGGAATCCGGCGCAGGCCGCCGCGAATGGCACCATGATCGGCCAGGCGGCGGGCATCACGAGCCCAAGCGCCACGATCGCGGCGACCAGCGCGACGCTGCCGATGAGCCCATCGATGCCGTCCATGAAGTTGACCGCGTTGACCAGCGCCGTCAGGCCGATCGTCGTGATGACGAATGCGGGGACCCCGCCGATCGACCAGGAGCTGTCGCCGATCCCGACGGTGAGCGTCGGTTGCAGGACGCCCGCGACGACCGCGGCGGCCGCCAGTTGGGCAAGGTACTTGCCCAGAACGCTGGTGTGGCGAACGTCGTCGAGCAGGCCGACCGCGCCAAGGCCGAGTGCCGAGAGCACGATGATCGTGGCCTGCCCGTCCGTCCATCCCGCTGCGAATAGCCAGCCGACGACGGTGCC
Source organism: Chloroflexota bacterium (assembly GCA_029240655.1). Lineage (GTDB taxonomy): Bacteria > Chloroflexota > Limnocylindria > Limnocylindrales > CSP1-4 > SPCO01. The sequence continues at coordinate 34,468 of JARDZW010000002.1, forward strand.
CGCGACGATGCCCAGCCCCCCGATCCGCGGGGTGGGGGTGTCGTGGGAGCTCCGGTCGTTGGGGATGTCGAGCAGGCTTCGCTGCCGCGCGAGTCGTTCGACCGCGCGAGTCACGATCGTGGCCGCGACGCCCGCGACGAGCAGGGCGATGAGCAGCTGCTCGGTCACCGCGGCCGCTCCCCGCGATGCCACGCGGCGATGCGCGCCATGGCCGCGTCCAGGGTGAACGGCGGCACGAAGCCCGTCGCCTCGCGGAAGGCCCGAGTCGAGTACGAGACGGAGCTCGTCAGTGTCTCGATGCGCACCGGATCGAGCAGCGGCGTCCGACCCACCGCCCGGCTCACGGCGGTCTCCGCGGCGCCCACGCCCTGAACCGCGAGCCTGGGGACCCTGAGCATCATCGGTTGGTCGCGTCCGAGGGCCTTCGCCAGCGTGACCAGAACGTCGCGCAGTCGGTACGAGCGATCGTCGCCGACGATGAAGGTCCGTCCCGCCGTCTCCGGCCGATCCAGTGCGAGGCCAACGGCCGCGACCAGGTTGCCGACGTAGCTGAACGGGATCAGCGCGCTCCCACCGGCCGGGAGCGGCACGACGGGCAGACCGGCGATGCGGCACAGGACGGCGGCCAGGCCCCGCCCCTCCCCGAAGACCGATGTGGGTCGCAGGATCGTGACCGGAACGTCCTCCGCCGCCTCAACGACGGCATCCTCGGCGTCGCGTTTGCTCTGGCCGTATGGCGTTCGCGGCCGTGCCAGGTCCTCTTCCCGCAGGTCTTCGCCTTCGCGGTGACCCATCGCCGCGACGCTGCTGAGGTGCACCAGCCGTGCCGCGCCGACGGACGAGGCCGCGGTCGCGAGCGTCCGGACGGCCTCGACGTTGTCCCGGCGGAAGCGCGCCAGCCCGGCCGCCGAGCCGTCGGTGGCCATCGCATACCCGGAGGCGTTGACGATGATGTCGCCCGGCTGGAGGAATGAACGGAGACGGTCCCCGTCGATCAGATCGACCTCCGACCGCGCGGGCGCCACGACCTCGCGCCCGAGGCCGCCGACCAGGGCCGATCCGATGAACCCACGGCCTCCGAACAGCACCACGCGACCGGTCATCCGTTCGGGCCGACGAGCTCGCGGAGCGCCGTCTCGAGCTGAGCGCCAGTCACGGCGATGGTGTACCGGCGCCGGACGAGCTCCTGGCCGCGCAGGCCCATCAGCACCCGTTCGTCCGGCGGCAACGCGAGGAGGTTCGCGATGCCCTCGGCAAGGGACGGCCCGGAGCCCGGCTCGTAGCACCACCCCGCGTCCGCCTCGCTGACCGGCGTGTCGTCGAGCCGCGAGGCGAGCAGGACGGGACGTCCGGCCGCGAGGTAGTCGAACAGCTTGTTCGGGCTCAGGCCGTACCGATAGACGTCGGCGTCGGCGAACGCCACCAGCAGGAGGGTCGCCTGGGCCAGGGCGCCAGGCACCGCGGCCTTGTCGATCGGTGGATGGAAGTACAGCCGGGGGTGGCCGCGTTCGCTCGCCTCCCGGACCAGTTCGTCGTGCCGGCCGCCGTCGCCGATGAGGACCACCGCGAGGCGTTCGTACGTGGCGAGGTCGGTCGAGCGCAGGTGATCCAGTGCGTCGAGGACGACCTCGAGGCCGTTCGAGACGCCTTGCGCCCCGGCATACAGCAGGATCTCGCGCGAGCCGCAGGCGGCGAAGATCGCCTTGAGCGTGTCGGGGATGGGCGCGCTGACCGAGGCATCGAGCTGCGAGGCGTTGGGGACGTGGACGCAGCGCCTCGGATCGGTACCCATCTCGCGAACCCGCCGATCGGCGTGCGGGGGGACGATCACGATCCGGTCGGCCAGGCGATAGCACAGGCGCTCGAGCAGCTCGAGCCCGCGGTGGCCGAGCCCGCCACGCCGGATCGCTCGCAGGTCCACCAGCGCCGACGGCCACAGGTCGCGGACCTCGAAGACCAGTGGCACCCGGTAGCGGCGGGCCAGGACGATGCCACTGATGCCCACGAGCAGGTGCGGTGAGGACGCCATGATCACGTCGGGCCGCGGATGGAGCCGCAGACCCGACCAGATGGAGCGGAGGGTGAAGGACAGCATCGATCGCATCCGCTGGCGGTCGTTGGTGCGGTACGACCCGGTGTCGAGCCATCGGAACACCACGCCCGAATGGGTCTCGACGGCAGAGGCTCCCGCCGATCCGGAGTCCCGCGTGAGGTAGTTGAACCTCGCCGCGATGACGGTGACGTGGTGCCCGCGCCGGACGAGCTCCGCCCCCAGGTCCCCGTGCCGGGTGATGCCCGACGCGCCGGCCGGCAGACCATACTGATTGACGATGACGAGATGCATCCGCGCCGGATGGTAGCAAGGCTACGCGGGCCCGGGTTCGCTCGGAGCGTCCTCGTCCTGGCCGGCGGCGCGGCCGGCGCACAGCTCATCAACACGCTCGTTGCCCCGTTCCTGACCCGCCTCTACAACCCGACCCAGGTCGGCCAGCTGGGGCTCTTCCTGGCCTTCGTCCAGGTCGCGATCATCGCCCTCTCGTTGCGCTACGAGCAGGCGATCGTGCTTCCGACGTCCGAGGCGGTGGCGGGACGGCTCGCTGCGCTCGCCCTGGCGCTCGTACCCATCACCACGCTCGTCGCCGCCGGGATCCTCGCCGCGCTGATCGCGCTCGGGATCGCTGGGTACGGCACGCTGCCGATGGTGGCCGTGCCGCTCGCCGTGATCGGCCTGGCGGGATACGGCGTGGTGGGGGTGCTGCGCTACTGGCTCATCCGACACGACGACTACCGGACCGTCTCGCAGGTGGCGATCGTGCAGAGCATCGTGCGGGCCGCCAGCCAGGTCGTCCTCGGTCTGCTCAATGTCGGTGTCGTCGGCCTCCTTGTCTCCGACGTGCTCGGCCGTGTCCTGGGCCTCGGCAGCGTCATCCGCAGGGCGTGGGGGACGCTCTCCGCGGCGCACGGTGGGGCGACGGTCGGGACGAGGGTCGTCGCGAGGGAGTACTGGCGATTTCCGGTCTTCGGCGCGCCATCATCGTTGCTGAACGCCGCGGCGGCAGCCCTCCCGGTCCCGCTCCTGGCCGGCGCGTACGGCCTGCCGATCGCGGGTCAGTTCGCGCTCGTGCAACGCGTGCTCGGGCTGCCGCTCAGTGTCGTCGGGACGAGCGTGGGTGACGCGATGCTCGGACGGATGTCCGAACAGGCCCGCTCCGATCCGGCGGCCGCCCTGCCGCTCTTTCGACGACTCGCAGTCGTGCTGGCCGCGATCGGGGTACCGGGCGCGGTCCTGCTGGCGCTGATCGGCCCGGACCTCTTCGCCTTCGTCTTCGGGGAGCCATGGCGCGACGCGGGAACGGTGGCCGCGCTGATGGCCCCGTGGCTCGTGGCGGCGATGATCGTGAGCCCGCTCAGCCGGGTCGCCCTCGTGTACCAGGGCCAGGGACAGAAGCTCATCTACGACCTGCTGAGCCTTGGCGCGGTGGCGGGGAGCATCCTTGGCGGGAGCGCCGCAGGCCTCGATGCCTTCGAGACGATCCGGCTCCTGGCCTGGCTCCAGGCCCTCGCCTATGCCGTCTACTTCGTGGTCCTCTATCGCCTGGTCGTCGCGGGATCGGCGCGCCTGCCACGGGTGTAGCGCAGCGCCGACCGGACGCCCGACGCTAAACTGCGCGGGACATGTCGATCATCATCGCTCGGACGGCGATCGTGGATCCGCGCGTCGAGCTTGGCGATGACTCGGTCATCGAGGATTACGTCGTCCTCGGTTCGGGTACGGCGGCCGACGACGCGCCGCCGCTCCGAATCGGAGGAGGGGCCCGCATCCGATCCCACACCGTGGTGTATCCCGCGAGCCGCATCGGCGATCGGTTCCAGACCGGCCACGGGGCGATGATCCGCGAGTCCAATACGATCGGCGACGATGTCAGCATCGGCACGCATTCGATCGTGGAACACCACGTCGAGATCGGCGACCGGGTGCGCGTCCATTCCAACGCCTTCATCCCCGAATACTCGGTGATCGAGGATGGCGCCTGGATCGGGCCGTCCGTTACGTTCACCAATGCACGCTACCCGCTGGGCCGGGACGCCAAGGCCAGCCTGCGCGGCCCGGTCGTCCGGCGCGGCGCCAAGATCGGTGCGAACGCGACCCTGTTGCCGGGCGTGATCATCGGCATCGACGCCCTGGTGGGTGCCGGAAGCGTGGTGGTCCACGACGTCCCGGACGGGGCGGTCGTGGTCGGGAACCCGGCCCGTACCGTCCGCCAGATCACCGACATCGAGGAGTATCGGGCGGGCTGACGCCTGCCCCACTGAAAGGAGGACGCATGCGGGTCGAGCTCGTTGACCTCGCCGCTCAGTACCAGTCCATCCGGGGCGAGATCGATGGCGCGATCCGGCGCATCCTCGACAACACCAGCTTCATCCTCGGCGACGAGGTGCGCTCGTTCGAGGCGGCCTGGGCCCAGCACGTGGGGGCGGCCGGGGCCGTCGGGGTGAGCTCCGGCACAGCCGCGCTCGAGCTCTCGCTCCGGGCGCTGGACATCGGCCCGGGCGACGAGGTGATCACGACCGCGCACACGTTCATCGCGACGGCAGAGGCGATCACGAACGTCGGGGCCCGACCCGTCTTCGCCGACATCGACCCCGTGACGTACAACCTCGATCCGTCACACGTCGAGGATCTCATCACCGACCGGACACGGGCCATCATGCCCGTCCACCTCTACGGGCAGCCCGCCGATCTCGACGCCCTCATGGAGATCGCGGAGCGGCGGGGCCTGTGGGTCATCGAGGACGCCGCCCAAGCGCACGGAGCGGAGGTCGGTGGACGGCGCTGCGGCAGCATCGGCCACCTCGCCTGCTTCAGCTTCTACCCGGGCAAGAACCTCGGCGCCTACGGTGACGCCGGCGCGGTCACCGGCAATGATGGCGCGCTCCTCGATCGCATCCGCCGCATGCGCGATCACGGCCGGACGACGAAGTACGAGCACGTCGAGGTCGGGTACGCCGAGCGCATCGATGCGCTGCAGGCGGCGATCCTCGGCGCGAAGCTACCCCACCTCGAGGCATGGACCGAGGCCCGGCGGCGTCACGCCGACCGCTACGACGAGCTCCTGTCCGGCGCGGACGTGGTCATCCCGGCGGTGCGGGACGGCGTTCGCCACGTCTACCACCTCTACGTGGTGCGCTCCGAGCGACGGGACGCGCTCCTGGAGCACCTGAAGGCCGCAGAGGTGATGGCCGGCATCCATTACCCGATCCCGCTGCACCGCCAGCCGGCCTACGTGGCGCTCGGCTATGGCGACGTATCGCTGCCACACACGGAACGAGCCGCGGCCGAGGTCCTGTCGCTGCCCATCTACCCGGAGCTGCCCGACGACGCGCTGCGGTATGTCGCGGACACGGTCCGGGCCTTCCCGGCATGACCGTCCGCCTCGCCCAGGTCGGTCTCGGCTACTGGGGGCCCAATCTCGCCCGCAATCTGGCGCTCGTGAATGGCGGCGAGCTCGCGATGCTCTGCGACGCCGACCAGGGCCGCCTGGACCGGATGGCCCGCCAGCTGCCGGGTCCCCGCCTGGTGACGGACTTCGCCGACGTGCTCGCCGACGACACGATCGACGGGGTCGTGATCGCCACCCCGGTCGATACGCACTTCACGCTGGCCACGGCAGCGCTCGAGGCCGGCAAGCATGTCCTCGTCGAGAAGCCATTGGCCACCACGAGCGCCGATTGCGAGGCGCTCATCGCTTTGGCCGACGAAGGCGACCTCCGGCTGATGGTGGGCCACGTCTTCGTCTACAACCCGGCCGTCCGCCGGGTCAAGGAGCTCATCGACAGCGGCGAGCTGGGCGACGTCTACTACATCTACTCGCAACGGCTGAACCTCGGCCAGGTTCGCCACGATGTCAACGCGCTGTGGAACTTCGCCCCGCACGACGTCTCGATCCTGTGCGACTGGCTCGATGCGGAGCCGACGGAGGTCACGGCGCGCGGCTTCTCGTACGTCCAGCCCGGGATCGAAGACGTCGTCTTCATGACGATGGGCTTCCCGGGCGGGGTGGGCGCTAACGTCCACATCAGCTGGCTCGACCCGCTCAAGGTCCGCAGGATGACGGTCGTCGGGAGCGAGAAGATGGTCGTCTACGACGACGTCAGCGCGGACGCCAAGATCACGGTATACGACCGCGGCGTCACCAAGCTCTTGGTCGATAAGTCCGAGGCGACGCTCGGTAGCTACCGCACGTTCGGTGAGTTCCAGCTCTTGCTGCGGGCGGGCGACGTGCTCATCCCCAAGCTGGAGTTCATCGAGCCGCTCAAGATCGAGTGCCAGCATTTCGTCGACTGCATCAGGACCGGGGAAACACCACGATCCGATGGGCGCGCGGGACTTCGCGTGGTCCGGACCCTCGAAGCCGCCCAGCGATCGATGATGACGACGGGCTGATGGCGGACGCCGCCGCTCAAGATCTCCCCACCGCGGTCGCCTCGCCAACGATCGAGGAAACGAGAGGCTCGGATCGACTCCAGGGTCGGATCGCGCCCTTCCAGGCGGGGACGGCGTATGTCATCGCCATCGTCGCGGTTTACGTCTTGCTCATCGCCCCACGGATGTCGAGCTCGGGCCTCGTTGATCGCCTCGACCGCGATGGCTCGTTCCTCGTCGCCTGCCTGCTGGCGATCGCCCCGACACCGTGGCTGGCGGTCGCCGCGCGGCGCCCCTCGGACGCGGCGCTATGGGTTCTGTATGTCGCGGCGTACGTCCCGGGAATCATCGTCCCGGCATTCGTCCTTGGTACCGGCTGGGTGCTGTTGCCGCTCTGGCTGACGCTCGCCATCTCATTCGCCGGTGTCATATCCGTCGTTGGGCACGTGCGACTCCGCCTGCCCGGGCCGACACTTCCGTCCGCTCGATATGGCATGTTGTTGGCGGTGCTCGGCCTCGCGGGATCCGCCGGGATCGCCTTCTTCTTCGGGGTTCCCACGAGCATCCCGGGGCTGGACCAGATCTTCGGCACCCGGAGCGACTACCGAGACGAGCTCGCGGAGGCCGGGCGACTGGCCGGGTACGCGGTCTGGTGGACCGGAGGTGTCGTCGCCCCCCTCTTGCTCGCTTACGGGGTCTGGTCCCGACGGCCGGCCTTCATCGTCGGCGGCGTCCTGGCGCTGAGTTTCGTTTACGCGACGACGGCATTCCGAAGCATGTTGTTCCTGCTGCCGCTCGTCGTGGCCGTGCTCGTCTTGGTGGGTCGCCAGCGCGACCGCTTCGGCGTTTGGTTCGCGTGGGCGACGACCTTCCTGGTCGTGGGCACTGCCATCGTCGCGGCCCTTGGCTGGATCTTCCCCGCGTCGATGCTGGTGCGGCGCGCCATCGCCGTCCCGGGACAGATTCTCGCCTACTACTACGAATTCTTCTCGCGCGAGCCACCGTACCTGCTTTCGCACAGCGTCCTCGAGGGACTTACACCGCAGCCGTTCGTCGAGACTCCACCGGCGCTGATCGGCCTGCGCTACTTCGAGGATCCGTTCGTGAACGCGAACGGCAACCTGTGGGCCGATGGCATCGCGAACTTCGGTCTCGCAGGTATCGTGGTCGCATCCGTCGTGCTCGCCGTCGTGCTCATCGGGCTGGACGCCGTGTCTGTCGCCAAACCCCCGCTCATCACCATCACGGTGGTTGCGGTCGGCGTGTGGGGCCTCACCAACTCCGGGGCGCTCACGACCCTGTTGACGCATGGGCTGCTCCTCACCGGGGTACTCCTTTGGCTGCTCCCGACGGAGCGGACGCAACATCGGCGCCGGCCCGGTCCGTGGCGTGTCGTCCACGTCTCGACCGTCCACCGGAGCGACGATCCGCGGATCCTGCGCAAGGAGTGCCAGACGCTCGCGGAGGCCGGCTACTCCGTGACATTCATCGGACAAGGTCTTCCGCCGATCGACCTCGGGGACGTGGCCTTCGTGTCGATCGGCGAGGTGCAGCATCGCCTCGCCCGGATCGTCATCATGCCGATGCGGGTCGTGCGGGCGGTCTGGCGGATCCGCCCGGACCTGGTGCACCTGCACGACCCGGAACTATTGGTGGTCGGCGCGCTGTTCAGGATCCTGGGCATGCGGGTCGTCTACGACGCGCACGAGGATCTTCCGAGTCAGGTGGCCTACAAGCCGTATCTCCCACCCTGGGCCCGGCCACTGATTTCGCAGGCCGCGCGGATCGGCATCCTTGTCGCCGGACGGATGGTTAGCGGCGTCGTTGCCGCGACACCGCATGTCGCCCGCAGGTTTCCGGCTGATCAGACGGTCGTGGTCCAGAACTTTCCGCTGCGCCGCGAGTTTGCCGATCTCGAGCCGATGCGGTACGCGGAGCGGCCGATGACCGTCGCCTACGTCGGGCGAGTAACCGAGGCCGTAGGTGGGTTGGTGATGGCCGACGCGGTCCGGGGGCTGCGCCACCGACCCCATCTCCGCGTCGTCATCGCCGGCCCGATGGACGGGGCGGTGAGCGCCGCGGTCGCCTCGGTCGCCGAACCGGCCGGCGCCGGCGCACCGGCCATCGAGGCACCCGGTTGGCTGGACCGCTCCGAGGTCATCGGCCTGCTGGGGGCGACTCGGGTGGGCCTCGTGGTCTTCCAGCCCGTCGAGAACTACATCGATGCGCAGCCAACCAAACTGTTCGAGTACCTCGCGAGCGGCGTCCCGGTCGTCGCATCCGACTTCCCGGTGTGGCGGGAGATCGTTGGCGCGGTCGATGCCGGCTTGCTCGTCGATCCGACGGATCCGGCGGCGGTCGCCGCCGCGATCGACGCCCTGCTCGACGATCCGGAACGCGCAGAGGCGATGGGCCGACGCGGTCGAGCGGCCGTGCTCGAGCGGTACATGTGGGACGACCAAGGAGCGCGGCTCGTCGCGCTGTACCGGCGCCTGATGCCGAGTCCACCGGTCCCGGAGAGATCGTCAGACGGGAGGAGCTTGGCCGGGGAAGGCGACCGAATTACGACGGGTGACGCCGAGCATGCCCTGCAGCGCACCGACCTGCGCCTACTCCTGGTGACCAGCCTCTACCCGACGTCGGACCGACCGGATGTGGGGCCGTTCGTCGAAGGGCGCGTCAGGAGTGCCCGAGCGACCGGAACGACGATGCGGGTCGTCGCGGCGACGAGCTACCGCGGTCCGGTGGTCATCCGCTACCTCCAACTGGCCTGGGCCGCATGCACGGCTCGGGGTCGATTCGACGGGGTCGAGACGCACGTCTTCTTCCCGACCGGGCTGATCGGAATGGTGGCGGCTCGCCTGCGGTCCCTTCCGCACGTCGTATACGCGCATGGGACCGATCTCGCGGTCTCAGCGCAGCGGTCGTGGCTCCGTCGACGGCTCGCCCGCCTCGTGGCTCGGTCGGCGTCGCGTGTCGTCGCGAACTCCGAGCACACAGCCGCGATGGTCCGGCGGCTCGGCATCGAACCGCTGATCGTTTCGCCGGGCGTAGACACCGCTCGATTCCAACCTGGCGACCGGCGTGCCGCCCGGGACGCGACCGGCCTGCCGCAGGACGCACGCGTCGCGCTGTTCTGTGGCCGGATGATCGCGTTGAAGGGTGCCGAGACATTCGCCCAGGCATTGGCCGACCTCGACGGGTGGCTCGGCGTGATGGTCGGCAGCGGTGAGCTCGCGCCCGTCATCGCGCAGCGGTACCCAGGGATCCGCCTGGTCGGCGGTGTGCCGTACGACGCGGTGCCGGACTGGATTCGAAGCGCTGACGTGGTCGTCGTACCCTCGCGCCGTGAGTCGCTCGGGCTGGTCGCGATCGAGGCGCTCGCAGCCGGTGTCCCGGTGATCGCGAGCCGCGTCGGCGGCCTGCCCGAGTCCGTCCAGGATGGCCGAACCGGAATCCTCATCCCGTCTGGCGATCCCGGAGCGATCGTCGCTGCCCTGCGATCGCTCGAAGACGTCGAGCGACGGGAGGGCTTCGCTGCCGCGGCGCCGGCCAGCATCGCCCGCCATTCTCTCGATCAGTCGACCAAAGCGATGGACGCGATCTGGAGCTCCCTGGTCCCCTGATCCGGCGCCGTAGACCTGGCACCGGTGCTTCCTGCGAATGATCGCTCCGATCAGAACACGAACGGCGGCAGCACCACCGAGAGCAGCACCAGCGAGCCAGAGGCCGGGGCGCGGCGTCGGTTCCATGAGGGCATGGGCGAGTAGCCTCGCGTTTCCCTTCGTCCCTGCGCACACTATCGTCCGCACTACGATGGTTGAACCGATCGCTCGAATGGCCGGCCCGGGCCGGCGCCAAACGCTGTGAACCGGCGCTGATGCCGGCGCCACGGGCACCGTTCCGTACCCGCGCACTTGTGGCGAGGATCCCGCGCGTCGGACGCGACTCGGCCGTTCTCGCACCAAGCTACGTCGTTCCCGGCCTGGCGTCGCTCGTCTCCATCCCCTTCCTGTTCGCGACCCTCGGCCCGGCCCAGTATGGGATCCTCGCCTTGATCCTCGCGATCGCCAATGGTGTGCCGCAGCTGACGACGGGCTGGCTCGAGGCAGTCGTCGTGCGGTTCGCCCACCGGCCCGAATTCCACATGCCCCTCCGAGGCGTCGTAGCCGCTTTGCTGGGGTCGTGCCTGGTGGGTGGCGTCCTGTCGGCCATCTTCATCCCGACGGCGGAGGTCGGTGTGGCCGTTTCCACGGCCATCTTGACCGGCACCATCGGTGCCTATCTAGTCTCGACAGCGCGCCTGCTGGCGATGCTCCGTTTCGGCGCAGTCAGTGGTGGGGCGGTCGTGCGCGCGGTCGTCGGTGCGGTCGGAGCGGTCGCTCTGGCGATCGCCTTCGGGACCGCCGTGGCCGCGGCTGTCGGGTTCGCGGTCGGGTTCGGCGTCGGGACCGCCGTGCTCGTCATGGCGGCGTCGAAGCCCGCGAAGACCGGCGTCGCGTTCCCGGCGGAAGACCGCGCCAAGGATGAGCCGCGGGGTGGGTCCCGGCGCGACATCACCGGATACGGTTTCGGCTCCCTGGCCGCGGCGGGTTCCCTGTACCTGCTGTCCGTGAGCGACCGCTTCGTGTTGTCGAGTCTTCGCCCGCTCGACGAAGTCGGTATCTACGCGGCGACGTACGGGATCGTCGACCTGGTGTTTCGGCTCGTCCCATCCGTTCTCTTTGTCGTCGTCCGGCCGCGGGTGTTTCGCGCATGGGATCGGGGCGACACGCCCCGCGTGTACTCGTTGGTGGTCCTCGCAGCGGACGTGCTCGGCTGGATCATGGCGTTGCTGTCGATCGGCGTGATCCTCGTCGCGACGATCGGTGACTTCCTGCCGATCGACCCGCGGCTGGGCGGTCCGATCGCCATCGGGCTCGCAGCCTTCGTAGCATCGTCGACCTTCGCCCTGGTCTACGGCGCCGGGCTTCGTCAAGGTCGTTTGGCCGTGCACCTGGCCCTCGCGGCGGCGCTGAACATCGGACTCAACCTCGTCGTCGTTCGGAGCCTGGGCGCGTACGGTGCCGCCGCGGCCACGGCGATCAGCTACGGTGCCCTGCTGGCGATGAACCTGTGGGCGCTCCGAGGGATCGTGCGATCCTCGGATGGCAGCGGCCTACGAGTCTGGGCCGTCTGCTTCCTTGCCACCGTCGCCCACGGCGTCGTCGCAGGCACCGACCTGTGGCCCGCCGCTGCCGTCATCTCCACGCTCATCGTGGTCGCCGTGTCACCACACTTGGTGCGGCTGGTGCGTGCCTACATCCTGTCCCGTGCGACCGAGGCGTCGGCGGCCCGCCAGGTCGCGGCCGAACGGCTGGCCGATGCGTCAGAGCGGCCGATGGAATAGGGCGAGCTCACGGACGGCGCGGCACCTGCGCGAATCGATCGCCCGACCCTCCATCGATCGTGACCGGGCCGGCGACCGCGGCTGGCCGGGCGACGAGCATGCCCATGGCCAGGGCCCAGTACAGGCTCGCATAGGTCAGGCCGCCCAGCAGGAGCGTCTCCAGGGACTGCCCGACGAAGATCGCGGCCGTCGCCGCGATGAGGGCCCACATCGACGGCTCCAGCAGACGCCCATCGACAGACCGATGGCGCAGAACGGTCCAGGCGGTAGCGGCGACGATGCCCAGCATTGCCACGAGCCCGATGACGCCCATCTCGAGAGCCGTTCGCAGCCACGTGCTGTGCGACGTCAGACCACGATAATAGATATTCGCGCCCGTCAGGAACGGTGCCAGAGCCTCGGCATTCGTGCCGGGCCCGTGGCCCGTCAGGGGCCGCTCCAAGATCGCCTCCAGGCTGGCTGCCCAGATGACGCCCCGGCTGCTGGAATCCGCCCCGCCGCGAACCGCGGTCGGGGGCGGTTGGGGTGTCGCGCTACTAGAGCCCGGTGGCGGGGGGAGCACTACGCCGCTCACGATGTCCTCTTCCGTGGTTCCCGCCGCGACATCGCCGTAACGTGCCTTGGCGAGGTCGTACCTCGCCTCGGCGCCGATCGTGTTCGTCAGCAGCGCCCCCAGCGTCAAGCCCAGGACGACGAACGCGCCGAGGGCGGCACCGTCCACGAATGCCCGACGCGGCATGCCGGATGCGCCCGACATGGCGCGCTCGGCGACGATCGCCGCGAACGTGAGCGCGCCAACGATCGCCACGAGCCAACCAGTGCGAGCCATCGTCATGAGGATGGCCAGGACGATCAACGCGATCCCCACCAACAGGGCGCGACGAGTTCGGGGGCCGACCATCCGTCGGATGGCCAGCAGCGAGAACAACGCGATCGACAGATTGAACGCCTGAGACCCCGGGACCGTGTACGGCCCAGAGGCGCGTGGGATGACCAGACCTGTCAGGACTTCACGGATGCGAAGCTCCGTGACCAGGTAGATGCCCAGAGAGTGATCGAACGCTGGAACAGGGCCGAGGAGCCACAGCGCGATGCTCGCCATGGCCAGCACAACGCCGATGATCCCGGCGGTCGCCGCGAAGGCGAATCGAGCCGTCGCCGTCTTCAGCAGCGTGGGTGACGCGATAAATGCGATTCCGAGCGAGAGGACGATCCCGCCGAAATACGTCAGGCTCAGCCGCTGATCGGTCGACGTGATCGTCGAGATCCCTGCCGCGGCCGCGTACGCAACCAGCAGGATCGCCACGCCCCGCACCGGTATCTGCAGCCGGTCGCCCCGATAGAGGCAGTATCCAAGGGTCCCGACGCTGGTCGCGATACAGATCAGCGTTGGCATATACCGATACCCGGCGGGGACGATCGGTGACCCGATCAATGCGGCGGTGAACAGGAGAGCCAGGATCGGGGCCTCGGGCCGCCAACGACCGAACACGACGGCACCGAACGCCGCGAGCACCGCCGCGAACAGGATCGTCGGTACCGATCCGAGAGGGACAGCCAACCAAGTCGTGAAGACCGCCGCAGCGGCCAAGCTCGCTCCGCCAAGGACCATCACTGCGGCCGAGCGCCCTTCGATCGCTGCGGCAGGCTGAAGGTCACGTACGGCGAACCATCGGGAAGACCAATCGACCGACGGTGAGGAGTCGAGCAATCGGTGCTTGATGGCGATCCACCGTAACTACAGACGAGCGTGAGCGCGGCGATTATCGCAGGGTCTCGTTTCGTCTGCGGCATGCCGACGATGGGTTCGCATCCGCCCGAGCAACCATGACTCCGGACTTCCGACCGTCCCCTCGTCGGTCGTGCCGATCATGCCCATCGGAACGTTCTGCTACCCTCCGGCCATGCGAATCACCGTTGTCGGGGCGGGCTATGTCGGCTTGGTCACGGGGGTCTGCCTCGCCCGACGGGGCGAGCACCACGTGACCCTTGTCGAAACGGCCCCGAACCGCCTCAGAGAGCTCCAGGCCGGCGGCATGCCGATCGAAGAGCCAGGATTGGCCGAAGCGTTCGCCGAGTCACGGGAACGGATCACGGTAGTCGGGTCGCTCGACCAGGTCGAAGACCCGGACCTCGTGTTCCTCGCCGTCGGCACGCCGATCTCGGACACTGGCGAGCCGGACTTGAGTCAGCTCCAGTCCGCGACAGCCGACCTGCGTCGGTGGCCGGACGTCGATGTCTCGGTGCGCAGCACACTGCCGCCCGGGCTGTCGGTCCGCCTGCCGAAGCTGCTCGGTCGCGCGGACGGCGCCCGGGTCTCGACGAACCCCGAGTTCCTGCGCCAAGGCTCGGCCGTCCACGACTACGAGCACCCATCGCGGATCATCTTCGGGCGGTTCGCCGAGACGACCGATGCCCACCTGGCTGTCGTCGAGCGAGTGTATGCAGCCATCGAGGCCCCTCGGCTGCATGTCGATGTGGCGGCCGCGGAGCTCATCAAGAATGTTGCGAATGGCTTCCTCGCCCTGAAGCTCAGTTTCGTCAACGAGGTGGCGGCTCTATCCGAGGAGTACGGCGTCGAGGTGACCGAGGTCCTCGATGGGATCGGTCTGGACCCGCGCATCGGCTCTGTCTACATGCGTCCCGGCCTCGGATTCGGGGGGTCGTGTCTCCCCAAGGAGCTCCAAGTGCTCGCGGCGGCGGGGCGCCGGCGCGGCCTCTCCATGCACGTTGCCCGGGCGATCAGCCAGGTGAACGTCGAACAGCAGGATCGGTTCGTCCGCCAGATCCTCGCAGAGATCCCACGTGACGAATCCCGTGTCGGCCTCCTCGGCCTGAGCTTCAAAGCGGACACGGACGACCTGCGCGGCTCGCCCGCCTTGCACGTCGCCCGGCGACTCCTCGAGGAAGGCGTCGTCGTGACCGCGCATGACCCAGCCGTTCGACCCGATCGCGCGGTCGCCGCCGCGCCGGGTCTGCAGATCGCGAGCCGCGCGGAGGATGTCTTCGAGGGCGCCGATGCGGTCGCCATCGCCACCGAGTGGCCGCAATTCGCCACCTTGCCGCTCCCGCGACTGCGCGACCGCACGCGGCAGCCGATCCTGTTCGATGGCCGCGGCATCATCGCCGCCGCCGATGCCGTGGCTGCCGGCTTTCATTACCGCGGCGTCGGCCGCCAGCCCCGGTCGCCCATCGTGGTCGAAGCGCGCTGAGCGTCAACGGACGGACCGCACGCCGGGTCGCCATCACCCTGATCCCGCTGGTCGCCCTGGCGCTCGCGGTCGACGCCGTCGGCGCGCGGAACAACGTTGGCACGTATGAGCGGCTGCTGCCAAGCGTATCGACGGCCGCGGACAATCCGTCATTCGGCCCGCCCGTCCCGCCCGACGCCACGACCAAGGGGTTGTTGCTGTCGGCGGCCGTCGCCGCGAGCGACGACGCTACCCGACGCACCGCCCGCGCGTGGCTGGACTCCGCCCGCTCGGCCTACGGCTGGGGCACGCCGACGACCTCGGATCCGTTGGCCGATGGGTCGCCGAAGCCAGCCAGCACGACCTTTGCGAGAGCGACCGCGTTTGCTGTAAATGGACTGCTCGACGACGGGATGGATCTGGAGACCGCTCGCGAGATCGGCGCCATCCTCGTGTGGTGGGCTCGCGATGCGTGGTCGGGCGGCTTCTATTGGTTTTCGGCAATGCCGAAGGTCGCGGGCGATGTTCCCAGCGGGAGCGCGATGCTAGCCGGCGTGACCGCGCGGTTCCTCACGCTGCACGCGGGCGACGCGCTATCGCCCGCTGACGCGACGTTCCTGCGCGAGCGCGTCGGGGCGACATTCGACCACGTGGCCGAATCGCAGCTGCCGGGATTGCGCTGGTCGTACTCGTCGCGCGAGCCGAGCGTGAACCACACGCATCTTCACGTATCGATCCTGTGGGGCGGCGAGTTGGCTCGGGATGCCGGCTTCGACCCGGGATGGTCGCGCAGTGACGCGATCTCGTCACTTGCTGCCTACGGACCGATCTATCCCGCGGACATCGTCGACGAGTCGGCCAGGCCCATACGCGACCACTCTCCGTTGGGGACGGCCGGCACCGGGTTTGCGACGGCATGGACGTCACACTGGGGTGGCGACCTGCGCTCCTGGTCGAGCGCGATGTGCCGAAGCTTGAGGATCGCGCCGCGTATCGCTCGTTTCGATGTCCATGCCCTTCTGGGCCAAGCCCTACTGGGTTGGTGCGATTGCCCTGATCGGCCGCGCGAACTCCCGCGACTTGCGACGAGCTGCTGAGATGACCATCCCCGAACACCACCTGGAACGTGA